>NZ_BAABLV010000001.1:0-58999 GCF_039544535.1 Tessaracoccus lubricantis
ACCCCGCCGGTGGGTGACGATGTGACCGACACCGACGAGGAGGACGTGACCGCGGTGCAGACCCCGGCCATCGACCTGGTGAAGACGGCCGACGTCGAAACCTACGACGCCGCGGGCGACGTGATCAGCTACACGCTGACCGTCACCAACACCGGCAACGTGACGCTCACCGACGTGACCGTGACCGACGAGCTGCTCGGCGTGGAGGCTGCCCTCTGCGCGGAGACGCTGGCGCCCGGGGAAGGCTGTGCACTCGTCTTCGAGTACACCGTGACCCAGGCCGACGTCGACGCGGGCAGCGTCTACAACCTCGCCACGACGACGGGCAACCCTCCGGGTGAGACCCCGCCGGTGACGGACGAGGACGACGAGACGGTGCCCGGCGACCAGTTCCCGGCGATCGACATCGTCAAGTCCGCCGACGTCGACTCGGTGGACGCGGTCGGCGACGTCATCACGTACACGCTGACGGTCACCAACACCGGCAACGTGACGCTGACCGACGTCGTGGTCACCGACGAGCTGCTCGACGTCGAGAACGCGCTGTGCGCCGAGTCCCTGGCCCCCGGCGAGCAATGCTCGCTGGAGCTGGAGTACACGGTGACCCAGGCGGATCTGGACGCCGGTGACATCCTCAACGTCGCCACGACGACGGGTACGCCGCCTGGCGACAACCCGCCGCCGAGCGACGACGACGAGGAGACCGTGCCGGTCGGCCAGGCGCCCGCGATCTCGCTGGACAAGTCGGCCGACAAGGCGCAGTACGAGGTGGTCGGTGAGGTCGTTACCTACACCCTGGTGGCCACGAACACGGGCAACGTGACGTTGACCGACGTGGTGATCAGCGACGAGATGTTCGACCTGGTCGACGTGCTCTGCGCCGAGTCGCTGGCTCCGGGGGAGCAGTGCTCGATCGAGTTGAAGCACACCATCAGCCAGGGCGACATCGACGCGATGTTCGTGCACAACATCGCCGTCGTCGAGGGCACCGCCCCCAACGGTGACACCGTCACCGACGAGGACGACGTCCTGGTCGAGGCCCCCGAGGTCCTGGCCCCGGTCAGCAAGATCGAGATCGTCAAGACCGCCGACAAGGCCGGCCCCGTTCGCCTCGGCGACAAGCTGGTCTACAGCTTCAAGGTGACCAACACCGGTGAGGCGACGCTGTCCGATGTCCGCGTCGACGACCCGAAGCTGAAGGCAGCCGGCATCTCGGTGACCTGCCCGGTCACGGTGCTGGAGCCCGGCCAGTCCACCACGTGCACCGCCTCGGCCGCCTACACGGTCACGGCGGCGGACGTGGCGGCGGGCAAGGTCCTCAACGTGGCCACCGTCACGGGTGAGAACCCCGACGGTTCGCCGGTCACGGACGACAGCGAACACCAGGTGCCGGCGCAGCCGACACCGAAGCCGGCGCCCAAGCCGATCGTCAAGAGCGGTGACCCGCTGGGCATGGGGGCAGATTCCAGCCTCGTGCTCACCGGTGTCGCGCTGCTCCTGATGGCCGGTGGGGCTACCGCGATGGCCATGAGGAACCGTCGCCGTAGCTGAGATGTGCGTCTCCGGGACGGGCCTCATCCCCCCGTCCCGTCCCGGAGGCCTGCCGGGTCCGGTTGACGGACACAAGGATCGCCCCCGCGTCGAACACGACGCGGGGGCGTTTCCCCGTTTCAGGCTGGTGAGTGGGTCACTCGTCCACGTGCGTCATCGACACGTTCGTGAGCCGCACCGCCGACATCGACTCGGCGCCCCTGCGCAGCAACTCGGCGATCGCCATGGACGCCACGACGTTGGGTGAGCGGGCCAACAGCTCGTCGAGGTCTGCCCCGGGCGTGCGGCTGCCCTGGTAGCCGATGTCCTCCCCGCGCATGGTGGCGGCGTCGACCCTGTCCGCCAGGTGCTGCCGTCCGATGGCCTTGGCGGCCTCCACGTCCACCACCTCGACGGTGAACTCGAGGCGCATCCGGTGCGTGCTCATGGCTCAGCCCAGGGCGCCGGCGGGGGCCGAGCGTGCGTTCAGCACGCAGCGGCTGGCGTCGGCGGGGATCTCCGTCTCCAGCGTGAAGTCGCGGCTCTCGCCCGCCGGCACGCCGGCCTCCTGGAAGACCTTGACCGACAGCGAGCTGCCGCTGCCGTCCTTGCCCAGCCAGATGACCGCGACGACCACGTCGCGTGCCTCGTCAGCGGAGTTCGTCACGGTGCCCGTGGCGCTCACTGCACCGGCCTCGAGGCCGCACTCCTTGAGGTCCACGTCGGAGGCGATGCCTGCCTCCTCGGCGCCCAGCGTGGGGATGGTCTCACGCTCACCGTGTGCGATGGGCGACGGCTCGACGGCCGGGGTGCTGCTCTCCGTGGGTTCGACGGACGGCGCCTCGGTTCCGGTTGCGCTCGTCGAGCCTGTCGGGGTGTCGGGTGACGGGCTCTGCTCCCCTGTGCCGGTGCATCCGGTGAGGATCAGCCCGGATAGTGCCACGGCTGCGAGCGTCGTGCGGAAGTCCATGTCAGTGCCCCATTTCATCAAAGGTTCCGTCGGGCCTCACACTACTGCACGTTGTACTCTCACCGTCGTGAAGAGTTCAGGGGCCCGGAGGGCGGGGTTGGTCAGGAAGTTCCGCGGCCTGTTCGCCGACACCAGGCCCCTGCAGACCCCCGATTTCCGCCGCCTCTGGACCGCCAACATCGTCACGGTCATCGGTGCGCAGCTCACCGTGGTGGCCGTGCCGGCGCAGATCTACTCGATCACCGGGTCGTCCGGCATGGTGGGCCTCACCGGCCTGTTCGGCCTGGTGCCGCTGGTCGTGTTCGGTCTGTGGGGCGGGGCGCTGGCAGACCACATGGACCGACGTCGGCTCCTCGAGGTCACGACGCTCGGGCTGGTGGTCACCTCTGCGCTGTTCTGGCTGCAGGCGTTCCTCGGGCTCAACGACGTGTGGTTGCTGCTGGTGCTGTTCGCGCTGCAACAGGCGTTCTTCGCCATCAACCAGCCCACCCGCACCGCGATCCTGCCGAAACTGCTGCCCGCGGGCCAGTTGCCGGCGGCCAACGCGCTCAACATGACGGTGATGTCGGCCGGCGCCATCGCGGGGCCACTCGTGGGCGGCGCGCTCATCCCGGTGCTGGGCTACTCGTGGCTGTACCTGCTCGACACCGCCACGCTGTTCGCCACGCTCTACGCCGTGTGGAAGCTGCCGCCGCGGCCCATCGACAATCCGCAGGGGGCGCCCGGCCTGCGCTCGGTGTGGGAGGGCCTGGTCTACCTGGCCGGGCACAAGGTGCTGCTGCTCAGCTTCCTCGTCGACCTCATCGCGATGGTGTTCGGCATGCCCCGCGCCCTGTTCCCGGAGATCGCGCACGAGGCGTTCGGCGGGCCGGTCGGCGGTGGGCTGGAGTTCGCGCTGCTGTTCGCGGCCATCCCTGCCGGGGCCGTGCTCGGCGGCGTCTTCGGCGGCTGGGTCTCGCGGGTCAACCGGCAGGGCGTCGCGGTGCTGTGGGCGGTTGCCGTCTGGGGTGCGGCGATGGCGGCGGCCGGTTTCGCGGTGGGCCTGGCGCCCTGGGCGCCGCGGGCGATGCTCGGTTTCGCGCTGGGGATGCTCATCGTGGGCGGCGCGGCCGACATGGCTTCGGCGGCGTTCCGCCAGACGATCCTGCTGACGGCCACCGACGACGCGCGTCGGGGCCGCCTGCAGGGGGTGTTCATCGTGGTGGTCGCCGGTGGCCCGCGCATCGCGGACGTGCTCCACGGCGGGGCCGCGGAGGTGGCGGGTCCGGCTTGGGCCACGGGCGGCGGTGGGCTGCTGGTGCTGGCCGGCACCGCCGTCGTGGCCCTGCTGTTCCCCGCGTTCCGGCGGTACCGGGCCGGCTGATCAGACGGGGGTGCCGTCGACGGTCAGGCGCCAGTTGTCGACGAAGAAGTCGGCAGGGTCGATGACCTGGTTGGCCACGGCCCAGTCGATCAGCAGCTGGCGGATCTCCTGCATCTCGTTGTAGACCACCGGGGCCGACGCGATGTGCGGGAAGTTGCCGCCGCCGCTGCGCCGGTAGTTGTTGACCGCGACGACGAACTGCTGCTCGTCGGCGACCGCCACGCCGTCGACGCTGATCTCACCGATGCGCGAGCCCACCGGCTGGCTCAGGTCGATCTCGTAGTCGATGCCGGCGAGGATGTCGTAGTTGTAGTCCCAGACCTGCTGGCCCTCGTGGACGACGGAGGTGTGGGCGTCGGGGTCGAAGGTGCCGCCGGTGGGGACCTGCCCGAAGTACTTGGCGGAGTACTCGAGGTAGTCGCGGAGCTCGGCGCCAGTCATGACGACGGCCTCGAGGGTGTTGTCGTAGATGTAGAGGCCGGCCATGTCGCGGATGGTGACGTCGCCCTGCGGGAACACGGCGGTGCGGCTGAACGGGGCGGCGATGCTGAGCACGGGCAGGTCGCCGTACTCGGTGCCGGCCAGGGCCTGCTCCACGGTCTGCGTCTGCACCATCTGGATGTAGTCGATGATCGCGGTGTCGCGGTAGCGGCTCTCCGTGGCGGGCAGCTCGGCCACGGAGGTGGCGATCGTGGTGTTGACGTACTCGACGGTGGTGCTGTGCGCCTCGTCGAGGGCGTCGAGGAAGTCCTCGTCGGGGGCGAAGTCGCGCGAGTAGATGGGCTCGGCGTTGGCGGCGGCGACGGTCCACTGGCCGCGGACCTTCTTCAGGTCGAAGGTCAGGTCGCTGACGCCGGAGGCCCACCAACGGGGCTGGGTGATCAGCACGTCGCGGCCGGTGGCCTCGTTGGTGACGTACTGGACAGGGGCGTCGCGGTGGGTGTGGCCGATGACCATCGCGTCGATGCCGGGCACCTCGCGGGCGATGTCGGCGGCGGGGTTCTCGTCGCCCAGGCCGGTCGCCTCGGTGTCGTAGCTGGACAGGCCGATGCCGGCGTGGCTCAGCACGACGACGATGTCGGCGCCGGCCGCGCGCACCTTCGGCACCCAGTACTGCGCGGCGTCGACCATGTCGTCGATGCGCACCTCGCCCTCGAGGATGCCCTTGTCCCAGATCATCGAGCCGGGCGTGGTGAGGCCAAGGAACCCGACGGTGACCGGCTTGTTGTCGTCGACCTTGCGGGTGACCAACTCGAAGGGCTGGTAGGCGGGCTCGCCGGTGGCGGCGTCGACTACGTTGGCGCCGAGCACCGCGTGGTCGGCCTCGTCGATGTAGGCGTCGAGCAGGTCGAGGCCGTAGTTGAACTCGTGGTTGCCGAGGTTCTGCGCGTCGTAGCCGATCTCGTTGAACGCGTCGGCCATCGGGTGGGTCTCACCCGTGACGGTGACGGGTTCCTGCTTGGCGTAGTACGTCGTCAGCGGCGTGCCCTGCAGGAAGTCGCCGTTGTCGACGACGAAGACCGAGTCCTCGCCACGTTCCTCGCGCACCGAGTCGACGATGCTGGACACCTGGGCCAGGCCGATCTCATGGCCCGCGCGTTCGCTGTAGGGCTGGTTCGAGAAGTAGTTCCAGTTCTGCACGTTTCCGTGCACGTCGGAGGTGGCGAGCACCGTGACCTGGGTGGTCTGCTCGCTGCGGGGGTTGGGGGCTGCGGCGGCTGGGGTCACCAGCGAGACGCCCAGGGTGAGGGCGGCCGCGAGCGCGAGGGGGTTGCGCATGTTTCTCCTTGTGAGAGACGGGTACGGATCTCCGCAGCGTAGGCTCCCGCAGGCTCACCGGCCCCCCACTTCGTCAGGAGTTCAACCAAGCTTCATCCGCTCGTTCCGTTGAGGCGGGCGGAGTCGTCCTCGACCGCCCCGGCCAGCCTCTTCTCCAGCTTCTGCCGCCAGCGCTGCGGCAACTGTTGCGAGGCCAGGAGCCGGCGGGCACCGTCGAGGTCGCGCTTGTCACGGTTCATCACCCGGGCCACCTCGGCGACCGTGGGCTCGTCCGGGCGCTCGAGCAGTTCGACGGCGTCACCGGCGGCGACGGCGCCGGGTTCGAGCACCCGCACGTACCAGCCCGACCACCCCGTCTCCTGCACGTCCAGCACCAGCGAGGGGATGCCCCAGCGCTTGGCCAGCTTCCAGCAGGGCGAGCGGGGCTGGCTGACCTGCACCACCGCGCCGCCGATGCGCCAGGTCTCGCCCAGCACGACGGTGGTCTCGTCCGGGCCTGCGCCGTCGACGTCGGCGAGCGTGAGGTTCTCGAAGAAGCCGCCGTCGGGCATGGCGAGGGAGCGTTCGGCGTGCCAGCGCGGGTAGTGGTGTGCGGCGTAGAGCAGCGCCGCCTTCTCTGGCCCGCCGTGGACGGCGGTGTCGGCCTGTTCGTCGCCGTCGAAGCCGAGCGGGCCGAGGTGCACGGGGCCGTCGATGGCGTGCTTGACGGCGCCGCTGCTGACCTCGCGGCCCTCCCACAGGTGGGTCTGCACGCGGCCCACCCGGACGGCGGCGATGCGGGCGAGGATTTCCATCCCGCCACCATAGGCGCGGGGTAGCCTTCGGGTCATGTTGAGTGCTGACGATCGACGTTTCCTGGCCCGTGCGGTGGAGCTCGCGGAGGATGCGCTCCTGGCCGGCGACGAACCGTTCGGCTCCGTGCTGGTGTCCGCGGACGGGGAGGTGCTGTTCGAGGACCACAACCACGTCGCCGGCGGGGATCACACGCAGCATCCGGAGTTCGCCATCGCGCGGTGGGCGGCCGGCCACCTGACCGAGGCCGAGCGGGCGGCCGCCGTGGTCTACACCTCTGGGGAGCACTGCCCCATGTGTGCCGCGGCGCACGGCTGGGTGGGATTGGGGCGCATCGTCTACGCCTCGTCGTCGGCGCAGCTGGGGGAGTGGCTGGCGGAGCTGGGCTTCGGCCCTGGCCCGGTGGCGCCGCTGCCGATCCAGACCGTGGTGCCGGGCGCCGTGGTGGATGGGCCCGATGAGGAGCTGGCGGCGCGCGTGCGGGCGCTGCACGAACGCCGCGTCGTTTCCTGAGCCAGCCGTCTGCGGCTGGTCGAAGGACCCGGGGGGTTCGCCGTCGCAGGTTTCCTGAGCCAGCCGTCTGCGGCTGGTCGAAGGACCCGGGGGGTTCGCCGTCGCATGTTTCCTGAGCCAGCCGTCTGCGGCTGGTCGAAGGACCCTCGTCCTTATTCCCTCCCCCGCGCACATTCCTCTCTGAGCAGACTCGCTGGCTCCGGGGCGGGTGGGGCGCTTACGCTCCTCGGCATGAGCATCGTCGGATTCCCTGACCCGGTCAACGAGAAGGCGGCGCGTGTCGTCGCCGCCGGCGTCTGTGCGCTGTCCGTGCTGGTGCTGGCGACCGGCTGGCAGTGGCTGCTGCCGCTCATGGCGCTCGGCTTCGGCCTGCGTGTGCTCTCCGGCCCGAGGTTCAGCCCTCTGGGCCTGTTGGCCACCAGGGTGATCGCCCCCCGACTCGGCGAGCCGGTCCTCGTGTCGGGCCCGCCGAAGCGCTTCGCGCAGGGGATCGGGCTCGCCGTGACCACCGTCGCCACCGTCCTGGGGCCGGTCCTGGGCCTGGGCCTGGCTGCCGGTTGGCTCGTGGCGGTGCTGGTGCTGTTCTCGTTCCTCGAGTCGGTGGTCGGGTTCTGCGCGGGGTGCTGGATGTACGCCCAACTGATCCGGGTGGGCGTGGTGCCGGAGGCGAGTTGCGCGAGCTGCGCCGACATCTGGGCGCCGCGCGGCGCCTGATCAGGTGGGGGCCGCGGGCGGGAGGCCCTCGGGCGGTGCGCCGAACTTCGCGGCGTGCCAGCGCACGTAGGCCTGCACCGCCGTCGGCAGCGTGGCGAAGATGTACGACTGCCCCACTTTGTCGATGAAGCCGGTGCGCGCCAGTTGGTCCCTGGTCTCCTGCTTGACGCGCGCCATCGCGAAGGTGATGTCGCGCGCCGCCAGGTTCTCACGCAGTAGCTCCAACGTGTCGACGGCGGTGAGGTCCCATTCGACGTTGGCCTCCGCGTTGAGCAGGAACCAGTGCACGGGCTGTTGAGCCTGGTCGACCGCCCGCTCGGCGCGGGCCAGGAAGTTCTCGGCGTTGGCGAAGAACAGCGGCGAGTCGTAGCGGTAGACCACCAGGCCGGGCACCTGCTGGGCGTCCGGGTAGTCGGCCACGTCGTGCATCCCCGCCAGGTCCGGCGCATAGCCCAGCACACCGTCGTGGGGGTCCGAGATGCGGCGGACGAGGTCGAGGATGGACAGCGCGATGGCGATCCCGATGCCGATCAGGATGCCGAGGGAGAGCACCGCAGCGGTGGTGACGAGCATCAGGACGAGCTCGCTGGTGCGGAAGCGGGCGATGCGGCGCATCTCCGGGAGGTCGACGAGGCGGGTGGCGGCGTACATCACCAGCGCGCCCAGCCCCGCCGTCGGGAACGACGCCAGGACCGGGCCGGCGAACAGGAGCACCGCCACCACGCCGACCAGCGCCACGAGGGAGTGGAGTTGCGTGCGCGAGCCGGCGGAGTCGCCGAGCACGGTGCGTGAGTTGCTCGACGACACAGGGAAGCCCTGCACCAGTCCCGTGAGCACGTTGGCGGTGCCCAGCGCGAGGAGTTCCTGGGTGGCGTCGATGTGCTCGCGGCGCTTCGCGGCGAAGGCGCGGGCGGTGAGCACGTTGTCGGTGTAGCCCACCACCGCGATGCCCAGCGCGAACGGGAGGAGGGCCCAGACGGAGAGGTCGCCCAGCGCGGGCACCCGCAACGCCGGCAGGCCGGTCGGGACGCTGCCGATGGTGTCGATCCCGTGGCGCTGCAGGTCGAACAGCGCGACGGCGGCGGCACCCATCAGCAACACGATGAGCGGGCCCGGGGAGGTGGGGAAGAACCGTCTGGCGAGGAACAGCAGCGCGAGCAGGATGAGGGCCAGCGCCGTCGTCGGGAGGTGGGCGTCCGGCAGCTGCCTGAGGAAGGACCACGCCTCGTCGACGGGGCGCTCGGCGCTGACGTCCAGCTTGGTCACCTTGCCCAGCTGGCTGACGATCATCAGCACGCCGACGCCCGCGAGGTAGCCCACCAGCACGGGCCGGGACAGGAGGGTGGCGAGGAAGCCCAGGCGCAGCACCCACCCGGCCAGGCACACCAGCCCGACCGCGATGGCGAGGACGGCGGCCACCTCTGCGTGCCGGTCTGCGCCCACGGCCCCGACGAGCGCGCCCACGCCGGCGGCCGTCATCAGGGCCGTCGACGCCTCAGGGCCGATGGACAGTTGGCGGGAGGTGCCGAGGACCGCGTACACGGCGAGGGGCAGCAGGATGGCCCACAGGCCCGCGACGCTGGGGAGGCCGACGATGGCGGCGTAGGCCATCACCTGCGGCACCAGGTAGGCCGCCACCGTGATGCCGGCGACGACGTCGCCCCTCAGCCAGCGGCGCTCGTAGTGGCGCAACACCGCCACGCCGGGGAGGTAGTGCTCCCACCCGCGCTGCGTGTCGCCCATGCCCGGAATGTACCGCGCAGGGCATCGCGCTGGTCGGGGTTCGTGGCGCTCGGTGGCCGGCCGATGGGTGCGGTGGCCCACGCGGTCAGGGGCGCCAACCCTCCGGCGGGTCCTCGCCGACGACGCCGTCGACGGCCTCGCGGAGGAGGTCGGCGTGGCCGGTGTGGCGGGAGTACTCCTCGACGACGTCATGCAGCATGCGACGCAGGCTCATCGCCACGCCCCAGACCTCGCCGAGGTGCACGACCTGGTCCAGGCCGCCGTCGAGCAGGGCCTCCTCGAGCCGCTGCCGGGACCGGGCCACGGCCGCGTCGTAGTTGGCGTAGAGCTCCTCGGGGGAGTCGTCGGCGGCAGACCTGAAGGGCCAGTTGCGGTCACCCTCGTCGGAGAAGTCGAGCGAGGCCCACGGCTCGCCGGGGCTGCTGCCGTCGATCGCCCACGTGAACTTCGTGGACTCCACCTCGGTGAGGTGCTTGACGAGGCCGCCGAGGGTGAGGGCGGAGGCGCCGATGCGGGTGTTGAGCGCGGCTGAGTCGAGGCCGCCCACCTTCCAGCGGAAGGTCCATCGCATCCGGTCCAGCGAGCCGAGCAGCTGCTCGCGATCCGTGCCGGCCAGGGGCGGTTCCCAGGGGGTGAGGTCGTCGTCGGCCATGACAGCACACTACGCCGGGCCACCCCTGCTGGGAACCTCCCGCGGCTCGCGGGTCAGGCCGACATGTTGCTGCCCGACTCCAGCAGCGTCTTGAGGTCCGACAGCACCCACGGCCAGCCGCCGCCACCCTGCGCTGGGTCGTGGCCGCCGGCGAACTCGGCGCCGCTGCCGGGGGCTGCGCTGAGGTCGTGCGTGAGCACCACCTTGGTGAGGCCGCCCGGGTACTCGGTGAGTTCCCAGGTGAGGAGGGTGGCTGCGAGGCCCGGCATCCAGGTGGGCTGCCAGGAGAGCGCCAGCCGGTTGGGCGCCTCGACGTCGACCACCTCACCCTCGACGGCGACGTCGCCCATGCCCATCGCCTTCATCTCGTCGGTGGAGAGGTTGCGGTAACGGCCACCGGGCGTCAGTTCGACGTCGATGTCGCCGCCGTAGCCCCACTTGCGGGTGTACTCGGGGGTGGTGATGGCCTCCCACACCTTGTCCTTCGGGGCCTTGATGTAGACGGTGTAGACCTGCAGGTCGCTCATGATGGGTCCTCTTCTTCGAGTTGTCGCTTCAGGTGGAGCAGCCCCGCGGCGATCTCCGCGCGGCCGGTGTACTTGCCGATCCAACGTTCGTGGATCTGCTGGATGGGTACCGGGTTGAGGAAGTGCAGCTTCTGGCGTCCCCGCTTGACGGGGGTGACGAGGTTGGCGGCTTCGAGGATGCGCAGGTGTTTGGCGACCCCGAAGCGCGTCATCTCGACGTGCTCGTTGATGACCTGTTCCAGTTCGCCGAGCGGGCGGCCGTCCCGCTCGAACAGGGCGTCCAGGAGCAGTCGGCGGACCGGGTCCGCCAACGCCTTGAACACCAGGTCGTCGTCCATGACCACACGTTAGGTGACTGTTTGGTCACGTGTCAAGGGGAGTCTGGGCCTGACGTCCGGGCAGTCCTAGGCTGTGGGCATGAGAACCATCGGCCTCATTGGCGGCATGAGCTGGGAGTCCACCACCGAGTACTACCGCATCATCAACCGCGCCGTCGCGGAGCGGCTCGGCGGGCTGCACTCAGCCCGGATCCTGATGGAGTCGCTGGACTTCGCGGGGATCGCTGCGCTGCAGTCGGAGGGCCGGTGGGACGAGGCGGGCCGGGTACTGGCTGGTTCGGCTCGCCGGCTTGCCGATGCGGGGGCCGAGTTGATGGTCATCTGCGCCAACACCATGCACAAGGTGGCCGACGAGGTGGCCCACGCCGTCGACGTGCCGCTGGTCCACGTCGCCGACGCCACCGCACGCGTGGTGCTCGAGCGTGGCTTGGGCCGCGTGGGGCTGCTCGGGACCGCGTTCACGATGGAGCAGCACTTCTATCGCGACAGGCTGGAATCCCACGGGCTCTCGGTGCTCGTGCCGCCGCCCGACGACAGGGCCGAGGTGCACCGCGTCATCTACGACGAGTTGTGCCGCGGGAAGGTACTCGACGGCTCCCGCCGTCGGCTGTTGGAGGTCATCGGGCGCCTCATCGAGGCTGGCGTCGAGGGCGTGATCCTCGGCTGCACCGAACTCGAACTGCTGCTGGACGCCGATGCCGACGGGCCCGTTCCCCTGTTCGCGACCACCCGCATCCATGCCCTGGCGGCAGTGGACGCCGCGTTGGAGGCATGAGGATGGAACTGCTCATCGCCCGGAACCCGGAGGACTCCAGCCTGCCGTACCTGGTGCTGGTGCCGATCGGGGAGGGGATCGTGCTGCGGGTCAAGGACACCTGGCCCAGGGCGTCGAAGATCTACTGCCACCGGCACGGGCTGCCGTGGCCCGAGAACCCCGAGATCGTGGAGTCGCTCCCGCTGCGGTCATGCGTGCAGCGGGGAGCGGCGATCAGCATCGAGGTGGACCGGGCGCGCGAGTCACGCTCGCAGTTCGTGATCACCCAGGCGCGGGGGCGGGAGATGATCTTCTGGCAGTCGGCCCGCACCACCAAGGCGGCCCGGCCCAACGTGGCCCTGCCGACGGCGAGGGCGTCGGGGCTGGCAGACCTGCAGTTCTCCGTCGACACCCGGGAGCGTTACGCGTGGAAGTTCACGCAGCAGCAGGTGTCGACGGTGAAGGAGGCGCTGCCGGTGGGTGACTACGGCGTGAAGGTCCACGGGGAGTGGGCGGCCGTCGTCGAGCGGAAGTCCCTGGAGGACCTCGCGGGGAGCCTGACCACCGGCAAGCTGCGGTTCCGGCTGGAGGCGCTCGCGGAGCTCCCGCGGGCCGTGGTCCTGGTGGAGGACCGGTACTCCTCGATCTTCAAGCTGAAGCACGTGCGGCCGGCGCTGGTGGCCGACATGTTGGCCGAGTGCCAGATCCGCTACCCGCAGGTGCCCGTGATCTTCGCCGAGAACCGGACGTTGGCGCAGGAGTGGGCCTTCCGCTTCCTGGGCGCCGCCGCCCGCGAGGCGCTCGAGGGTGAGGCGGCGGCCGAGCGTTGGGCAGCGGCGGAGTAGGGACTTGGCCCGCCCTCCGAGGCCGTGATCGTGCCCCCGGGAGGTTGTGCGGGGCCAGTTGCGGTCAGGCGGCGCCCGGGAGTCGCGGGTTGCGCCATTCGCGGTAGCGGGCAACCAGTTCGTAGACCATCGTGCCCAACTTCCAGCGCCAGCGCTCCAATGGGCGGAAGTCGGCGGCGGGCTGGAGCTTGCGCGCCAGCTCGGGATGCAGCCGTGCCAGGAACTGGCGGGCGCGCCAGGCGTGCATCGGGTCGGACACCACGCGCAGGACGTCGAACTGGGCCACCAGGGGAGCCGAGTACTCGAGGTTCTGCCACGTGCTGAGCGCCTGCTCCTCGAGCACGATCAGGCTGTCGGGGATGCCCCGGCTGCGGGCGTGGGCCGCCATGGCCGATGCCTCGCTGACGCCTGTCTTCGCCGTCGTGCCGGTGAACACCACCACCTTCACGCGGGGGTTCATGGTGCGGGCGGCGATGTCGACGCGCCAGCGCTGGAGCGGATGGAGCGAGCCGTCGGGGTGAGTTGGGCACCCGAGCACGATGAGCGCCTCGGTGGCGTGCGGCCCCGTGGGCGGGTTGCCGTACTCACGGGTGCTGGCCCAGCAGTGGGCGAGGTCCGGAATCACGCCCAGCAGTACCGCCACTGCCGTAGTCGCCTTGACCCACCGTCGCATGGTGCTCAGCTTAGGCGTGGGTTGGGCTGGGGGCTCACGGAGCACCCCAGTGGACGGAGCGCCCGTGCGCCTGCGCCCAGCCGAGGGGCTCGCCGTCGAGGGCGATCAGGAAGCTCGCGGCCTCCGGCATGGGGCCCAACGACGACGGGTCGAGGCCCGGCACCACGCGCGGGCCCTCCATCGAGACCCAGTGGGCGCCGGAGCCGCGGATCGCGTCGACGACGGCCTGCCTGTCGTCGCGGGAGAGATAGGCCAGGAACGCGGAGTGGACGATCACGGGCGTGGCAGAGGGCGCCTGTTGGCGGACGGTGTCGACGGCGGCCGAGATCACCGTCGCCGGGTCCTGCGTCAGGTCCGCCCTGGTGATCCGCGGCCGGACCTCGGCGGCGACATGCAGGGCCGCCGCCAGTCGCTCCTCACGATCCTCCTCCCCGGGCCAGACCAGGGCCCGCAGCCAGCGGCGGGTGTCGGGATCCGTGGGGTCCAGCGGGTTGAGGTCGACGCCGGCGCGGGCGGCGACGGTGAGCTCCCGCGGGTCGCCGGGTGGTGCGCCGGTGACGCGGCAGGGGAACTCCGGGGCGTCGGGTGCTGCGGCCGCCGAGCGGATGGGGTCGCCGTCGTGGGAGTACGCGTAGCGGTCCGGGAGTAGACACAGCCCCGCAGAGGCGCCGAGTTCCACCAACGCGATCGGCTGGGGGAGGGAAGCCAGCACCGGGGCGACGACGGCGCACCGCCCCGGCTCGTTCGTCTGGGTCGTGCGGCTGAGGACGATGCGCTCGACCTCCGCCCAGTTGTCGTCGAGCCACGCGACGAACGCGGCTCCCGGCTCCGTCGGGCCGCCGAGGAACCGCAGCGCCGCTAGGAAGCGGTTGGGTTGCCGCGCCTGGCCCGGGAGGTCATCGAGGCGACTGTGTACCTCCGGCGTCCGCGCGATCCACCGCGACAGCGCCTCCCACGTGGGGGACGTGGCGGCGGTCTCGGTGGCGAACCACTCGTAGAGCCGCCCGACGGGCTCGGTCTCGAGGAATCGGCTGCCCCTCACGCCTCGTCCAACTCCGCTGGGCCGGGGTTCTCCCAGTGGCGGTGCAGGAGCGCGATCTGCTCCGGCAGGATCCGCGAGGTGGACAGCTCAGGCAGGTCGTCGACGGCGAACCACCCCAGCTCGCTGGTCTCGTCACTGCGGTACGCCAGGTCGACGGGGGCGAGGGCATCGCAGACGAACAACATCTTGTAGCAGTGGTGGTCGAGGGGCGGTTGGTGGCCCCAGACCCCGCGGTCGAGGACGGCGGCGAGGTGCCTCGCCCTGACGGCCACGCCCGCCTCCTCGAGGACCTCGCGCTCGATCGAGCCGCGTGGCGTCTCACCGATGTCGCACCACCCGCCGGGCAGGGTCCAGAGGTCGTCGTCGAGGATCTCGCGCACCAGCAGCACGCGGCCGTCGTCGTCGAACACGGCACCGCGCACGTCGATCTTCGGCGTGGTGTACCCCGCCGTCGAGGCGACCTCCCGGCTGAAGGGCGGCAGCTCGTCGCGCGAGACCAGTTGCAGGAGGTCGCGCCCGATCTCCGCGACGCGGTGGAAGCGCTCGATGTCGAAGCGGTCGGTGCAGTAGGCCAGCGCGCTCTGCGAGATGGCGGTCAGCTCCATCGCGATGCGGTGCAGGTCCTCCGACTCTCGGTTCAGGCCAGCCACTGGATTGCGCTATCCGAGGAGTTCGGAAGCCAGTCGGTCGACGCGCCGCTGGATGTCGTCGCGGATGAGGTCCATCCGCTGGTCGCCCTCGACGCCCTGCTCGGAGGGTTCGACGGTGTCCCACCGCTCGATGTCGGCCTTCATGCCGGCGACGGGTTGGACCTCGGCGTCGCGGCCGAGGATGATCACGCGGTCGGCGGTGCGCAGGGTGTCGTCGTCGATGGCCTTGCTGATGGCGCCGTCCATGCTGGCTCCGGCGCGGGCCACCGAAGCGGCAGACTGCTGGTTGACGGCGCCCTTCGGATGGGTGCCGGCCGAGGTGATCTGTGCCGAGTCGCCCACGCGGGCGCGCATGAGGGCTTCGGCCATCTGGGACTTGCCTGCGTTCGAGACGCAGATGAACAGGACGCTGGGGCGATCGGCGGTCATGACCACCACGCTAGCGCTGACCGGGGCATGGGAAGACCCGAATCCAGAGCCGCGCCAGGTCAGGCCTCCGGCTCCTCCTGGGCGATACGCGCCTCGATGGTCTCTTCCCCAGGCTCGTCGACGTGCAGGGCGTCGTCGACGGGGCGCTCCAGGTTGTCGGGCGTCATGTCTGCGGCATCCTCACCGTTGTCGATGAGGTCCTGCGTGCTGAGGTCCTCGCGGAGCACCTCGCGGTGCTCTCGGGCGGCGTCGTCGATCTGTTGCGCGACGAGGTCGTTGTCGGCGTCGGGGTCCACGAAGTTCTCCGGGGCAAGGTCGTCTGTGCTCATGCTCCACCCTGACAAGGGCGGGGAGGGTGCCGCATCCCCCTTGGGGGTAGGGCGACACCCTCCCGTCCCGGTTGCTCAGGCGGCTGCCACCAGGCCGTCGATCTGGTTGACCGCCTGCGTGGCGCCCTCCTCCATGCCCATGTCCAGCACGGTCTGGAAATCCTCGGCCGAGGCATAGGTGGTGGTGGCGATCAGGCGCGAGCCGCCGTCGATGGACTCGAAGCGGAACGTGTTCTCCCCGACGGGCAGGTTCTCGTCGGGCGTGAAGTCCTCCTTGGCGAAGCCGTCGAGGAAGCGGAAGCTCTGGCCGTCATTGACCTCCTGGATGTCCCAGTAGCCGTGGTAACGCTCGCCGTCGGGCCCCTGCATGTAGTAGTTCATGCGGCCGCCGGGCGTGAGGCTGTGGTCGACGAACGTGGCGGGGTAGCCGGGAGGGCCCCAGACGCGCTCGAGCTGGCGGGGGTCTGCGTAGACCTGCCACAGTCGCTCGACCGGTGCGGCGAACTCTGCGGTGAGGGTGAGCTTGCGCTCGTCGAGATTGCGTGTGATGTCGGTGACAGGCATGGTGTCCTCCTCGTGGACGGTCAGTGGGTGCCTGGGTACTGCTGGAGGAGGTCGTCGATCCGCGCCACGCGTCCGCGCCAGATGTCCTCCAGCTCATCGAGCATGGAGGCGACAGACCTCACAGCCTCCACGTCACCACTTGCGAGGGCCTCGCGCCCTTGGCGGCGCTTGGTGATGAGGCCCGCGCGTTCCAGCACGGCGACGTGTTTCTGCACGGCGGCGAAGCTCATGTCGTACTTCTCCGCCAGGGCGGAGACGGAATGCTCCCCGGTGAGGACGCGGCGCAGGATGTCGCGCCGGGTCCGGTCCGAGAGCGCGTGGAACAGCGCGTCTGCACGATCCTCGTCCGTCTCTCCCATGACCCAAATCTACAACCATTCGGTTGTATGTCAAGACCCATTCTGATCCTCTTGTGACCTCCCGGATTTATCGCTACGCCAAGAAGGGGTCAGGTGTGGATTATCCACATCTCTCACTCTGATGCCGTAGAGATAATCACCGCGGAGGTGAGAGGCTGGGGCATGCAGAGTCGCCATGTGAGTTGTGTCATCGAGGCGCCGCCGCTGCGCGTCTACGAATACGCCGCAAACCTGGACAACCTGCCGTCCTGGGCGGCGGGTCTGGCCGAGGCCAAGGTCGAGCACCGGGAGGGGGCGGTCGTCGTCGATTCCCCGATGGGCCGCGTGCAGGTGCTGTTCGCGGAATGGAACGAGTACGGAGTCCTCGACCACGACGTGACCCTGCCCTCGGGCGAGGTGGTCCACAACCCCATGCGGGTCGTCGCCCACCCGCTGGGCGCCGAGGTCATCTTCACCGTCCGGCAGCTCGACCTCAGCGATGAGCAGTTCGAGCGCGACTGCCAACTCGTGGCCGAAGACCTCCACCGCCTCAAGGGGATCATCGAGGAGTCCCAGCCCAACTAGCCCGACGGTCCCACCTCCCGGCGTGCCACTCCCGGGTGCCATTCCCTAGCCGATCGGCCGATGGGTACGGGGGCATGGGGAAACCTACGATTGCCGTTGAACCGTCAACGAACGAGGAGTGAGCATGGGACTGCGGCTACTGATGGTCGGCGCTTTGGTGATGGGCCTTGCCGCCTGCACGCCCGAGCCTGAGCGTGGGGCCGACGAGACCCCGAGCGCACCGGCGTCGCCATCGCCCGCCCCGTCCGCGTCCGCCTCTGCGGCCAGCCCCTCGCCAACGGCGGCGGAGCCGAGCCCGTCAGCGACGACGAGCGCGGCCCCGTCGGCGAGCCCCAGTCCGGCGGCACCGGCCACGCCGCAGGAGGAGCTCGACCAGCTGCTCCGCGACGCCGCGTGGGCCAACGACGTGGCCAAGGCCCGCGAACTCGTCCTGCAGGGCGCTGACGTCAACGCCAAGGACAGCACGCAGCAGTCGGCGTACCTCGTGGCCACCAGCGAGGGCTACGGCGACCTGCTCGACCTCACCCTGGTCAACGGCGCCCTCATCGACGACAAGGATTCGTGGAACGGCACCGGCCTCATCCGGGCCGCCGAGCGGGGCCACTGGCTGGTCGTCGGCAAGCTGCTCGAGGCGGGCATCGACCGTGACCACGTCAACCGCATCGGGTACCAGGCCATCCACGAATCCATCTGGCTGGGGGAGGACACCCCCGACTACGTCACCACCGTGCGCGTCCTCGCCGCCGGCGGCGTGCAGCTGGACCGACCCTCCGGCCAGCAGGGGCTCACCCCGCTGCAGAAGGTCGAGCAGCGCGGGCACGCCGGCCAGGAGGCCGCGCTCACGGCCGCCCTCAACGGCCAGTCCCCGGCAGACCCCGACGGCACGTTGCTGCAGGCCGCCGCCGACGGCGATGCCGACGCCGCCGTCGTGGCCATCCGCGCGGGCGCCGACCTGGAGGCCCGCGACGAGCGCCAGCGCACCCCGTTGCTGCTCGCCTCCGCCAACGACCACGTCGAGGTGGCCCGCGTCCTGGTGGCGCTGGGCGCCAACCCCGACGCGCTCGACAACCGCAGCGACACGCCCTGGCTGGTCACGGGTGTCACCGGCAGTGTGGAGATGGGCAAGACCCTCCTGCTTGCCCACCCGGACCTCACGATCCGCAACCGCTTCGGCGGCCTGTCGCCGATCCCTGCCGGCGAGCGCGGGCACGTCGAGTACATGCAGTGGGTGGTGGGCACCGGAGTCGACCTCGACCACGTCAACGACCTGGGCTGGACCGCCCTGCTCGAGGCGGTCATCCTGGGCGACGGCGGCCCCCGCCACCAGCAGGTGGTCCAGATCCTGGTGGACGCCGGCGTCGACACCTCCATCCCGGACGACGACGGGGTCACCGCGCTGGAGCACGCCCGTCGTCGCGGCTACTCGGAGATCGTCGCGATCCTCGGCGGCTGACGCCGCACGCGGCACGCCGCCCGCCCTCAGCCGGGCAGCGACTCCGCGGGGGTGTGTTCCTCATGGGTGGTCACCCAGAACCGCGCCGCCACCACCAGCCCGAGGACCAGGAGCGTCGAGGTGAGGAGGAACGGCCAGTCGCGGTCCATGCCGGAGAGCCACCCGCTGATCCACCCGAACGGGGCCGTGACCAGCATCACCGCGGTGCGCTGGATGGCCATCACGCGGGAGCGCTCGTGCCGGTCGACGTGCAGTGCGACCAGCGACTCCGCCAGCATGAACAGGATGCCCGCGCCGAAGGCGTCGAGCAGCAGGCACAGCGCGAGCAGCGCGTACGTCGAGGCGACGGCGGCGCCCTCCGGGGAGGGGATGCCCACCAGCAGGAGCTGGCCGGCGAGGTAGACCCCGAACCCGATCAGCGTCGGCGACTTGAGGTGCTTCGCATGCGTCAACCGAGGGATGATCGTGAAGAAGAACAGCACCGACAGCAGCGAGCGGATCATCGGGAAGAACGGCAGCAACGCGTCCGGCACGCCCAGTTCCTTGTTGATCACGACCTGCCAGAACGTGCCGTTGACCAGGGCGACGGCGCCGACGACTGCGGCCACGCACAGCGAGAAGATGGTGCCCTTCGACCGGACGATCAGCCCGAGCACCCCTCGGTACTCGGACAGGAGCTTCCACATGCTGACCCCGCGGGTCTGTTGCATGCGCACGCGCCCCGTCGCGGTCTCCGTGGTGTAGCGGTACAGCAGCCACACCTTCAGCGCCATGATCACGAACGCGTTGACGTACAGGATCCGGACGGCGTGCTCGAGGCCCAGGTTCATCACCAGCACGGCGGCGATGGGGGCGAACAGCGCGGAGAACTCCGCCGCCACCTTGACCAGCGAGTAGACCTTGGGGATCTCGGCGCGGTCGACGTCCTCCACCAGCAGGCAGTCCCACGAGTTCTGGGTCACCTGCCAGGCGCCGTTGATGACCGACGCGATCAGGAACCACCAGAAGTTCTGCGCCAGCGCCCACACCAGGCAGGGGATCACCCAGGCGATGATGTCGAACACCGCCGTGGTGACCCGGCGGCCCAGCTTGTCGGTGATGACGCCGCTGAGGAGGCCGAACACCACCTGCGACAGCATGGAGATGGTGGCCAGCAGGCCGATCTGGGCGTCGTGCACCCCCAGCGCCAGCATGTAGACCGACGCGTAGGGCAGCACCAGCATCATCGACAGGCCCCACATGGGCTCGGTGTAGACCGACGCGCGGCCGTTGCCGCGGAGGCCGACGAGGGTCGCGATCATGGGGTTGCGGGGGCGGTTGCGGTGCACCGCTCAAGTCAACTCTGGCCCGCCGAACTTGTCCAATGGCGAAACAATGCCCCGGCCGGCAGGCCCGCAGGGGGTTGCCTTGCGCAGCGGCCCCGCGTACCCTGATGACGGCCCTCGTGGCCGACCTGTCGTCGACTCCTGGAGCGTGCATCGTGTGGAACACCTCCTCAGCCCCCACCCTGCGCTGAGTCCGTAGACGGCCCCGTCGGGCCTCCGGATCAGCGCCGAAGCTGACCCAGGAGATCCCGACCATGCACAATCCTTCCATCACCTTTGCCGACGCGTCCTTCGCGTGGCCCGATGGCTCGGCCGTCCTCGACCATGTCTCGACGGCGTTCAGCCCCGGCCGCACGGGCCTCGTGGGCGACAACGGCGCAGGCAAGACCACCGTGCTGCGCCTCATCCGCGGCGAACTCGCACCCACGGCCGGCCAGATCACGACGAGGGGTGCCGTGGGCTACCTGCCCCAGCACCTGACGCTCGCCGTCGAATCGGACGTCGCGACCCTGCTGGGCGTGCGGCCGAAGCTGGCGGCGTTGCAGGCGATCGAGGCCGGTTCCGTCGACGAGCACGCCTTCGACACCCTCGGCGACGACTGGGACGTCGAGGCCCGTTCCCTCGCCGAACTCGCTGCGATGGGGCTGGCCGGGATCGGCTTGGACCGGCGGGTCGGGACGCTGTCCGGCGGTGAGGCGATGCTCGTCGCGCTCACGGGGCTGCGGCTGGCCGAGACCCCCGTCGTGCTGCTCGACGAGCCCACCAACAACCTCGACGGCGCCGCCCGGGAACGGTTGTACGCGGCGATCGCCGGGTGGCGCGGGGCGCTGGTGGTGGCCAGCCACGACGTCGGCCTGCTCGACCTCTTGGACGACACCGCCGAGCTGAGGGCGGGCGACGTCACGGTCTTCGGTGGCGGGTACACCGAGTTCGCGGAGGCGCTCGAGCGGGAGCAGGACGCGGCGCAGCAGGCGCTGCGCACCGCCGAGCAGCGGCTCAAGCTCGAGCAGCGCCAGCGACGGGAGGCGGAGACCAAGTTGGCCAGGCGCAAGCGCTACGCCGACAAGGACTACGCCAACAAGCGCAGGCCCAAGATCATCATGAACCTGCGCCGGGGCGAGGCCGAGGTCTCAGCAGGCAAGCTGCGTGACGGGCTCGACGACCGCGTGGAGTCGGCCCGCGGCGCCGTCGTCGAGCAGGAGGCGCGCGTGCGCGTCGACGAACGGGTGCGGATCGCGTTGCCCGACCCCGGCGTCGGGGCGGCCCGTCGGCTGGCGGAGCTCCGAGGCGTGCGCGGGGTTGGTCACGACGGCGTGCACACCGTCGCAGGGCCGGAACGGGTGGCACTCACCGGGCCCAACGGTGCGGGCAAGACGCGGCTGCTGAGCACGCTGTTCGACGCCGGCCTGCGCGCCCAGCTGGACGCGTACGCCGTGCCGCTGACCGAGCGGATCGGCTACCTCCCGCAACGCATCGACGGGCTCGACGAGGCCGACTCCGCCGTCGGGAACGTGCGGGCGAGCGCGCCGGAGTCGCCTCCGGGTGAGGTGCGCGCCCAGTTGGCGCGGTTCCTGTTGCGGGGCGACGACGTGGACCGCCCCGTCGCGACGCTGTCAGGCGGCGAGCGGTTCCGGGTGGCGCTGGCGCGGTTGTTGCTGGCCGAGCCGCCGCACCAGTTGCTGGTGCTCGACGAGCCGACCAACAACATCGACCTGCGCACCACGCAGGCGTTGGTCGACGCGCTCTCGGCGTATCGCGGTGCGTTGCTGGTGGTGAGCCACGACCGGCGGTTCCTGGATCAGCTGGGCATCGACACCTGGCTGACCTTGGACGGCGTCAATGGGTGACGGCCACCCGACGTCACACCGTGATGATCTCGACGACGTCCTCGAGGCCGGCGAAGTCCGCCGCGTTGCGGGTGACAAGCGGCAAGCCCTCCGCCACGGCCGTGGCGGCGATGAGCAGGTCCGCGAGGCGCCGCCTCGGCTGCCTGCCCGAGGCCGCGACCGCAGCGTAGATGCGGCCATACGCCCGTGCCGCCTCGATGCCGAACGCGATCGGCTCGAAGGCGGCCTCGGCGCGCTGGAGGCGGTCCTGTCGACGCGCTCGTTCCGCAGGATCGTCAGTGGCGGAGGGGCCAGCGGCCAGCTCAGCCATGGTGATGGCTGAGAGCCCCACGGTGAGCGGCAGGGCGTCGGGGCTGAGGCGCTCCAGATCGATGACCACCGAGGTGTCCAGGAGCCCCGCCTCGCGACGCTCAGCCACGAGGCTCCATCTCCTGGTCGGCGTACGCGTCGAGGTCGCGCTTGAACCTGTCAGCATCCACGGCGGGCGCGCCCCTGAACACCTCGCTCACCAGCCGGGAGTCGACGAGCCGCAGGCGGCGCAGGGGCCTCAACTCTCCCACCGGAACGGAGTGGCGGGTCAGGACGAAGCTGTGGCCCTCGTCCAGCGCCCGCATGATCCGGCCGCTGTCGTTGCGCAGCTCGCGTTGGCTGATGAGCTCACTCATGACACCAGTGTAGCAACTGGTGCTACAGGCGTTTCCTGCCCGCCTCCGGAAGGGTCTGGCCCTTGAGCACGTAGCGGAGGGTCTCCACCACCTGGTCGGTGGTGGTGCACCAGGCCTGGGCCTCGGCGTCGACCTCCTTGAGCGGGTGGATGATGTCGGCGTCGTGGAGCGTCAGGTAGGGCTTGCCGAGCGCGGCGCAGTACCCGGCGTCGAAGGCCGCGTTCCACTGCTTGTACTGGTCCCCGAAGCGCACGACGACGAGGTCGGCCTGCTGGATCAGGGTGCGGGTGCGGATGGCGTTGACCTTGGAGGACTGGTGGTCGCGCCAGAACTGGCTGGGGGTCTCGCCCAGGTGGTCGCCGGCGGCGTCGCTGGCGGGGTGGTCGGTCACGGGTGCGGTGAAGACGATGTCGAGCCCGGCGGCCTCGGCGCCGCGCTGGATCTCGTCGCGCCAGTCGGTGTGGATCTCTCCGGAAAGATAGCCATAAAAGCTCATGACTAGGTCTCCTGCAGGGTTTCTCGGGCGGGCCGGGTCAGCCCTGCCCTCTGCGAGCCACCCTACCCATCGACGGAGGGGCCCAGCTCGGTGCCCATCGTCGCTCAAGCGCACCTCTCGGCCCGGTGGGTCTGGCAGGTGTCCCGCTCAAGAACTCCCCGGTGAACTCACACAGCGCAAGGATCGTCTGGTGCGCGCCAGGGAGTCTCACCGATGCACCTATCGGCGATTCACTCGCTCAGTCAACGACGATGCAAGCGGGCCGTATCACGAGGGGATGAGTTCCACGTGCTGACGATCTGCTGGTGCCAGCCACTGGAGAAGCGACGCGTCGAAGGTGCACAGTCTTGCTCCGTGGCGCGCGGCCACATTTGCCAGGTGGAGGTCAGTCACCTGCTTGTGCCCCATGAGGACGTTGGTGGTGAGCGTCGTTTCGCTCAGCCTCGTGTCATCCGGCAGGAATCTCCAGCGCGGGTCGTCGGCGAGCCCGGCGATTGCCGACAGGACCGGGATGCCTCCCGAGCGCGTCCCGGTGATGGCGGGGTTCAGGAGCAATCTGGCCAGGCCTGACTCTGTGACCGGGGTGGTGGCCCATGCTGATAGCGGTCCAAGGAACGCATGTGCAGCGCGATGATGCTGGTGGGTGGTCAGCACCAGCGCCAAGAGAGCGTTGACGTCGAAGAGGCTGACGCGCGAATCAGGCGTCACGATGTTCCGCAACCAGTTCGTCGGTGACCAGGATCTCTGCGTCCCCGATCACAACCGGGAATGGGCTGTAGGTGAGGTCGACGCGGAGTGGGTCCGGTGAGTTCAAGCCCCGTCGGGCCAGCTCCGAGACGGCCTCACCCAACGAAGTCCGGCGGGCCTGCGCCAGCGAGCGTGCCGCCGCCAAGACCGTGTCGTCGATGTCCAACGTGGTACGCATGTGCGCATCATAACATCAGCGCATCACAGCCCATGTGGAGAACTGTCGCGGAGGTGGCCCCGCGGGTGGCCCGAAGGTAGGCGTCAGGAGGGACCCGAATTACAGGCGGGTAACTTATCGACAGCTGAGGACAACTCTGTGGACAAGTCTGTGCAAGGGTGTGGACGACACACTGAACGCCGTGGAAAATCACGACGTAAGCCGGGCCCGGCGGGGCTCGATGCGCCGGGCCCGACTGTCGGTCAACGACGCGTCGACAAGCGGTTCAGGGCCAGCGCGCCGACGAGCAGGCCGAAGTCACGCAGGGCCACGTCGTAGTACCCGCCCAGGATCAACAGGTTCACGATGATCCCCAACAGCCACGCGGCCACGACGAGCGAGCCGATCTTCGGGTTGATGGCGACGAGGATGCCGGCGATGATCTCGACGACGCCCACCACGTACATGAACACCTGCGGGCTCACCGGCACGATGTCGGTGGCCAGCGGCGCCAGGTACATCGTCCAGTCGGTCAGCAGGTTGAGGAACTTGTCGAGCCCGAACAGGATGGGCGCGACGGTGAAGATCGTGCGCAGGAGCAGGAACGCCTGCTGGCTACCGATGCGCACCTCGGAACGGACTGCCGTGTCAGCTTGCGTGAGCATGGCCACACCTTTCTAAAAGTAGGTATGCCCAATTTTAGATACGGCGCACTTCTTAAGTCAATGGTTTCTAGTTTTAGAGTACGCTTGAATCCATGAAGGACGTGCAGGCAGACCCGGTCAGCGCGGTGGCAGCACTGGCAGATCCGACGCGGCGCTCGCTGTACGACTACGTGCTCGACGCCGACGGCCCCGTGAGCCGCGACGACGCCTCGGAAGCGCTCGGCCTGGCACGCGGCACGGCCGCCTTCCACCTCGACCGGCTCGCCAAGGAGGGCCTCCTCGACGTCAGCTACCGCCGCCTCAGCGGCCGCGTCGGCCCCGGCTCGGGCCGCCCGACGAAGCTCTACGCCCCAGCCGAGGTCGAGGTCGCCTTCACCATCCCGGGCCGACAGTACGAGCTCGCCGCCCGCATCCTCGCAGGGGCCGTGGCCCAGTCGGCCGCCGACGGCGTGCCCATCAACGAGGCCCTCCGCTCGACGGCGGCGCGCGCCGGTGCCGACCTCGAGGTCGACGGCGGACTCGAGCAGGCCCTCGACGCCATGGGCTACCGACCCGCCGTCGAGGAGGACGGCAGCATCGTCATGCGCAACTGCCCCTTCCACGGGCTGGCCCAGTCCCACACCGCCATGGTCTGCGGCATGAACCTCGACCTCCTCACCGCCGCCGCGCGCGTGGCGGGAGTGGCCGAGTCCCGCGTCGTCCTGGACCCGGCACCTGGCAGGTGCTGCGTCCGCATCCTCCCCGACGGCGACTGACACCACCCGTTTTCCAGCGAAGGGGGTTCCCTCCGACGGCGGACGCGGCAATGATGGCTCCATGAAGCGCATCGGGTTCCTGTCCTTCGGCCACTGGGCGCCGCATCCGCAATCAGCCACGAGGTCGGCGTCCGACGTGCTGCTGCAGTCCATCGACCTCGCCGTCGCCGTCGAGGAGTTGGGCGCCGACGGCGCCTACTACCGGGTGCACCACTTCGCCCGGCAGCTCGCGTCGCCGTTCCCCATGCTCGCGGCCATCGGCGCCAGGACCAGCCGCATCGAGATCGGCACCGGCGTGATCGACATGCGCTACGAGAACCCGCTCTACACGGCTGAGGACGCCGGAGCCGCGGACCTCATCTCCGGCGGCAGGCTCCAACTCGGCATCAGCCGCGGATCGCCGGAGCAGGTCATCGAGGGCTACCGCCTGTTCGGCCACGCCCCAGGCGAGGGGGAGTCCGACGCCGACATGGCCCGGCGCCACACCGCACGCTTCCTCGAGGTGCTCTCCGGCGAGGGTTTCGCCGAGCCCAACCCGCGTCCGATGTTCGCCAACCCGCCCGGCCTGCTGCGCATCGAGCCGCACTCGGAGGGCCTGAGGGACCGCATCTGGTGGGGAGCCGGCACGCGCGCGACGGCGCAGTGGGCCGCAGCGGAAGGCATGAACCTCATGAGCTCCACCCTCGTGACGGAGGCCACCGGCCAGGCGTTCGACGAGCTCCAGGCCGAACAGATCCAGGTGTTCCGCGACGCCTGGGCAGCCGCCGGCCACCAGCGCGAACCGCGTGTCTCGGTCAGCCGCAGCATCTTCCCGCTGGTCACGCAGCAGGACGTCAACTACTTCGGGCTCGAAGGCCGCAGCCGCGACCAGATCGGGATGATCGACGGCGGCCGCGCCACGTTCGGCAAGACCTACGCCGCCGAACCCGACGTCCTCGTCGAACAGCTGGCGCAGGACGCGGCCATCGAGGCGGCCGACACCATCCTGCTCGCCGTGCCCAACCAGCTGGGCGTCGACTACTGCGCCCACGTCGTGGCCTCCGTCCTCGACGTGGCCCGGGACCTCGGCTGGCGCTGACGGGCGGCACCGTGAGGGGGCCACGCCACGGGCACGTTCACCTTCTGGTCATGCCCGGCCAGTAGGGTGACCCGGCACGCCCACGGAGGAGCCCAAGCCGATGTTGTTGCGCAGTGACCACGCCCCGCAGCCCCGCACCCTCGTCGACATCTTCCGCGAGACGGTCGCCCAGCACCCCGACGAGCCGGCGCTCGACAACGGCGCCTCGTCGCTGACCTACGCCGCCTTCGAGGAGGCCGCGAACGCCGTCGCCGACGACCTCGCGGCGCACGGCGTCGGCCTGGGCGACAAGGTGGGCGTGCGCATCGCCTCCGGCACGCTCGAGCTGTACGTCGCCATCATGGGCATCCTCCTGGCCGGTGCCGCGTACGTGCCGGTGGATGCCGACGACCCCGACGAGCGCGCCCGCACCGTCTTCGACGAGGCGCACGTGGCCGCTGTCGTCACCGACGGCCTCGTGATCCGGCCCGCCGCCTGGCTGGCCGGCCGCGCGGACGCGCCCGCCGCAGACGACCCCGGCCTCACCGACGACGCCTGGGTCATCTTCACCTCGGGCTCGACGGGCAAGCCCAAGGGGGTCGCCGTCACGCATCGCAGCGCCGCCGGCTTCGTCGACGCCGAGTCGAGGCTGTTCCTCGTCGGCGACCCCATCGGCCCGGGCGACCGCGTCATGGCCGGCCTCTCCGTCGCCTTCGACGCCTCGTGCGAGGAGATGTGGCTGGCCTGGCGCTACGGCGCGTGCCTCGTCCCCGCGCCGCGCTCCCTCGTCAAGAGCGGCATGGAGCTGGGGCCGTGGCTCGAGGCGAACCAGCTCACGGTCGTGTCCACCGTGCCCACGCTGCTGCTGCTCTGGCCGGCGGAGGCCCTCGCCGGCGTCCGCCTGCTGATCCTCGGCGGCGAGGCCTGTCCGCCGGAGATCGGCACCCGTTTCGCGACGGCGCACCGCGAGGTGTGGAACACCTACGGCCCCACTGAGGCGACTGTCGTGGCTTGCGCCGCACAAGTCCTCCCCAACGAGCCGGTCCGCATCGGCCTTCCCCTCGACGGTTGGGATCTGGCCGTCGTCGACCCCGAGGGGCACCAGGTCGGGGAGGGGGAGCTCGGCGAGCTCATCATCGGCGGCATCGGCCTGGCCCGCTACCTCGACCCGGCCAAGGACGCCGAGAAGTACGCGCCCATGCCCACGCTCGGCTGGGCGCGCGCCTACCGCAGCGGCGACCTCGTGCGCCACGACCCCGCCGGCCTCCTCTTCCAGGGCCGCGCCGACGACCAGGTCAAGGTGGGCGGACGGCGCATCGAGCTTGGCGAGATCGACTCCGCCCTCTTCGACGTCGACGGCGTGACCGCCGCCGCCACCGCCGTGCGCAAGACCGACTCGGGCAACACGCTGCTCGTCGGCTACCTCACCGTCACGCCCGCCTTCGAGCAGGACCGTGCCATGGAGCAGCTCCGCGGGGCCCTCCCGGCCGCGCTCGTGCCGCGCCTGGCCGTCGTCGACGACCTCCCCACGCGCACCTCGGGCAAGATCGACCGCGACGCCCTCCCGTGGCCGCTGCCCACCTCCACCGACGACCAGCTGCACCTCGAGGGCACGCAGGCGTGGCTGCGCGACCTGTGGCAGCGGGTGCTCGGCGCCGACGTCACGTCGGTCGACGACGACTTCTTCACGCTCGGCGGCGGCAGCCTCACCGCCGCCCAGATGGTGGCGCGGGTGCGTGAGCGCCAGCCCGAGGTCACCGTCGCCGACATCTACGACCACCCGACGCTGGCCGGGCTCGCCGCCCACCTCGACGCCATGGACGCGCCCCGCGCCCGCCTCAACGAGAACGTGCGCCCCGTGCCGCGCAAGACGCAGGCCGGCCAACTGGCTGCCCTCCTTCCGCTGCGCACGCTGGCCGGGCTCCGCTGGCTCACCTACGTGGCGCTCGGCGCCAACATCGGCGCCCTGCTCGGCCTCGACTGGCTGCCCACCGCGCCATGGCCCATGGTCATCCTCGGCTGGTTGCTGTTCATCTCCGCGCCCGGCCGCATGCTGCTCACCGCCGGGCTGGTGCGCCTCGTGCTGGCCGGCATCGGCCCAGGCACCTACCCGCGCGGCGGCAGGATCCACCTCCGCGTGTGGCTGGCCGAGCGCATCGCAGACGAACTCGGCGCCGCCAGCGTGGCCGGCGCGCCGCTCATCAAGTGGTACGCCCGGCTGCTCGGCGCGCAGGTGGGCCGCGACGTGGACCTGCACACCGTGCCGCCCGTCACGGGCATGCTCGCGCTCGGCAACGGCTGTTCCGTGGAGCCCGAGGTGGACCTCACCGGCCACTGGCTCGACGGCGACACCCTCCACCTGGGCCCCGTCGTCATCGAGGCCAAGGCCGTGGTCCGCGCCCGCAGCACCCTGGTGGCCGGCGCCACCGTCGGGCGTGGTGCCGAAGTGGCGCCCGGCTCCAGCGTCACCGGCCACGTGCCCGACGGCGAGTTCTGGTCCGGCGCACCCGCGCAGCACGTCGGCGCCAACCGCGGCCCGTGGGACGAGGAACTGCCCCGGCCCAAGCCGGCCTGGCTCCTGGCGTATGCCGCCATGAGCCACCTCACCGCGCTGCTCCCGGTGGCGGCCGTGGTGGCCGGGCTCGCCGTCGCCTGGCCGGCGCTCTCGACGGCGGGCTCGCTGCACGGCGCGCTCGGCGCGGCCTTCGCATGGCTCCCCGTCTCGGTGACCGTCGGGCTCGCGGTGCTGACGCTGCTCATCCTCGGGCTCGTGCGGCTGCTGGGCCGGGGGCAGCGCCCCGGCCACTACCCCACGGAGAGCGGCCCTGCCTGGCGGGCGTGGAGCATCTTCCGCATCCTCGACGAGGCCCGCACCTGGCTGTTCGGCCTGTACGCCTCCACCTGGACGCCCGCGTGGCTGCGTGCGCTCGGCGCCAGGATCGGCCCCGGCGTCGAGGCGTCCACGGTGCTGATGCAGCCCAGGCTCACCACCGTGGCGGAGGGCGCGTTCCTCGCAGACGACACGCTCATCGGCTGCTACGAGCTGGGCGGCGGCTGGCTGCGCATCGACAACGTCAAGATCGGACGCCGCGCCTTCGTCGGCAACTCCGGCATGGCGGCGCCCGGCCGCCGGGTGCCCAAGGGCTCGCTGGTGGCGGTGCTGTCCGCGGCGCCGCGTCGGCAGCACGCCAAGCGCGGCACGTCCTACATCGGCAGCCCGCCGGCGAAGCTGCGCCGCGACGCCGGTGCCGGCGACGAGAGCCGCACCTTCGAACCGCCCACGTCGGTGAAGGTGCAACGGGCCCTCGTCGAGCTGTGCCGCAT
Source organism: Tessaracoccus lubricantis (assembly GCF_039544535.1). NCBI lineage: Bacteria > Bacillati > Actinomycetota > Actinomycetes > Propionibacteriales > Propionibacteriaceae > Tessaracoccus > Tessaracoccus lubricantis. The sequence goes on from NZ_BAABLV010000001.1 coordinate 29,622, forward strand.
GCTCGCAGCATGGTCCGACGGCGGGTTGCGGCTGCTGGCAGTTGCCGCCCTCCTCGCGCTGGCGTCGGTGCACTGGCTGCTCGCGGCGGTGCTCGCGGGCGTCGTGTTGGCCGCCACGGGCATCGTCGGCGTGGCGCTGGCCACCGGCGTGAAGTGGGCACTGGCGGGCCGCGTCCGGAAGGCCGAGTACCCCCTGTGGAGCTCGTTCGTGTGGCGCAACGAGTTGGCAGACGCGTTCGTCGAGCTGGTCGCCGCCCCGTGGTTCGCCCGCGTGGTCATGGGCACGCCGCTGCTCGGGGCGTGGTTCCGAGCGATGGGCGCCCGCGTCGGCTCGGGCGTGTGGTGCGAGACGTACTGGCTGCCGGAGCCCGACCTGGTCGACCTGCGCGACGGCGTCAGCGTCAACCGCGGCTGCGTGGTGCAGACCCACCTGTTCCACGACCGAGTGCTCAGCCTCGACCTCGTCACCATGAAGGCCGGCGCCACGCTCGGCCCCAACGGGGTGATCCTGCCCGCAGCGGTGATCGGGCGGTCCGCGACGACCGGCCCGGGCTCGCTGGTCATGCGCGGCGAGTCCGTGCCCGACGGCACCCGGTGGATGGGCAACCCCATCGCGCCGTGGCTGGAGGACGACGACGTGCCTGACGCCGCCCCGGCCGTGACGGCGTGACAGGATAGGCCCCGATGAAACCCGCCGACTACGCATTCGGGCACGGCGACGACCGGTTCGACGTCACGCACTACGACCTCGACCTGGCGTGCAACGTGACCACCAACCGCCTCACCGCGCGCGCCGAGCTGACCTGCGTCGCGCTCGCCGACCTGCCGGAGTTCGAGCTCGACCTCCACTCGTTGAAGGCAGACAAGGTGCTCGTCGACGGCGCGGCACCGGCCAAGGTGACGCACAAGGCGGCCAAGCTGAAGGTCAAGCCCGCCAAGCCGCTGAGGGCCGGGCGCACGTTCACCGTCGTGGTGAAGTATTCGGGCAAGCCGCGGCCGGTGCCGGGCCTGTTCGGGGGCGCCGGGTGGGAGGAACTCACCGACGGCATCCTCGTCACGTCGCAGCCGTACGGGGCGCCGTCGTGGTTCCCGTGCAACGACCGGCCCGGCAACAAGGCCGGCTACCGGGTGACGGTGAAGTACGCCGGCTCCTACTGGGCCTCCGGCAACGGCGCGGTGGTCGAACACGTCGCGCGCGGCGGCCAGCACCGGTGGGTGTTCGAGCAGCCCGAACCCATGCCCACCTACCTCGCGGCGCTGCACATCGGCGTCGGGGTGGCGCGCCCCGTGCCGTCGGAGTCGGCCGTGCCGGTGGAGATCGTGCACCCGCCGCTGGTCAACGTCGGCGCCGGCAGCGCGTTCGAGCGGCAGGGCGAGATGGTCACGGTGTTCGAGGAGCTGTTCGGGCCCTACCCGTTCGGGGGGTACCGCGCGGTGGTCACCGAGGACGCGCTCGAGATCCCGCTCGAGGCGCAGGGCATGAGCATCTTCGGCGCCAACCACGCCGCCGCGGGGTGGGCCAACGAGCGGCTCGTGGCGCACGAGCTGGCGCACCAGTGGTTCGGCAACAGCGTCACGGTGGGCCACTGGCGCGACATCTGGCTGCACGAGGGCTTCGCCTGCTACGCCGAATGGCTGTGGTCGGAGGCCTCGGGCGGTCGCACGGCCGCGTCGCACGCGGAGGAGCACTGGAGGAGGCTCAGCGGGCTCGGCGTCCCCGGCCCCCTGGTGGATCCGGGCCCCGGCCGCATGTTCGACGACTGGATCTACAAGCGCGGCGCCCTCACGCTGCACGCCCTCCGCGCCCGGGTCGCCGACAAGGCGTTCTTCACCATCCTGCGGGAGTGGGGCACCCGGCACCGCTTCGGCGTGGTCACCACGCAGGACTTCACCGCCCTGGCGGAGGAGGTCTCCGGGCAGGAGCTCACCGCGCAGTTCGACGCCTGGCTGTTCAGCAAGAAGCTCCCGGCGCTGGGATGACGGCCAGCGCGGCCTGGTAGCCGTCGAGCTCCAGGTCGTGCAGCGTGGCGGCCGGCAGGCCGGGGGCGACGGCGGCGCCTCCCCGGTCGTGCACCGTGGCCGGTTCCAGGTGGAGGCCGCACCCCCACGCCTTGAGCGCCGCCTCCTTCCGGACCCACGCCCTGGTGCGGGCGTCGGCTCCCGGGTACGGGGCCTCGACGGCGTGGCGCAGCACTCGCTCCAGTGCGGGGTCCGCCGCGGCCCCGGCCACCTCGACGTCCACCCCGAGCCCCGCCACCGCTCCGAACGCGGCCAGCGCCACGCCGTCGGCCCGCGAGACGCTGACCGCGAGGGGGAGTGGCCGGCCCCGGTGCGTGAGCGCGGGCACGCCATGGTCGGTGCTCCCGCAGCGGCTGCACCGGTGGATCACCCGCAGCCCACCGGCGGGTAGTCCGAGGGCCGCGGCCACGGCGTCCGCCAGCGCGTCGTGCGCCTCGGCGCCGTCGCGTACCACGAGGATGGTGACGTCGCCGATGGTCAGGGGCATGCGCGCAGGATACGGGAGCGCCCGGCAGTGCATGGAAACGCGGGGCCTGCGGCGTATAGAGGGGCATGGAGGCAGTGATGACCCGGTTCGAGCCAGTGACGGCCGGATTCGACCAGTACGTCGAGCGACGTGCAGCTGAGCTGTACTGGTCTGCCTGGCTCCTGACCGGAGACCACCAGCACGCAGAGGACCTCGTCCAGACCGCCCTGTCGAAGACCTACCAGCGCTACGGCTCCTTCGACAACGACCGGCACTTCGAGAGCTACGTGCGCACCACCATGTACCGCACGTTCGTCTCGTGGTGGCGACGGCGGAGCTGGCGGTCCGAACTGCCCACCGACGACGCGCCGGACCGGAGCTCACAGGACCGCACGCCGGACACCGACCTCCACCGCGCGCTCGCCGCCCTGCCCCGACTCCAGCGCACGGTCCTCGTGCTGCGCTACTTCGACGACCTGCCGATCCGCCAGGTGGCCGAGGTGCTGCGCATCCCTGAGGGCACCGTCGCCTCCCACGCCTCGCGCGGCCTGGCCGCGCTGCGCCAGTCACCGCACCTGAAGGACTGAGACATGAACGAGAACGAACTCTCCGACGCGCTGCGCCGCTCCCTTCCCCCGCGCCCCGACGCGAAGGGCTGGGCCGACGGCGCCCGCCGCAAGGCGCGGACCCGTCGCGTGGCAGTCGCCTCAGCCGCGCTCCTCGCCGTCGTGGGTGTCGGCGTGCCGCTCGCGGGGCAGCTGGCCGACGAGCCGCCCAGCATCGTCGCCTCCCCGGCGCCGAGCACGCCCACCCCGGCAGCGCCATGGATCCCCGAGGCCTGTGACGCGGCCGGGATCGAGCCCCTGGTCGACGGCGCGCTGCCCCCGGACGCGGCGCGGCTGTGGCTCTGCGGTGCCCCCGCCTCCGAGGGCTATCCCGTCGCGTTCATCGGCGCGCCGGAGCCGCTGGAGGGTGACCGCGTCGCGGACGCGGTTGCCGACTTCAACGCCCGCGAACGCTCCGAGGGCGTGCTCGACTGCATGGGCGGCTTCCACGTCCCGTTCACCGCCGTGGCCGAGTACCCGGACGGCACGCGCCGCGCCGTGCGGATGGGCGGGTGCGGCGAACTCGTCGACGCCGCCGACTACGTGGGCGGGTTCCGCGAGGGCGGCGACGACTACCTGGCCACGCTCGAAGGACTCTGGGCCGCGCAGCGCGAGGAGCTCACCTACACATGGGCCGGCACCGACGTGTCGTGCACCGAGACCACCCGCTCGGTGTGGTCCGAGGTGGCTCCGGCCGAGTTGACGCGCGCGCTCGCCTGCGTCGACGGCCGACCGGTGGAACTGCCGGCCGACCTCACCGCCGACCTGCTGGCCTCCGTGGCGGCCGACTTCACCGACGACGGCCGACAGCCGCTCATCTCGGGCGCCCCGCAGTTCGTCCTGTTGACGCCCGCCGGGGACCCCGTCGCGCTGCTCGGCTGGGGTGACGTGCTCGCGTGGCACCACGGCTCCGCCTACCGCACCTGGGCCATGCCTGATGACCTGCGCGGGCGAATCGACGACTTCCTCGGCCAGCTGCCGGCCCCGACGACGGAGCCCACCGCCGAGCCGACGCCCGTGCAGCTCCCGGAGGAGCCGCTGGTGGGGATCGTGCGCCAGGTGTGCGCCGACATCAGCGGCCTTGCACTGCCCGCCGACACGGTGCAGCCAGAGGGCCTGCCCTCCGGCGTGCAACGCGCCTGGCTCTGCGGCGACCCGCGGTTCGGCGGCAACGTCGGCCCGCTCGAGCCGTTGACCACGCAGCCAGACCGGGTCGTCGAGGCCATCAACGCGCTGCCCGTCTCGACCGCCGACGCCTGCACCGAGATCGGCGGCCCCACGCACCACGTCGTGCTCGACTACGCCGACGGCGGCCGCACCGTCGTGGCGATGGAGACGGTGAACTGCCAGTTCGTGGGCGGCAGCCGTGAGGGCGGTGCACAGTTGACCGACGACCTGCTGGCCATGTGGCAGGCCCAGCGCGAGGCCACGCCCCAGCCCTTCACCGACGAGGTGGCCCTCTGCTCGCCCTATGACGAGAACGGCTACCCGTCCTACCTGAATTCGTTGCTGCCCGTGCAGCGAGCCGAGCTGACGAGGGGCGTGGCGTGCGGCCTGCCCAAGGGCACCGAGGGCTTCGACGCGGCGCCGATGGAGGTGGCGCTGCCGCCCGACCTGCTGCTGCCCATGGGGCAGGCGCAGCTGGAACCGCTCGACCCGGTCCAGCCGCAGCACTCGCGGTGGCCCGTGGGGCTGCCCATCCTCGTGCTGCTCAACCAGTACGGCGACCCCATGACCGCCACCGTCGGGCCGGACGCCACGGGCGTGGTGTTCATCAACGAGGTCACGGGCGAGCAGGGCCTCTGGACGCCGACGGAGGCGGAACGCGGCCTCCTCCTGGAGGTGCTCGCGGGGATGCGCACCGAGGGCTGAACGCCGGCTGCTAGCCGGTGATCAGCCGCTGATCAGCCGGGTGAGGGCGGCGGCCACGGCGCCGACGATCACCACCACCAGGTACGGGGCCTTCAACCGCAGGGCGACGGCGGCCGCGAGCAGCGCCACCACGCGCGCGTCGAGCCGCACCTCCTGTCCGGTGATGAACGTGTTGGCGGCCACGAGGCTGGCCAGCAGCCCGACGGTGACCCCGTGGCTGAGCGGCAGCACCCACGGGTTCTCCAGCCACCGCTCGGGCAGCAGGTAGCCCACGAACTTCGTGCCGAAGGCGATCAGGCACGCCACGAGGATCCAGATCCACAAGCTCACTGCGCCTGCCGTGCCTTCCTGGTCTGCCACACGGTCAGCCCGATGGCGACGACCGCGGCGAGGATGATCGGGATGCCGGCCGGCACCACCGGCGCCACGACGACGGTCACCACCGCGGCCAGCACTGCGATGACGATGGGGTCACGGCCCTTGAGCCTCGGCCACAGCAGGCCGAGGAAGGCGGCGACGGCGGCGCCGTCGAGCCCCCACGCCTTCGGGTCGCCCAGCGCGTTGCCGGCGAGCGCCCCGACCAGCGTGAACAGGTTCCACAGCACGAACACGGCCAGCCCGGCCGCCCAGAAGCCGCGGCGCTCCTCGTCACCGTCCTCGGTGCCCGACGCGACGGCGATCGACTCATCGATCGTCACCTGCGCGGCCGCCACCTTGCGCCAGCCGTGGGGGCGCAGCATGGCGTTGGCGGTGACGCCGTAGATGGCGTTGCGGACTCCCACGAGCGAGGCCGCCGTCGTCGCAGCGCCCAGCGACCCGCCCCCGCCCAACACGCCGATGAACGCGAACTGCGACCCGCCGGTGAACATCAGCAGGCTCAACGCGCACGCCTGCCACACGGACAGGCCGGCCACCACGGCGAGCGCGCCGAACGAGATGCCGTACAGCCCCGTGGCAAGCCCGACCGACAGCCCGCGCTTCTGTGCGGGGCTCAACCACTTCACTCGTACTGCTCGCTCAACTCGACGACGGGTAGGCGCAGCGTGAAGCGCGCGCCGCCGTCGGGGTCGTTGCCGGCCTTGACCGAGCCGCCGTGCGCCTCGACGGTGTGCGCCACGATCGACAGGCCCAGGCCGGTGCCGGGGGTGTTGCGGGCCTTGTCGGAGCGGTAGAACCGGTCGAAGATGTTCGGCAGGTCCTCCTCCTCGATGCCCTGGCCCTGGTCGATGATGGTCAGGGTGCCGTCCATGAGGAACACGCGGATGGTGCCGTCGGGCGGCGAGAACTTCACGGCGTTGTCGAGCAGGTTGGTGATGGCGCGCTCCAGCGTGGACGCGTCGCCCATCACCGGCGTCGACTCCAGCGCGACGTCGAAGCGCAGGTTCGGGCCCCGCCTTGCCGCCCGCGACAGCGCCGATTCGGTGACCTCCGCCATGTCGAGCAGTTCGTGCGGGCGCTGGAGGTGGTCGTCGCGGGTGAGCGCGACGAGGTCGCCGACGAGCGCCGAGAACTCGCCCAGCTGCGCCGCCACGTCGCCGAGCACCTCCGAGCGTGCGCCCTCGGGCAGCATGCCCGACTTGTCGTCGGCCAGCAGCAGCTCGACGTTGGTGCGCATCGAGGTGAGAGGGGTGCGCAGTTCGTGGCCGGCGTCTGCGATCAGCTGGCGCTGCTGCTCCCGCGACTGCTGCAGCGAACGCAGCATGGTGTTGAACGACTTGGTGAGCTCCCCCAGGTCGTCGCGGCCGTAGATGCGGATGGGGTTGAGCTGGTCGGTCTGCGTGACGGCCTTGACGGCGCGCGAGAGCCGGCGGACCGGGGCCAGCACGGCGCGGGCCGCCCAGAGGGCCGCACCCGTCGTCGTCAGGATGCCGAGCATGCCGGCCACCAGCAGCACCACCCACAGGGAGCCCAAAGTCGCCTCGAGTGACGTGAGCGGCCGGGCGTACATGACGGCGTAGTACTCGTCCTCCACCTGCATCGGCACCGAGACCATGCGGTACGTCTGCCCCTCGAATTCGACGCTGCGCGCCGAGGAACCGGAGTTCAGGCGCGCAACGGCGATCTCCTCAGGGCCGGCGTGCAACATCTCCCGCTGACCGGGGACCTGGTTGATGGTGCCGCGCGCCGACACGACCCCCACCAGCCCGCGGTACGAACCCAGGGCGTCGGGGGAGAGCCCGCCCAGCGTGGCGACGTTCAGCGACACCGTGCTCGACGCGTTCTGCGCCACCTGCACGAGTTCCTCGTCGAGTTGTTCGAGCAGCGACCAGCGCGTGGTCACGAACGATGCGGTGCCCACGACGGCGACGGACGCGGCGACGCAGACGCCGGTGAGGAGCGCCAGGCGCCACTGGAGCGACTGCCCGCTGACGAGACGGCCGATGCCACGCCGGAGGCGAATCCACCAGCTCCAGATCACGGGGGTGTTTCACGCAGGACGTAGCCGATGCCGCGCACCGTGTGGATGAGGCGCGACCTGCCGCCCGCCTCCGTCTTCCGGCGCAGGTAGCCGATGTAGACCTCGAGCGAGTTCGCCGTCGTGGGGAACTCGAAGCCCCACACCTCGTTGAGCAGCGTGTTGCGTTCCATCACGCGGCGCGGGTTCTCCATGAACACCTGCAGCAGGGCGAACTCGGTGCGCGTCAGCGAGATGTTCTGGCCGTCGCGAGTGACCTCGCGGTGCTGGGTGTCGAGCGTGACGTCCTGGAACGTGAGCACCTTCGACTCCGCCTCCGTCACCGGCTTCGAGCGCCGGGTGAGCGCGCGCAGGCGGGCGAGGAGTTCGTCGAGGGCGAAGGGCTTGACCATGTAGTCGTCGGCGCCCGCGTCGAGGCCGTCGACACGGTCGCCGACGGCGTCACGGGCGGTCAGGATGAGGATGGGGATGTCGTTGCCGCCCTGGCGGAGCATCCGGGTGGTCTCGAGCCCGTCGAGGCGGGGCATCATCACGTCCATGATGATGGCGTCTGGCTGCCAGCTGACGAGCTTCGCCAGCGCCTCGACGCCGTCCGCGGCCGTCTGGACCTCGTCGCCGGAGTAGGTGAGGGAGCGGGCAAGAGAGTCGCGCACGGCCTGATCGTCGTCAACCACCAAGATCTGCATAGCCCTACCCTGTCACCTTCCTCGGACGAGTTGTCATCCTACCCGGGTCTCGCGTTGAACCACGTACGTCCTCGCCGCGGCAGACAGGTCGTCGTCGCAGACCTGCGCCCGTCGTCGCAGACTTGGGCCCGACCTCGCAGACTTGCGCTCGTCGTCGCAGACTTGGTGTTGGTCGTCGCAGACGGTGCCCCGTCGTCGCAGACCTGCTGCGGTGTCGCAGACAGTCCTCTGTCTGCGAGGCCATGGGCCGTCTGCGACGTCGAGCCTCCGTCTGCGAGGCCATGGGCCGTCTGCGAGGCCCAGGCCGTGGGCGGTCTGCGACGTCGAGCCGCGGCGCTAGGCTGACCGTCATGGCCAGGTTGGTTTTCGTGTGCTGGGGCAACATCTGCCGCTCCCCGATGGCGGAGCGCGTCGCGCGGCGGATGATCGACGAGCAGGGGCTGGACATCGACGTCGAGAGCTTCGGGCTGTCCACCGAGGAGGCGGGCAACGGCATCGACCGCCGCGCGGTGCGTGTGCTCACCGAGCACGGCTATGACGCCGAGGCCCACGCAGCCCGTGCCATCGCCGCGAAGGACCTCACCGACGACACGCTGTTCGTCGCCGTCGAGCAGTACCAGGTGGACCGACTCCGGGCCCTGATGCCGACGGCGAACGTGGTCCTGCTCAACGACCTCAACCCCGCCAAGCCCAAGGGCGAGGCGCTCATCGACCCCTGGTACGGCGACCAGGCCGGCTTCTACGACACGCTCGCCGACATCGAAGCGGCGATGCCCGGCATCCTCGACGCGGTCCAAACCCTCTGAGAACTCGCCGCCACACAGAACCTTCCGCCCCACCTCAGGCGTCTGGACGGGTGTAAGGAGGCGCCAATGCCCACCCGTGAGGAACTCAGCGGCGACTTCACCGATTTTGCCAACGCCCGGCTGCCAGATCTCGTGCGCATCGCCCGCGCGCTGACCGGCAACCCGCACGCGGCCGACGACCTGGTCCAGACCGCCCTCGAGAAGGCCTACCGGGCCTGGCATCGAGTCCATCGGACCGCACCCGACGCGCAATTCGCCTACGTCCGCCGCATCCTGGTCAACTCAAGCTACGACTCGTGGCGCCGCAAGGTGCGCCTCCAGAACCTCATCGGGCGCCGCGTCGAGCCCGAGGACAGGGCCGCTCAAGGCCCCGGTCCGGAGGACCAGGCCGTCAGCGCACGCACCGTCGACGCGCTCCTGGCGCCGCTCACTCCGAGGGAGCGACAGGTGCTCGTCCTGCGCTGCCTCGCCGACCTGTCCGAAGCCGACACCGCCCGCGAACTAGGGCTCGCCGTCGGCACCATCAAGAGCACCACCGCGCGGGCGCTGAACAAGCTCCGCGCCACCGTCCCCACCCCGATCGGAGTCTGATCATGCAGCTGTCCGACCTCAAGGACCTCCTCGACGACACCCCCTCCACCACGGCAGTCTCACCCGCAGCGGTAGCCGCCAGGATCGACCGCCGCCGCAACCTGGCCCAGCGCGCGACAGCCGCCGTCGCTGCGGTGGCCCTCGTCGGGTCGGCCGGCGTCGCGCTGGCACTGCGCTCGGGCCCCGACGCGGTGCCCGCAGCGCCCACCGCCAGCACCACCGCCCCGGCCCCGGCCGCCACCGTCACCCAGACCGGCAGCCCAGTGGGCGCGCCGTTGGAGACCTTCTCGGAGTGCACCATCGCCATGCCCGAGTCCTGGCTGCCACTCTTCGAGGTCGGCTCGACCCCGGGGATCACGGCGTGGCTCGAGCAGGAGGGGCAGACCCTCACCTGGCATGGGGACGAGGTCCGGGTCCTCACGGAAACCGCCGACCCCGCCACGCCGGAGCACACCGACGGCCGCCATGCGGCCTGGGTGGGCGACGACGGGCGCGTGATGGTCTGGGATGCCCGCATGCCCGAGGACGCGCCCGTGGCCGTCACCGGCCCGGACTTCTCACCCGTCGACAGCCTCAACTCCTTCCAACTGGACGACGGCGTGCTCTGGCTGAGCCGGACCATCACCCACAGTGACGACTACAAGCGCAGCGGCAACTGGACCGGACGGGTCGAGGCGATCGAACTCGACGGCGACCGCGTGCCCCGCCTCGTGGTGGAGGCCAAGGGGCTCGATGCGGTCGGGCTGTGGGACGGGGCGATCCAGGTGATGATCGACGGGGGTGCCATCACCCTGTACGAGCCCGACGGCACCGTCCGGGACATCCCGCTTCCTGAGGAGCTGCAGACGAGCCGCGTGCTGTCCCACTCGGACACCGCTCTCCTCCTGTACGACAGGAGCGGCACGTCGTCGCTGTACCTCCTCGAAGAGGGCAAGCGGTACGAGATCAACAGCCCCGAGGGCCCGGCCGGCACGGTATCGGGTGACTGGGCCCTGCTGAGCGCCCACGCCCCGGAAGCCCGGCAGACCCTCGTGGACCTGCGCAACAGGGTGCGGGTGAACCTTCCGGACCTCGACCCCTCGGGCAACGCCTACGGGCTGCGCGACGGGGTGCTCTGGGTCGATGTGCAGGGTTTGGCGCATCCCATTGCGGTCGAGGACCTGCCTCCGGTCGGCTGCGGCTGATTATCCCTACCGGAAGTGGGGGGTCGATGTGGATTATCCACATCGGCCACTCTTTCGGCGTAGCGATAAATTCTGGACCCTCGAGAACGCCCCGAGGCGCGGGCATATCCTGAGGGCTTCCATCCGGACATCCCAGCGAAAGGCGACCCATGAGCCTGCTCGGCCGTTCCTTCCTCAAGGAACTCGACTTCACCCCCGACGAGTGGCAGTCGCTGCTCGACCTCTCGGCAGAGCTGAAGACGGCCAGGCGTGAGCGACGCGAGCGGCAGCGGCTCGTGGGCAGGCAGGTGGCGCTGCTCTTCGAGAAGACCTCCACGCGCACGCGGTGTGCTTTCGAGGTCGCGATGGCGGATCAGGGCGGCACCACCACGTACCTCGACCCGTCGGGTTCGCAGATCGGCCACAAGGAGTCGGCCGCCGACACCGCCCGCGTGCTGGGCCGCTGGTACGACGGCATCGAGTACCGCGGATCGGCCCAGGCCACCGTCGAGACGCTCGCAGAGCACGCCGGGGTTCCCGTCTACAACGGCCTGACCGACGACTGGCACCCCACCCAAATGCTCGCCGACCAGCTCACGATGCTCGAACACTCCGGCAAGCCGCTCAGCGAGATCTCGTTCGCGTTCCTCGGCGACGCACGCAACAACGTCGGCAACTCGCTGCTGATCAGTGGCGCGATGATGGGCATGGACGTGCGCATGGTGGCCCCGAAGCAGCAGCAGAACGCCGACGACGTGCTGGCCGAGGCACACCGCCTCGCGGAGACCAGCGGGGCTCGCATCACGGTCACCGACGACACGGACGCCGTCGAGGGCGCCGACTTCCTCTACACGGACGTCTGGGTTTCCCTCGGGGAACCCAAGGAGGTCTGGGCTGAGCGCATCGAACTGCTGCGCGGCTACCAGATCAACGCCCAGCTCATGTCCAAGGCCGGCCCCAACGCGAAGTTCATGCACTGCCTACCGGCCTTCCATGACCTGGACACGACGGTGGGGCAGGACCTGTTCGACCAGTTCGGCCTCGACGGAGTCGAGGTGACCGACGAGGTGTTCGAGTCGCCGGCCAGCGTGGTCTTCGACCAGGCCGAGAACAGGATGCACACCATCAAGGCGGTCCTGGTGGCCACCCTCGCGGGCTGACCCACCGTCGGCGCGACCGCCACGTCGCAGACCGCCGACCACCTCGCAGACCGCCGACCACGTCGCAGACGGCCCGCGGTGTCGCAGACAGAGCACTGTCTGCGACACCAGCGCCGGTCTGCGACGTTGCGGCAGCGTCTGCGACGACGAGCCCCAAGTCTGCGACGTCGAGCCCCAGGTCTGCGACGGCGGGCTCAGCTCTGCGACGGCGGGCCCAGGTCTGCGACGTCCCACCCAACCAACGGGGCCCCGGAGCGTCTGCTCCGGGGCCCCGTGGTCACGCGATGATCACTTGGCGTAATCGCCGAACATCACGATGTTGTTGAACACCCACTCGTTGTTCTGCGAGAAGACGTAGCCGCCCTCAGGCTTGGCGGTGGCCTTGTAGACCGTCACCATCGCGTAGGTGCGGCAGCCGTCGCGACCGGTGGCGGGGGTGGCGCACTCGGTGCGCCACTGGCGACCGTCGGTCTTCGCCGTCCACGAACCCGTGTTGGCCAGCGGGTTGGCGCCCCACTCCGACTTCGTCATGTACGGCAGGTACGTCAGGTTGTTGAACGCCCACCCGGTGGTGCGCACGAACTTGCCGTCCTGGATGGTGATGACGGTGGCCCAGATCTCGGTGCGGCAACGCTCGGTCTGCGAGTACGGCTCGCAGGTGGTGCGCCACTGGCGACCGTTGAGGTTGTGCTCACCGGCCAGGGTGTACGGCGCGGTGCGCTTGTACACGGGCTTGGGCGCGGCCTTCAACTGGACGGTCACGGGCACGTCGATGAGCGTGCCGGACTCCAGCACGACGAACGTCAGCATCTGCTCGCCGGCGGGCACCTCGGTGCCGACGGGGAGCTTGACCGTGATGGTGGCCGCACCGTCGGTGACGGTGGCGGAGCCGAGTTCCACGTCGCCGATGAAGGCCACGATCTCGGAGTTGGCCAGCGCAGGCGACACCGTCAGCACGGTGCCGTCCTTCAGCACGGCGCCCTTGAGCGCCATGTCCAGGGTGCCACCGGCGACGCCGCCCTCGAGCGGCACGCCGAAGGTGAAGGTCAGGCCCGCGCCGCCCTCGGCGAGGACGTTGCCCGACGGCAGCTTGGCGGAGACGCCGCGCTTGGAGTAGTCGGGGGCCAGCGACTCGTGGTCGCCCACCCAGTTCACCCAGGCCTCGAGATCTGCCCAGCCGGTGTCGGCGGTGTTGATGCCCTCGGCGAGCTCCCAGAAGTTGTCGCCGCCGGCGATCAGGAACGAGGCGCCGCCGACGGTGTAGAGCTTGTCCATGTCGATGGGTTCGCCGTTGATGGCGATCGAGGTGATGCGGTCACCCTCGGGGCGTGACTCGTCGTAGGTGTAGGACACGTTGTCCGACAGACCCAGCTGGAGGAACGGCCGCGACGGCACCTCGCCCGCCGCGTTGCGCTGCCACTGCTGTTCCAGCACCGTCTTGAACTGGGCGCCGGTGATCTGCGTGGTGAACAGTGAGTTCGCGAACGGCAGCGTGTTGGCCGCCTCCTTGTAGGTGATGTCACCCGCGTCGAAGGAGGCCCGGGTGCCGCCGGGGTTCTGGATGCCGATGAAGTTGTCGGCGTCTGCGTCGCCGAGCACCTCGAAGAACATCTGCGCCACGAGGTTGTTCATCGGCGACTCCGTGTCACGCACGTCGGCGTTGCCCGCAGGGGTCGAGATGGCCTCCTCGGCGAAGCCGATGACCCGGGTGCCCACCTCGGCGGCCACGGCGTTGGCGGCAGTCACGATCGCGTTGATCGCGACGATCGGTGCGCTCGTGCCGGCCACGTCGGGCAACTTCGGCATCGCCACGGTGGTGCCGCACAGGCCGCCGGTGTCGCTGTCGACCGACAGGTCGAGCCGCGCCAGCGCGGTGCCGTAGGAGGCTGCCTGGATGACCGGTACGCCACCGGTGGTCTCATAGGTGTAGAGCTGGTGGGTGTGGCCGTTGAAGATGGCCGCCACGCGCGGGTCGACGTCGTTGTAGATCGCGTCGAAGGCCTCCGAGTTGGCTGCGTTCTGGGCCGCCGTGAGGGAACCGTTGGCGGCGCCCTCGTGGAACGAGGCGAGCACGATGTCGGCCTCGCCGTTGGCGGCGTTGCCGTCGAGCAGTTCCGCAGTGACGCGGTTGACGGCCGCGACCGGGTCACCGAACTCGATGGTGGCGATGCCGGAGGGGTCCACCAGCGACGGCGTGTCGGCGGTGACGGCGCCCACGACGGCGATGGTCACGCCGCCCTTCTCGAAGGTCTCGTAGGCCTTGAGGGGGGCCGCGACGGTGGTGGTGCCCTTGGTGTAGACGTTGGCGCCGAGGTAGCTGAAGTCGGATCCGGTGGACACCCGGCCGGACAGGTCCGCCCAGCCCTTGTCGAACTCGTGGTTGCCGACGGTGCTCACGTCGAGGCCGATGGCGTTGAGGATGTCGAGCGTCGGCTTGTCGTCGGCGATCATCGACTCGAACAGCGAGGCGCCGATGTTGTCGCCGCTGCTGAGCAGCAGCACGTTGTCCGCACCCAGGTCGGCGCGGGCGTCCTCGACCGGCGTGAACAGCTTCGCTGCTGTGCCGATCCGGCCGTGGAAATCGTTGAAGCCGAACACGCTGACGGTGCTGTTGGCCGCGACACATTCGCTGATGGCCGCGTCGGCTGGGGCGGTGGTGGCGAACGCGAGCCCGCTCGCCACCAGGGCGGTGGCGGCGAACGACGCGGTCGCGCGCTTGATGTTGGTCATGTCTCTCCGATGCTTCTGGGCATTAGATACGACCACCGACCGGTGGTTACCTGACACTCTTGAGCCTAGTCAGGGGCTCGTCAAGCTCGTAACCGGTTGTTAACGTTCACTTCATCGCGCAGTCACCCAAAATCCCCCGCGCACCGGGGATTGTCGGATTTCCACAACAGATCTGGGCCATGTGTGGAGGTGCCCGCTCCCCGGGAACGCCGATTCCGCAAGCTACGCTGGCGTAAGTTACGGTTTCGTAGGTTCAGTTGGCGGAAGGAGGCCGCGTGCGCGGTCAGAGTCACGAGATGGTGCAGTTGCTCACCCCCGACGGGCAACGCATCGACAACGACGACTTCGAATTCACCGGCACCACCGAGGACCTCGTCGGCTACCTGCGCGACATGATCCTCGCCCGCCGCTTCGACGCGGAGGCCACCGCCCTCCAGCGCCACGGCGAGCTCGGCATGTGGCCGCCGCTGCTGGGCCAGGAGGCCGCGCAGGTCGGCTCCGCCCACGCCGTGCGCCCCGCCGACGTCGTGTTCCCCAGCTACCGCGAGCACGCCGTCGCGATGGTGCTGGGCGTACCCCTGACGAACTTCATCGGCCTGTTCCGCGGCATCGACCACGGCAACTGGGGCAACCTCGAGAAGTTCAAGAACTACCAGATCGTCATCGGCTGCCAGACGCTGCAGGCCACCGGCTACGCCATGGGCCTCCAGTTCGACGGCGTGGTGGGCCCCGACGTCGAGGACCCGGCCGCGGTGATCGTCTACCACGGCGACGGCGCCTCCAGCCAGGGCGACGTCAACGAGGCCTACGTGTTCGCGGCCTCGTACAACGCGCCAGTCGTCTTCTTCTGCCAGAACAACCAGTGGGCCATCTCCGAGCCCATCGCGCTGCAGAGCCGCATCCCGCTGTACGAACGCGCCCGTGGCTTCGGCTTCCCGGGCGTCCAGGTCGACGGCAACGACGTCCTCGCCGTCAAGGCCGTCACCGACTGGGCGCTGGACCGGGCCCGGCACGGCGAGGGCCCCACGTTCATCGAGGCGTTCACCTACCGGATGGGCGCCCACACCACCTCCGACGACCCGACGAAGTACCGCACGGGTGCGGAGGAGGAGGAGTGGCGCGGCCGCGACCCGATCTCCCGCCTCACCACCTACCTGCGCAACGAGGGCGCCATCGACGACGCCTGGCAGGCCCGGATGGACGAGGAGGCCCGCCAGCTCGGGGTGGAGGTGCGCGCGAGCATCCCGAAGCTCGAGTCGGTCACCATGGACCGCCTGTTCGAGACCGTCTACGCCGAGCCCTCCGTCGCGCTCGAGGCGCAGCGCCGCGAATACAACGACTACGCGTCGGACGGGGAGGACGAACCCGGTTCCCTGAGCGGCGAGTCCCACGAACCGTCGAAGGGCCGGTGACCCCATGAGTGAGACCCTGACCATGGCCAAGGCCCTCAACCGCGGCCTGCGTCGCGCGCTGCAGGCCGACCCGAAGGTGCTGCTGGCCGGCGAGGACATCGGCAAGCTCGGCGGCGTGTTCCGCATCACCGAGAACCTCCAGGCCGAGTTCGGCGAGAACCGCGTGATCGACTCGCCCCTCGCGGAGTCGGGCATCGTCGGTACCGCCATCGGCCTGGCCATGCGCGGCTACCGGCCCGTCGTCGAGATGCAGTTCGAGGGCTTCGTCTTCCCCGCCTTCTCGCAGATCGTCACGCAGGTCGCCCGGCTGCACACCCGCACCGGCGGGCAGACCCGCATGCCGATGGTGATCCGCATGCCCTACGGCGGCGGCGTGGGCGCCATCGAGCACCACTCCGAATCGCCCGAGGCCTACTTCGCGCACACGCCCGGCCTCAAGGTGGTGACCTGCTCGAACTCCAACGACGCGTACTGGATGATCCAGCAGGCCATCCAGTCCGACGACCCCGTCGTGTTCTTCGAGCCGAAGCGCCGCTACCACACCAAGGGCGAGGTCGACTTCGCCTCGCGCCCGCAGCCCATGCACCAGGCGTCGATCACGCGCTACGGCACCGACGCGACCCTGCTGTGCTACGGCCCCATGGTCAAGACCTGCCTCGACGCGGCCGCCGTGGCCGCCGAGGAGGGCACGTCGCTGGAGGTCGTGGACCTGCGCACGCTGAGCCCCGTCGACTGGGTCACGATCATGTCGTCGGTGCGCCGCACCAAGCGCGCCGTCGTCGTGCACGAGGCCCCGCTGAGCCTGGGGCTGGGCGCCGAGATCGCCGCGCGCCTGCACCAGGACCTGTTCTACGTGATGGAATCGCCCGTACTGCGGGTGACGGGCTACGACACCCCCTACCCGCCGTCGCGGGTGGAGGAGGAGTACCTGCCGTCCGTGGATCGCATCCTCGACGCCGTCGACCAGTCCCTCGCCTTCTGAGCCCCAAAGGAGCACCCATGTTGCGCCAGTACCTGCTTCCCGACCCGGGCGAGGGCCTGCTCGAGGCCGAGGTCGTCGCGTGGCGCGTCGCCGTCGGCGACGTGGTCGAGGTCAACGACGTCCTCGTCGAGATCGAGACGGCCAAGTCGCTCGTCGAACTGCCCTCGCCCTTCGCGGGCACCGTCACGGGGCTGCTCGTGGCCGAGGGCACGATGGTCGACGTCGGCACGCCGATCGTGGAGATCGACGACGGTGTCGCCGCCGAGGCCGAGGAGCCGGCCGACGAGGGCTCGGGCCCCAACCTGGTGGGCTACGGCGCCTCCGACACGCCGTCGACGCGGCGCCGCCGTCGTCACCAGAGCAGCCCGGCCGAGGCCAGCCACACCAGCGAGGCGCTGTTCGCCGCGTACGAGCCCCACGAGCCGGGCCGCCGCCCCGACGAGGTGCACCCCGCCGAACCGGTCCACGCCGAGGCCACGGGTGACCCGTTGCCGACGCCGGGCACGGCGCCGTCGGAGTCGACGCTGGTGCTCGCCTCCGACGCAGGCGACTCCAAGGCCAAGCCGCCCGTGCGCAAGTACGCCAAGGACCTCGGGGTCGACCTGAGCACCGTCGTCGGCACCGGTCCCGACGGCACCATCACCAGGCGCGACGTCGAGGCCGCGGCCGCGTTCCGCCTGCTCGACGACCAGCCCAGGCAGGGCCGCATCCTCAACGACCAGGCCTCCTTCCAGGGCACCGGTGAGCAGCAGGGCGCCTTCGGCGCGGGCTTCGGCCCGACGGAGGGCCTGGGCGGCTTCGACCCCTTCGAGGGGCGCGCGGAGCGCCGGGTGCCGATCAAGGGCGTCCGGAAGGTCACGGCCGACAACATGGTGCGCTCGGTCAGCACGAAGGTGCACGTGACCGAGTGGATCACCGTCGACGTCACCGGCACGATGGAGTTCGTCGAGACGCTGAAGAACCGCCGCGAGTTCACCGGGCTGAGGGTGTCGCCGCTGCTGGTCTACGCCAAGGCCATCTGCCTGGCGCTGGGCCGCAACCCCGACCTCAACACCAGCTGGGACGAGGACGCGCAGGAGATCGTCTACCACGCCGACGTGAACCTGGGCATCGCCGCCGCCACCCCGCGCGGGCTGATGGTGCCCAACATCAAGGGCGCGCAGCGGTTGAGCCTGCTGCAGCTGTGCCAGGCGGTCAACCAGCTGGTGCAGGTGTCGCGCGAGGGCAAGCTGCAGCCGCGCGACTACTCGCAGGGCACGTTCACGATCACCAACGTGGGTGTCTTCGGCATCGACGCCGGCACGCCCATCATCAACGGCGACGAATCGGCGATCTTCTGCATGGGTTCGATCCAGCGCCGCCCCTGGGTGGTGGGCGAGGGCGCCGACGAGCGCGTCGAGCCCCGCTGGGTCACCACGCTGGCAGTGGCGTTCGACCACCGGATCATCGACGGCGAGCAGGGCTCACGCTTCCTGCACGACGTGGCCTCGATCCTGGCCGAGCCGGCACTGGCGCTGCTCTACTGACCGGCTGCGACACCGACGGCACGCGAAAGGGGCGGAAGCACTGCGCTTCCGCCCCTTTTCGCGTGGCCGGGTTCAGACCGACGTGGTGTCGTCTGCGTCTGCCTTGGTGGAGTCGGGCTTGTTGAGCAGGCCGACGGCCGCCACGCCCACCTCGAGGACGGCGCGCAGCAGCATGACGGCGAACAGCGCGAGGCCGCCCTCACCGATCAGCGCGAAGAAGAAGTCCAGCGGGAACTCGAAGACGTAGGTCAGCGCGGCGATGACCTCGAACAGCCACCACACGCCGATGCCGATGGTGCCGACGAGGAAGATGGTGCCGGCGGTGCCGGGCAGCGAGCCGCTCTTGAACCCGAAGTCGAACGGGCTGGGCTTCTTCGCCACCGGCACGGGACTGCCGCCCTGCCACGGCCCGGCGTAGCCGCCGCCCGCCGGGAACTGGCCGGGGCCCTGCGGCGCGGCCTGCTGTCCCTGCCACTGTTGCTGCTCCCAGGCCTGCTGCGCCTGCTGGTCCCAGTTCTGCTGCTGCGGCTGGTTCCAGCCCTGCTGGTTCCAGTCCTGGGCCGACTGCTGCGGCTGCGCCTGGTGCCAATCCCCGGCGCTGGGCTGCGGGTGGGCCTGCTGCCAGTCGTTGGCGGCCGGCTGCTGCGGCGCCTGCTGCCAGTCCTGCGCGGCCGCCGGCTGCTGCGGCTGCCCCCATTCGCTGGCGGAGGTCTGGCCCTGCTGCGTCCAGTCGGCCTGCTGGCCCCAGTCGTGCTGGGTGGTGGGCTGCTCGTGTGCGCCGCCCTCCGGCTGCTGCGGCGGCCACTGCTCGCCCTGGCCGGTGTTCCACTGTTGGTTAGACATGCCTGAAGTCTGCCACGGTGGCGGACCAGCGCGATGGACATCACCGGTGCGCGTACCCACCGCGCGTGCGGGTGCGCAATAGTTGGGGGCATGGCGTCTCCCACCACGTTCCGGGTCGACCTCGACGCGATCCACGCAAACCTCGCCACCGTGCGCAGCCTCAGCGGCGGCCGCGCGGTGCTGGCGGCGGTCAAGGCGAACGCCTACGGCCACGGGCTGGTGCCGGTGGCGCGCAGCATCCAGGAGCGGCGCTCCGCCGAGTGGCTGGGCGTGGCCCTGACGGCCGAGGCCGAGGAACTGCGCGCCGGCGGCGTGACCCTGCCCCTCCTGAAGTTCACCCCAACGTTCCCCGACGAACTGCCCGCTGCGCTGCACGCCGGCGTCACGCTCTCCGTCGGCGCGGCCGACGCCGTCGACGAGGCCGCCGCCGCCGCGCGCGCCGCCGGCACGGTGGCCGACGTGCACCTGAAGGTCGACACCGGCATGCGCAGGGTAGGCGCCGAGCCGGCCGACGCCGTCGACCTCGCCCGCCGCATCGCCGACTCGGGCAGCCTCAGGCTGGGCGGCGTCTTCACGCACCTGCCCGTCAGCGACGTCTCCTCCGGCGAGGAGTTCACCCGCGCCGAGTTGGCACTCTTCGACGACGTGGTCGCCCGCATCGAGGATGCCGTCGGCCCCGTCGAATGGGTGCACGCCGCCAACTCCGGCGCGGTGCTGGGCCACGACCTGGGCCGCACCACGATGGTGCGCCCGGGCATCATGGTCTACGGGTCCTACCCCGACGCCGAGACCCCGCCCACGCGCCCGCTGCGCGACGTCGGCACCTGGGTGGCGCGCGTCAACTTCGTCAAGCGCGTCGCCGCCGGGGAGACGGTCGGCTACGGCCGCTCGTGGACGGCGCCGCGCGACACGTGGATCGCCACCGTCGCCGTCGGGTACGGCGACGGCTACTCGAGGCTGCTGTCCTCACGCGGCCGGATGCTGGTCGACGGCCGCTCCTACCCCGTCGTGGGGCGCGTGTGCATGGACCAGACGATGATCGACCTCGGCCCCGAGGACCCGTCGGTGAGGGTCGGCGACGAGGCCGTGCTGATGGGCACCTCCGGCGCCGAGCGGATCGGCGTCGAGGAGCTGGCCGAGCTGATGGGCACGATCACCTACGAGGTGACCTGCCTCATCACCGCCCGGGTGCCCAGGGAGTACTTCGGCTAAGTTCCTACGCCGTGTCCACGGCCCCGCTGCTGCGACGCGGGCGACGGCTCGGCAGGGAATCGAGCGCGTGCATCGCGATGGTGCGGGTCGACCAGCCGTCGACGGCGGCACCCACGCCACCGCCCACGAACGGGATGCGCTTGCCCACCCAGACGCCCAGGCGCTTGCCGGTCACCTGGTTCATGGCCCGGTCCAGCAGCGCGCGGGAGACCTGCCCGTCGAGCTTCGCGTCGAACACCGGAGCGGTGGCGACAGTGGCGGGAGACGACGGGATGAGGCCCTTCTTCAGCAGGTCGGCGTTGCCGCCGGGGCCGAGCATCACCATCAGGATCGCGGTGCGCACCCGCGGGTCGTCGAGCTCGTAGCCGCGCAGGTGCGCGATGCCCGCCACCAGCCGCGCCTGCAGGAACGAGGCAGCGGCGATGTTGGCGGGAATGGTGAGCAGCGAGACGAAGAAGCCGCCCCAGTTGGTGGCGAAGCCCTGGCCGCTGGCCATGGCGATGTGGCTGGTCACGAGGCTGCGGATGGCCGCCTCGGCGTCGCCGTGGCGCAGCAGCGACTGCTTGGCGGAATGCTTGGCGCCGGGGAGCTTGCCCTTGCCCTTGATGGCCAGGTCGAGGAGTTGGTGGAAACCATCTGCGGTCAGGCCCTCGGCCACTGCGACGGCATCGCTGGGTTGCATCATGGAGGCCTCCTTACCCCATCAGCTTGCCACGCGCCCCGGACGGGGTCGAGGGCCCGCCAGTGGGATCAGGGTCGAACCCGGGGTGCACCGGAGGGGTCCACTTGTGGGCCGCCACCTGCAAGACTGGAGGGATGTTGGGCGTGACGTTCGGCCGGCCGGACCAGTGGCCGAGCCAGGATCTCATCGGGTGGTCCGAGGAGTTCAGCCCTGCCCTGGCGCTGGAGGGGTACCGCTGCGGGGTCTTCCCCATGCCGCTGGACCCCGATGACGAGGAGATGGGCTGGTGGTCGCCCATGCGCCGCGGAATCCTGCCCGTCGAGGGCCTGCACGTCACGCGCTCGCTGCGGAAGAACGCCAAGCGCTACACCACCACGGTGGATTCGGATCCCGACGGCGTGCTCGCCCGCTGCGCGGACCCGTCGCGGCCGCACGGTTGGATCGACCAGCGCATCATCGCCGCGTACCGCCAGCTGTTCGACGCCGGCTGGATGCACACCGTCGAGGTCTGGGACGACGAGGGCGTCCTCGTCGGAGGCCTGTACGGGGTGCACCTGGGCGGCATGTTCGCGGGGGAGTCGATGTTCCACGACCCCGAGCGGGGCCGCGACGCGTCGAAGGTGGCGCTGGTCAGGCTGATCACGCAACTGCGCCAGGTCGGCGTCGGGCTGCTCGACGTCCAGTGGCTCACCGAACACCTCGGCTCGCTGGGCGCCTACGAGGTCCCGCGCGGGGAGTACCTGCGCAAGCTCGAGCCGGCCATGGCGTACCCAGACCTCGAATGGACCGACCTCGGCCCCCTGACCGGCGAGGGCCTGCTGCGCAGGTTCGACGACGGCTCCCGGGCCACACTGCAACTGAGAGGGGAGCGCCGTGCCTGAACTACCCGAAGTCGCGGCCCTGGCCGCCGCGCTCGACGAGAAGCTGCGTGAGCGCATCATCGCGGAGGGGCATCTGGTGAGCTTCTCCGCGCTCAAGACCTTCAAGGTGGGGCTCGACGCCATGGCGGGGCTGGAGGTCTCCTCCGTCACCCGGCACGGCAAGTTCGTCGACATCGACGCCCAGGGCGTGCACCTCATCTTCCACCTCGCCCGCGCAGGCTGGGTGACGTGGCACGACGTCGCCCCCACCGTGCCGGCCCGCCGCGGCAAGTCGGGCCTCGCGCTGCGGATGGTGCTCGACGACGGGTCGGGCTTCAGCATCACCGAGGCCGGCACCCAGAAGGGCCTGGCGATCTACGTCGTGGAGGACCCGGCTGAGGTGCCCGGCATCGCGGCACTGGGCCCAGACCCGCTCGCGCCCGACTGCACCGCTGACGACTTCCGGGCCATCCTGTCGCGAGCCGGCCGCTCGCAGTTGAAGGGCGTCCTGCGCGACCAGAAGGTGCTGGCCGGCATCGGCAACGCGTACTCCGACGAGATCCTCCACGCCGCGAAGCTGAGCCCCTTCAAGGCGGCGAACTCGCTGACGCCGGGGGAGGCCGACGACCTCTTCGGCCACGTCCGCGGCGTGCTGGGAGACGCGCTCGCCTTGGCCGTGGGCACCCCCATCGAGGAGCTCAAGGACGCCAAGCGCGCCCACATGCGTGTGCACGGCCGCACCGGCGAGGCGTGCGACGTCTGCGGCAGCACCATCGCGGAGGTGTCGTTCGCGGACTCGTCCCTCCAGTACTGCCCGGGCTGCCAGACCGGCGGCAAACCCTTGGCCGACCGACGCATGTCGCGGTTGTTGAAGTAGGAGCCCAATGCTCGAACACGCCATCTGGTGGCACATCTATCCCCTCGGCGCCACCGGCGCCCCCATCCGCACCGAGCACGGGGCGCCCGAGTCCAGGCTCCGCAAGCTCGACGCGTGGCTCGACTACGCCGTCGAGCTCGGCTGCAACGGCCTGCTCCTCGGCCCCGTCTTCGCGTCGGCCTCCCACGGGTACGACACGCTGGACCACTACCGCATCGACAGCCGTCTGGGCACTGACTCAGACTTCGATCACCTCGTCGCCCAAGCAGGGGCGCGCGGCCTGCACGTCGTGCTCGACGGCGTGTTCAACCACGTGGCGCGCGGGCACCACCTCGTGACGGAGCGGCCGGAGCTGGTGAAGTGGGACGGGGACCGGCCACGGGGGTGGGAGGGGCACGACGCGTTGGTCGAGCTCGACCACGCCAACCCCGACGTGCTGGACCTCGTCGTCGACGTCATGCGGCACTGGCTGCGGCGGGGCATCGCCGGCTGGCGCCTCGACGTCGCCTACGCGGTGCCCACGTCGTTCTGGCGGGAGGCAGCGGACCGGGTGCGGGCCGAGTTCCCGGAGGCCCTGTTCCTGGGCGAGGTGATCCACGGCGACTACCTCGGCTTCGTCACCGACTCCACGCTCACCACGGTCACCCAGTACGAGCTGTGGAAGGCCATCTGGAGCTCGCTGACCGACGTCAACGGTTGGGAGCTCGCGCACGCCATCGAGCGGCACACGGTGTTCGCGGAGCGGTTCATCCCCAACACGTTCCTCGGCAACCACGACGTCACCCGGATCGCCACCCGCGTCCCGAAGGCCACGACGGTGGTGCCGTACCTGCTCATGACGCTGCCCGGCGCGCCCAGCATCTACTACGGCGATGAACAGGGTTTCACCGGCACCAAGACCGAGACCTGGCACGGCGACGACGAGGTCCGGCCGCCGCTGCCCGCCACCCCGTCGGACCTGTCCCCGCTGGGCGCGCACGTGCTGCACCACTACCGCTCCGCGGTGGCGCTGCGCCGCCGCCACCCCTGGCTGGCCACCGCGACCGCCGAGGTGCTGCACAAGTCCAACGAGCACCTCACCTTCCGCGTGCACGACGGCGGCCGCGCGCTCACCGTCGACCTCGACCTGGCCACGCCCGGCGTCCGGATCACCGGAGAGGGCGAACACCTCCACATCGTCGCCCACGCTTAGCCAGCCAGGGTCGTTGGATCGAAGTGGGAGACCGACCAACTCCTACGCCTCCGGCCTCGATGACGAGGGCCGCGCCCTACGATGGCGGGATGGGCAAGCGTGACACGGCGGAACGGACCGCCAAGAAGGTCGAGCAGCATCCCGCCGCCGTGCTGGCGGCCTCCGTCGGCCACGTCGTCAACGGCACCGTGCACATCATCATCGGCCTGATCGCCATCGGCATCGCGCTCGGCGCGGGCGGCTCCGCCGACCAGAGCGGGGCGATGCGCGCCATCGACTCCACGCTGCCCGGGTCGATCGCGCTGTGGGTGGCAGGCATCGCGATGTTCGCCTTGGCGCTGTACTCGTTCGCGACCGCCATCACCGACGTGCGTAGCGACACCTGGGATGCGGTCAGGGGTGTCGGTCGCGGCATCGCCTACCTGGCCGTCGGCTCCGTCGCGCTGGTCTACGCCACCGGCGGAACCTCGGACGGCGAGCAGTCCACCGAGACGTTCAGCGCCACGCTGATGCAGTCGACGTGGGGCTCATGGCTGCTGGCCGTCATCGGCCTGGTGATCCTCGCCATCGGCGTGGGCATGTTCGTCAAGGGCGTGCGCAAGAAGTTCCTCGACGACGTCGACGTGTCCGGCACGTTCCGTCGCGTCTTCGTCGTGCTGGGGATGACGGGCTACATGGCGAAGGGGGTCGCCATCGCCATCGTGGGCGTGCTGTTCGTGCTCGCCGTCATCAACCGCGACCCGGACGAGGCCGGTGGGCTCGACGGCGCCCTGAAGAAGCTGACGGAGTTGCCCTACGGCAGCGCCATCCTCTTCGTGGTGGCCGCGGGCGTGATCGCGTACGGCTTCTTCTGCTTCGCGAGAGCCCGCACCACGGCCAGGAAACGCGACCGCATCCCGAGTTCCTGAGGGAATCGCCCCGGGTCCGCAGGGCATGAAGAAAGGGGCCCGGCGAGAGCCGGGCCCCTTCCCTTACGGCGTCGGGTCAGCCCCAGATGCCGGCGTTCTTCTTCTCAGTGGCGTTGTAGCCGTCGGCGATGTTGCCGAGGAGCACGGGCATGCGCTGCACGATGTCCTGCTGGCGCTTGGCCGACTGGTCCCACTGGATCTGCACTTCCTGGTAGGAGTTGCGGGCGTTGTCATCCCACTGACCCAGCGAGGACGACAGCTCGCCCTTCAGGTCCTCGAGGAGGCTGGTGAGTTCGCGGTGCGCTGCCGAGAGGTTGGCGATGCCTTCCTGGAGGCCGGCAACGGAGTAGATGGTCGAGTCGCTCATGAATTCTCTCCTGGTCTGTTCTCGTCAGCGGCCGTCAGCCGATGAGGCCGGCGATCTGGTTGGCGGTTGCCTGGTTCTCTTCCTCACGCACGCCGTACTCACGGAGGGTCTCGACCAGCTGGCCGTGGATCTTGTCGAGGCCGGCCTTGACCTTCTCGAACTCCGTGTCGAACTGGCGGTAACCGTTCTGGAAGGCGGTCGACGCATTGCCGTGCCAGCGCGAGGCGAGATCGCCCATCTGGCCCTGCAGGCGGGTCTGCAGGTTGTGGATCTGCTGGTGCTTCGCCTCAATCTGCTGCGTCGCCTTCTGCATGGCAGCGCGGTCTACGGACTTGTCGCTCATGTTTCATTCCCTTCGACGTCGAGCCACTGTGGCCCTTGTAGAGCCACTCAGGTGCGTTCCCCGTGGCTGCGGTGGTGTCTGCAGAAACACTATGCGGCCCGTGGGGTCACTTGCCGCGCTGCCCGCCACAATCAAGTAGGGATACCTATGTGGCCTGGGCCGGGGGTACGGGCCGCATCATTGCGCGGGCCCAACGTGGTCGCGGCCCAGCGCCACGCCGCTCGGCAGGCCTGAGCGGATGAGGTTCAGCAGGCCGCCCGTGACGGGCATCGCCGTGACGTCGCCGTAGCCGAGCGCCTGGCGGGCGGCCGCCGTCGGGATGCCGTAGCCGCGGCCGTTGAGCAGGAGGGTGGCCGCCGCGTCGTCCGTGCCGGCCTCGGCGTTGCGCAGCAGTGCGCCCTTCAGTGGGGGCAACTCGATGTGGTCGATGTACTTGCCGGTGGGCGCGCCCAGCTGCCGCTGGTCCAGCGACGGCGTCGTCTGGCCCATCGACACCGCCACGCGATCGGGGTTCTCGGCCGTGAACGTGGCGCACACGGAGGCGTCGCGGCCGCTCTCGTAGCCCGGCGGCGGCTTCGGCTGGTACATGGGGATGTCGAGTTCGGTGACCGACTCGAGGTCCTCGATCAGGTAGCGCGACAGGTCCCGCTCCGAGATGGCGCCCACCTCCTGGGTGAAGTCCTTGTCGTGCTCGTGGAACAGCAGCTTCGCCTCCAGGTACGAGATCGCGGCGAGGCCATCTGCCAGCTGGATGAAGTAGCGCACCGGGTTGCTGCCGGTGACCGCCACCACGTCGCCGATCGTGCGGCCCTGGTAGGCGTTGACCGGGGTGTCGCCGTAGCCGGTGATCTGCGGCGGGTTGATGGGCGCGCCCATGGGCAGGGCGTAGATCCACGAGTTGCCGGGCTCCACCTCCGGTACGTCGAACGAGACGGTGGTGGCGCTGCCGCGGGCGCTGTAGAGCTCGTGGGACTGGCCGCCGGAGATCAGGTAGCGGGTGCCGTCGCTGGCCTTGGCGATGAAGCTGTGGTCCATGCTCGACGGTTCGGTGGCTCCGAACTGCAGCGTCAGGTAGCGGCCCCGGCCCATGGGCTCGGTCGAGCAGAGGCGCAGCGGGAACGAGGCCAGGTCCTTCGCGGCGGGCAGTTGCGGCGGCGCGCCGGGGATGCCGTGGCGGGCCTGCATCTCGGTGCCGACGAGCGCCTCGGTCTTCACGTCGATGACCCGCGGCGGGCCGGCCGGGTCGTCGCCGGCGGCCAACAGGCGGGCGCTGGCCACGTCGGTCACGGGGATCACGAGCTTGTTGGTGTGGGCGAACAGCTGACCGGACTGCACGTCGTTGAGGATGACGTTGTCCTGGTCCTTCCACGAGTCGTTGCTCACGCCGCCGCGCAGCATGCCGATCAGGGCGGTGCCGGCGAGGAGGACGACCCCGAGCAGGACCGAGACGAACGTCGCGGTGCCGACGCGGCGCAGGGGCGGCGTCGGGTCGTCCGGGTCGCGGTCGACGAACGCCGCGATCATGCGGCGCGAGGTGAAGGCATGAGCCTTCAGGAGGTCCTTGCGAGTCGCCATCAATGTCCTGGAGTGTCCGGCCGGGGGTCGGGGGCAACTGTAGCCGCCCCGGGTGGCACGCAGGCGTTCCCACAGGCGGCCGCGTGGACCAGCCCAAGCCCTAGAGTTGGCGGCTGGAGGAGGTCAGATGCTGCGAAGGACCAACGGGTACGCCCTGCAACGCCGTGCCCGCTCGACGCGTTACCTGCCCGTCGTCGTGGCCTGGCAGGTCGTGCTCGTGGCCGTGGCGCTCCTGGTGCTGCAGCGCGAGGCCTGGGCCTACGTCGTCGCGGGCGTCGTGCTACTGGTCGCGATCCTGCTGAGCCTCCCGGTCAACGGCCGCACCATCCCCGCCACGCTGCGCTTGCGGTCGGCGTTCCGGGGCCGTGCCCGACGGTGGGTCGAGCACCCGGACCACGCGTCTGAGCTCGTGCCGCTGGCGCAGTGGGTGCCCGACCTCGAACTCACCCAGATCAAGGACGCCCACGACGGCGACATCGGCGTCACCGCCGACGGCACGTCCTGGTCAGGCATCCTCGAGGTCACGGCAGACCACACCCTTTTCACCGACCGCGGCGCGGAACTCGACCTCGAGGCCCTCGGTGGCCTCACCCGGCAGGACGACGTGACGTTCGCCGGCGTGCAGGTGGTCACGCTGACGGTGCCCGCGCCGTCGGGGGCGATGCTGCCGGCCAGCTCACCCGCTCTCGACGCCTACCGCGAGATCATCACCGAGACGCCACCGCCCGCGCTGCGGCGCACCTGGGTGGCGCTGCGCCTCGACCCCCGGCTGTGCCTTGAGGCCGTCGGCCGCCGGGGTGACGGCCAGACCGGCGTGTTCGCCACGCTGCGCTTCGGCCTGCACCGGGCCCAGGCGCTGCTGAAGCGACACGGCATGGTCACCGCGCCACTGGATCCGCACGAGATCTCCGACGTGCTGGCGTTGACCACCGGCGCCTCGCCCGAGGCGGCGGAGCCGCGCAGCCGCGAGGAATGGTCGGCGTGGTTCGGCGACGGGATGGTGCACGAGACCCGGTCGGTGCGCCGCTTCGGTTCCTCGCCCAGCGCGGCCTACCAGCGGATGCTCGACGTGGCCGCGCGCACGCCGGCCATGATGGCCGTGACGTCGTTCACGGTCAGCCCCGGCCGCCCGCCGGAGGGCGCCATCAGGCTGATGTCGGCCGGCGTGGAGCAGGCCATGGCCGCCGACGACTTCGTGGTGGGCAAACTCGACGGAGTGGTGAAGCTCGGCCCGCTCGGCGGCACGCAGGTGCCCGGCCTGCTGGCCACTGTGCCCCTCGGAAGGCGGATCGAGCAGTGACCGAGATCACGTTCCAGGCGTTGGCGCCGGAGAAGGCCATCGAGCAGGACCTGCCCCGGATGTCGACGGGGCCCTCGGGCCTGCTGCTCGGCACCGGCCCCGGCGGCCCCGTGACGATGCGCCTGTTCCGGGCGGAGCCCACGCGGCTCTACCTCGCGGTGCCCGAGTACCTCACCTGGCTCGTGGCGTTCCGCGCGATGTGCCTGAGCGCGCACCTCTCCGTCGTTGCGGAGGACCACCGTCGTTGGCTGGTGCTGGCAGACACGGTCCGCGCCTGCGGCGGCACGATCGACATCCTCAAGACGCCCGAGAACCTGCCCGGCCAGGGCCGCCCGTTCCGCCCCAGCCTGATCATCGACGAGACCGGCGCCGTCGGCACCACCGCCCGGCTGGGTGCCTGGCAGGCGGTCGCGATCGTGGGCGACCCGTCGTCGCCCAAGGCCATCGGGGACCTGCGGGTGTGCGAGATGGCGATGGTGTCGCCGCTCGGGCCGAAGTCGGGCGAGAACCTCCGCCGCGCCTACGCGTTGCAGTCGGGCCAGGTGAAGGCCGTGACGGACCTGGGCGAGTCCGAGGTCGTGCTCGCGTCGGTGCGCCGCGTCGTGAAGGTCCGCGTCCCACCGTCGCCCACTGAGTACCGCCTGCTCTTCGGCGGCTGACGGCCCTTCGACCGGCCGCAGGCGGCCGGCTCAGGGAACGACTCCGGGCGGCCGGCTCAGCCTTGATCCACCGGTGGTGGTGGGGTGTTTGTGTGCGGCGTTACAGGCGAAATGCCTTCTGGCTTG
>NZ_BAABLV010000002.1:0-66864 GCF_039544535.1 Tessaracoccus lubricantis
CAAGCCAGAAGGCATTTCGCCTGTAACGCCGCACACAAACACCCCACCACCACCGGTGGATCAAGGCTGAGCTGAGCGTGACAGGTGCGAGGAACGAGCACCGTGTCACGACGAAGGGCCGCCGCAGCGTGACGCTTCGAACAAGCTGCGGGATTCCTCGGCGTCCACGCCGACAAATCCCGCTCCGTAATCCAGCCCGGATGCAAGGTGCGGGATTCTTCGGCATGGATGCCGACAAATCCCGAAGTGGAGTCAGAGTCGCCTGTCGACGGTGGCCCGAGCCGGCCTGTCGCGGTGGCTGCCCTCGCCCAGCGCAGGCACCGACGGCCCGCAGGTGGCAGGGCCCAAGCCTTGCCTCCTGGGCCGCTCGCAGCCGCGGGGCCCTTCGTCGTGACACGGTGCTCGTTCCTCGCACGCGTCACGCTCAGGGACCGGCACGCGTCACGCTCAGGGAACGGGGAGCCCACCGCCCTGTGGGGGGCCAGGGCGATGGGCTCGATCAGGGGGTGAACTCAGGCGTTGACGACGCGCGTGGCGCCGGCGAACGGCATGGAGTTCACGGAGGCGACTCGGACTCCGGTGCCGGGGTTGGCGGCGTCGACGATCTGGCCGTTGCCGATGTAGATGCCCACGTGGCTGATGGGGCTGTAGTAGAAGACGAGGTCGCCGGGCTGCAGCTGGCTCTTCGACACCCGCGTGCCCACGGAGATCTGCGAGCTCGAGGTGCGCGGCAGCGTCACGCCCACCTGCTTGTACGCCCAAGAGGTGAGGCCGGAGCAGTCGAACGACGACGGGCCGGCGCTGGCGTGGCGGTACGACGAGCCCACCTTGGACAGCGCGTGCTCGACGACCTGCTGACCCACGGTGATGTCCGGGATGGGCTTCTCGACGGGCACCCAGCTGAGCGCGGGGGCAGCGGCGGGGATCTTCGTCACCGGCGGGACGCTCGCGGTGGCGAACTGCACGATGTTGTTGATGACCCAGGCCTTCGCGGAGGTGTAGGTGCCGGTGGCGGTCTCGATGGTGGTGGTCACGGCGTACGAGCGGCAGGCGCCGCGGCCGGTGGCGGCAGTGTCGCACTCGGTCCTCCAGCGGCGGCCGTCCTTGCCGACCCAGTCGCCGGCCTTCGCCAGCGGGTTGCTGCCCCAGGTGCTGCGCTCCGACGGCAGGTAGGTCAGGGTGTTGAACACCCAGCCGTCGTGCGTGACGTAGCGCCCTTGGTGGTAAACGACGCTCGTGGCCCAGATGTCGGTGCTGCACCGCACGACGTCGGGGGAGTACATCTCGCACGAGGTGCGCCAGTAGCGCCCGTTGACCAGGTGGTGGCCCGGCTGGGTGTAGACGTTGCCGTCGGCCGCCTTGGCGTCACCGCTGTAGGCCACGCCCAGCGTCACGGCCATGACGGCCGCGATCAGGAGGTGGGTAGCTCGCTTCAACATGTGGTGGGGTGCCTTCCGGGTGTGTGACCCGGGGATACTAGGCACCTCATCCTGAGAAATCCAAATCATATTCTCAGGAACATCTGTTTCATCCGGGCATCGGGGCTCGTCAGGGCGACGACTCTGGGGGTCCGCTGAGAACCTCTCAGATCCTGTTCAGTGGCCCCGTCCGCGGCGTACGATGGCACATGGAGTCCTACTGGTTTGCCACTCATCCTCCGAAGACAGCCCTCTCCGCCTCCTTCAACGAAGGGGCCCATTTCGACGTCGTCGTCGCGGGGGCCGGGCTCACCGGCCTCACCACCGCACTCCTCCTCGCCCGCACCGGCCTGACGGTCGCCGTCGTCGAGGCCCGCACGGTGGGCGCCGTCACCACCGGGAACACGACGGCGAAGCTGTCGCTGCTGCAGGGCACCTCGCTCAGCGGCATCAGGTCACACCAGAGCGACAAGGTGCTCCGCGCCTACGTCGAGGGCCAGCGCGAGGGCCAGGCGTGGCTGACGCGCTTCCTCGACACCGTGGGCGTCGACTACGAACGCCGCACCGCCTACACCTACGCCACCACCCCCGACGGCGCGGACGCCCTCCGCAAGGAACTCGACGCCTCCCGCACCGGCGGGCTCGAGGAGGTCACCTGGACGGAGGAGACCGAGCTGCCGTTCGCGGTGACGGGCGCCCTGACGCTCCCGGACCAGGCCCAGATCCACCCGCTCAAGGTGCTCGACGCCCTGCTCGGCGAGTTCCTCGCACACAACGGCGTCGTGTTCGAAGGCACGCGCCTGCTCAACGCCGAGGGCGACGAGCCGGTGCGCGTCACCACCTCCGCCGGCGACCTCACCGCAGACCGCGTCGTGCTGGCCACCGGCATCCCGCCGCTCGACAGGGGCGGCTACTTCGCGAAGCTGGTGCCGGCCCGCTCGTACGCCACCGCGCACCGGGTGCCGGGGGACATCCCGCAGGGCATGTACCTCAGCGCCGACAGCCCCACCCATTCGCTGCGCACGCTCGACGACGGCGGGGAGCAGCTGCTGATGGTCGGCGGCCACGGGCACGTCGTGGGCCGCACCGACTCCGAGGCGGCCGCCCTCCAGAGCCTCGTGGCGTGGGCGGAGACCTCGTTCCCCGGCGCCGAACTGACCCACGCGTGGTCCGCCCAGGACTACCGCACCGTCGACCGCGTCCCCTACGTCGGCCGCATGCCGGGCGGGCACGGCGACATCTTCGTGGCCACGGGCTACAACAAGTGGGGCATGACCAACGCGATAGCGGCCGCGCTGAACCTCAGCGCACAGATGCTCGGCGGTTCCATGCCGTGGGCCGAGACGCTCACGGACCGCGGCACGTCGGTCACCGCGGTGGGGGAGGCGCTGAGCGCGAACCTCAAGGTGGCCGGCCACCTGGCGAAGGACTGGACGAAGGCGGAAGTGGGTTCGCTGCCCGACGGCCCGCCCGGCGAGGGCACGGGTGTCGTCGGGAGGCACGAGGGCAAGCCGGTGGCGGTGAGCACCGTTGGCGGGGTCACCTGCCGCGTCTCGGGCGTGTGTACCCACCTGGGCGGCATCGTGAACTGGAACGACGCCGAGAAGACGTGGGACTGCCCCCTGCACGGCTCGCGGTTCGCGGCCGACGGCACGGTGCTCGAGGGCCCGGCGTCGCGCGACCTCGGCCGCATCGACTAGCCGCCAGGCCCAGGACCCCGGCCCGGTGCCTAGCGCGTTTCGCCGGCGCCGGGCTCCGGGTCCGTCCTGGTGGCGGCGGAGGCCCGCGACTTCTCCGACGAAGGGACGACCGGCACCTCGACGGCGTCGGGCTGTTCCTCCTCCTCGTCGTGGTGCTTGCCGAACGGCAGGAAGTGCATGATCACCACGAGGATGGTGCCGAACACGATGCCGATGATCGCGGAGAAGAACGTGTTGACCAGCCATCCCAGGAGGCCGCCGCCAACGGCCTCCTCGAGGTGGTGCACGAAGTCGTAGACCGGGTGGAAGCCCAACTCGTGCATGCCGACCAGCAGGATGTGGCCGCCCACCCACAGCATCGCGGCGATGCCGACGGTCGACAGCACCCGCAAGACGACGGGCATCGCCTTGACCAGGCCCTCGCCGAGGCGCTTGGTGCTGGGCTTGGCCGCGAGGTTGAGCCCGACGTCGTCCATCTTCACGATGAACGCCACCACGCCGTAGACCAGCGCGGTGATGCCCAACGCCACGCCGACGAGGGCCGCGGCCCGGGTCCAGAAGCTGAGGTCGGTCACCTCGTTGAGCGAGATCACCATGATCTCGGCCGACAGGATGAAGTCGGTGCGGATGGCGCCGGTGACCATGTTCTTCTCGTAGTCGGCGCCCTTGACGATCGCCGGGGCCTTCTTCGCCTTCGAATGCCCGCTGACGGCCTCCCACAACTTCTCCACCCCCTCGTACGAGAGGTAGAGGCCGCCCAGCATCAGCAGGGGCGTCAACGCCCACTCCGCGAACTGGCTGAGCAGGAGGATGGCAGGCAGGATGAACGCCAGCTTGTTGATGATGGAGCCCTTGGCGATCTTCCAGATCACGGGCAGCTCGCGGTCTGGCGAGAACCCCTGGACGTAGCGCGGCGTCACGGCGGCATCGTCGACCACGACACCCACCGCCTTGCCCGACGCCCGTGCCGCGGCGGCGGCCACGTCGTCGACGGAGGCGGCAGCTGCGCGCGCGATCGCGGCGATGTCGTCCAGGAGGGCTGCGAGTCCGCCGGCCATGGGGCACCTCTTTCGTGGGGTTCGGTGGTCGAGATTCTAGGCGGGTCACCCAGTCAGCAGGGAGATCCACCGCCGGAGGGTGGGCTCCAGCCGGCCGTGGATGCGCAGGGTGGCCACGTCGTCGCCCCGTGTGCTGCCGTCGTTGGCGATGATGACCTCCTTGCCCTCACGCGCTGCGCGCCGGGCGAACCGCAGCCCGCTCATCACGGTGAGGCTCGACCCGAGTACCAGCAGCACGTCGGAGGCGTCGAGCAGCGCATTGGCGGCCGTGACGGTGTCGCGGTGGGCGTTCTCGCCGAAGAACACCACGTCCGGCTTGAGCATGCCGCCGCAGATGGCGCAGTCGGGGCAGGTGAAGTCCTGCGTCCGGTCCACCTCGGCGTCGCCGTCGGGGGCGGTCATGGCGTCGGCGGCCAGCTGGTCGAGCTGCGCGGCGAACCGGGGGTTGAGCTCGAGGAAGCGCTGCTGCAGGGCGTGCCGGTCGAAGAGGTGGCCACATTCCAGGCACAGCACCTGCGCGAGGTTGCCGTGCAGGTCGAGCACGGGGTGGGAACCGGCCTTCTGGTGCAGGCCGTCGACGTTCTGCGTCACGACGCCGGTGAGCGGGGTGAGCCGGCCCAGCTCGGCGAGCAGGCGGTGTGCCTCGTTGGGCTCGGCGCTGGAGAACGAGCGCCATCCGACGGTGGAGCGCGCCCAGTAGCGACGCCTGCTGAGGTCTGAACCCACGAACTCCTGGAACATCATCGGCGAGCGGGGCACGGCGTCGCGGCCACGGTAGTCCGGCAGCCCGGAGCCCGTCGACATGCCCGCCCCGGTCAGCACCATCGTCGGACGGCCGCGGAAGATGTCGGCGGCGGCCAGCAGGTCGTCGTCGTGCGACACGCGGCCGAAGTCGCCGGTGCCCGGCCCCCACGCCGCGGTGTTCGGAAGCACGACGGGGCCGTCGACGGCCGTGCGGAACCATCCGCCCACGTCTCGCGGGGTCATGGTGTCAACGATAGGGAATCCGGGGTGCGGGCACGAAGGAGCGCCCGGCTCGGGAACCAGGAGCCGGGCGCTCAGTTCTTCGGGCGTCAGAGCGGGTTGCGGTCGTCGGCGCGCACCTCGTCGACCGACTGCTGCGTCTGACCCTTCACCTCGTCGACGGCGTGCTGGGCGTCGCCCTTCACGTGCTCGGTGCCCTCCTGGGCGGCGTACTTGACGGAGTCGGCGGCGAGCTGGGCCGACGGCTTGAGGTGCTCGACCGCCTCCTGGCCCATCTTCTTCGCCTCCTCCACCAACGGCTGCGCCTTGTCCTTCGCCTGGCTGGCGAGTTCCTGCTCACGGCGGCTCGACGGGATCAACCCGCCCACCAACGCGCCCAGGCCGAAGGCGATCAGGCCCGCCGACAGCGGGTTGCTGCCCTGCGTCCGGCGACGCAGCTCGTGCGGCGCCTCCTGGACGGCGTGGGCGGCGTCGTCGACGGCGTGCTGCACCGAGTCGCGGGCGTCGCCGACGCGGTCCTTGGCGTCGCCCATCACGCCCTCGTCGTACGGATCGTACGGTGAGCCGAAGACGCGCTCCTTGAAGCCGCGCCCCTTGCCCTTGAGCTTGTCGACCTGACGCTGCGCGACGCGCGCAGGGTTGGCCGAGTCGGCGAGGGCGTTGACATTGTTGCTGAGATCGGTGCGGGTCCGCTCGATGTCGCGGCGGATCTGCTCGGGATTGTCAGTCATCGGTTCATCTCCTCATGGCCCTTGGCGGCGTTGGGAATCTTGCTCACGGTCTCTGTGGTCCTCGGGAGGCCCTGCATCTTGCTGAACTCGGACTTGCCGGTCATGGCGAGCACCAGGGCGATGACCAGGTAGATCACGCCGATGATGAGGCCGGACCAGCCCAGCGCGGGCTCGTCGTAGCTGCCGATGGCGATGGCGAGGCCCCACCATGCGGCCAGCGAGAGGAACAGGAGACCCAGGTAGCCGGTCACGGCGGCACCGGAGAAGAGGCCTGCGCCCTTCCCGGCGCGCGTCGCCGACTGCTTGATCTCGGCCTTGGCCAGGTCCACTTCCTGACGGATCAGGGTCGAGGCGTTGTCCAGCATGTCGCTGGCGATCTCGCCGAGCGACCGCGGGTCTGCCTCGCGGCGATACTGGCCGGCTTCGTCGAACGCAGTTGCGGGCGCGTGGTCACCCGGCTGGGGAGCCGTCTCCCCCGCGTGGTGCACGCGCTGCGCCTGTTCAGGGGTGTGACTCATAGGTTCCCCTGCCACGGGTTCGGCTGCGCCCCCGGGCCGGCTGAGAGGTCGGAGGGAACTTCGCGGCCGTAGTCGCCGGCCTCACCGAGGCGTTCCTCGCCGGGCGTGGTCAGGGCGTAGCCCTGCGCCGCGCTGCTCGGGGGGTGGTAGCCGCTGGTGTCACTGGCCAGCTGCGGCACGTCGTCGGGATCGGAATCCTTCAGCCCGCGCGCGAGGCGTCCGACGACGAGGCCGGCGCCGGCGGCGATGGCCAGGAACGTCCACGGGTTGCGGGCCGCGTAGCGGCGCACGCTGCCCATGACCTGGTCGGGGTCGTTGTCGCGCAGCCAGCTGGAGGCGCGGCGGCCCCAGTCGTGCGCGTCGCCGGCGAACTGGGTGAGGGGGCCGTCGGTCTGCGTGTTGGCGGACATGACGCCGAGCTCCTCGGTCAGTGCATCGACGGTGTCGGCGAGCTTGGCCTGCAGCGTGTTGGCCTGCGAACGCAGTTCGCCGACCCCCTCGTCGAGCAGTCGTCTGCCCTGGTACTTCGCTTCGCGGGCGACCTGCCCGGCCTCGAACTTGGCGGAGTCGACGACGTCACGGCCAGCGCTGACGGCCGTGTCCTTGACGTCGCGGGCCGGGCCCTTCAACGACTCGGCGGCCTGCTCGGTGCGTCCGGGGGTGGTGGCGTCGGCGTCGAACCCGCGGTAGCCGGAATCGACGGGGACCTGAGGCTCGTTGGGTCGAGGCTCGAAATCGTGGGAGGACATAAGTGGGACTCCTCTCGTAGTGGTCTCACGCGGCTGAGAAGCCGTATTACTCGACGCTAGTTCGATGGGGACGAGGGGGACAGGCCCTTAAAGGTGTGAATCACCCGGGCACCCAGGAGTAAAATCGCGCCCGCCGCATCTCGCATGGGACGGCCCGATGCTCGGGAACCGGGGGGCGTCGCGTATTTTTCTCCCATGAGTGCTGAGACCATCCGGGCCCGGAAGAAGTTCACCTTCGGGCTGCTGCCCCAGATCGTCGTCGCCATCGTGCTCGGCGTGCTGCTGGGCACCGTGTTGCCTGACTGGGCCACGCGCATCTTCGTGACGTTCAACGGACTGTTCGGACAGTTTCTGGGCTTCGCGATCCCGCTGATCATCCTCGGCCTCATCGCCCCGGCCATCGCCGACCTGGGCCGCGGCGCAGGGAAGTGGTTGGCCATCACCGGCGGCATCGCCTACCTCTCGACCCTCATCGCAGGCTTCATGGGCTACGGGGCCTCGATGCTGGTGCTGCCGCGGGTGCTCCCCGCCGACGGCGCGCAGTCGCTGACGAACCCCGACGAGGCGCTGCTGACCCCCTACTTCGAACTGCCCATCCCGCCGCTGTTCGGGGTGACCACCGCCGTCGTGCTGGCGTTCGTCGTGGGCATCGCGCTCACCGTCGTGGAGGGTGGCGCACTGCTGCGCGGCTTCCGCGAGCTGCGCGACCTCGTCAACTGGGTGATCGCCAAGGTCATCATCCCGCTGCTGCCGATCTACATCTTCGGCATCTTCCTCAACATGACGCAGGGCGGCCAGGTGGCGACGGTCATCGTCACGTTCCTGGGCGTGGTCGTGTTCGTCTTCATCCTGACGTGGATCATGCTCGTGCTGCAGTTCGTGGTGGCCGGGGCATTCGTCGGCAAGAACCCGTTCAGGATGCTGGGCAACATGCTCCCGGCCTACGCGACGGCGCTGGGCACCTCGTCGTCGGCCGCGACCATCCCGGTGACGCTGCGCTCGACCCTGAAGAACGGCGTCTCGCAGCCGGTGGCCGCGTTCGCGGTGCCGCTGTGCGCCACCATCCACCTGGCCGGCTCGATGATCAAGATCACCTGCTTCTCGATCGCCGTGATGATGCTGTCGGGGGCAGCCATCGAACCGGGCCTCATGATCGCGTTCATCTTCATGCTCGGCATCATGATGGTCGCCGCGCCCGGCGTGCCCGGCGGCGCGATCATGACGGCGGTGGGCCTGCTGACGTCGATGCTCGGCTTCACCGAGGCCCAGGTGGGCCTGATGATCGCCACCTACATCGCCATCGACTCCTTCGGCACCGCCACCAACGTGACGGGCGACGGCGCCATCGCCGCGATCGTCGACAAGCTGGTGCGCTCGTCGAAGGGCCAGGAACAGCTCGCCGACGAGGCCACCGCGCGCGCCGACGTGG
Organism: Tessaracoccus lubricantis; assembly: GCF_039544535.1. Taxonomy (NCBI): domain Bacteria; kingdom Bacillati; phylum Actinomycetota; class Actinomycetes; order Propionibacteriales; family Propionibacteriaceae; genus Tessaracoccus; species Tessaracoccus lubricantis. The sequence continues at coordinate 8,588 of NZ_BAABLV010000002.1, forward strand.
AGGCATCTGACGCGCTGGCCAGCTGACCCGGTTGGGCGGTGTGGTAAGATGGGTACATGACGACGAACGTTGATTTCTGGTTCGATCCCACCTGCCCGTGGGCCTGGATGACCTCGCGCTGGATGCTCGAGGTGGAGAAGGTCCGCGACGTCAAGACCACCTTCCACGTGATGAGCCTCGCCGTGCTGAACGACGGCCGCGAGCTCTCGCCGGGCTATCGCGCGCACATCGACAAGGCGTGGGTGCCCGCCCGCGCCGCGCTGCTCGTCGAACAGCGTCACGGTTCGGACAAGCTGCTGGAGTTCTACAACGAGATCGGCACGCGCTTCCACCCGAACGGCGAGGAGGTGTCGCCGGAGACGGTCAAGGCGGCGCTCGCCGCCGTCGGCGCGGATGCCGACATCCTCGACATCGCGCTGACGGGCGACATCGACGACGACCTGCGCCGCTCGCACCACGAGGGCATGGACCCGGTGGGCGACGAGGTGGGCACCCCGGTGCTGCGCGTCAACGGCATGAGCCTGTTCGGCCCGGTCATCTCGCCCGCCCCGAAGGGCGAGGAGGCCGGCGAACTGTTCGACGGTTTCGTGAAGGTCACCTCGTACCCCGGGTTCTTCGAGTTGAAGCGCACCCGCACGGTGGGGCCGATCTTCGACTGATCCCAGGGCCCCGTTGAGGGGTACCCCGGAGGCGGCGCGGAGATGCCGGTCACTAAGATATGCACCATGAATTTGGTTTTAGTGGCCTACGCCACCCGCACCGCCTCCGCTCGCGACGTGGCTGAGCTCGTGGCGGACGTGTTCCGCGAGGGCGGCCACGACGTGCGCGTCTCCGACCTGAAGGGCCAGCCCGCCGTCGACGGCGCGGATCTCGTCGTCTTCGGCAGCGGGATCAATGCGAACAACTGGTACTCCGAGGCGACGACGTGGGCCGCGTCGCGCGCCGACGACCTGCGCGCCACGCGCGTTGCGGTGTTCAACACCTGCCTGAGCGCGAAGGACCCCGCTGCCCGCGACCAGGCCTTGGGGTACAACGCGCAGATGGTGGAGCTGACGGGCGCAGAGGCCAGTGAGTCGTTCGCCGGCCGGTACGTCCCGGCGAAGGTGGGTTTCTTCCGGCGGCTGCTGATGCGCTCGATGAACCATGGTGAGCAGGACCACCTGGACCCCGCCGCCGTGCGCCGCTGGGCGCAGGGGTTGGCTGCTTCCTGAGCTGGCGGGGGACAGGGCCCCACGTCTCGATCCAGTGCCGGCGGCCGTGGTCAGACCCCCGGCCGGTCCGGTGGTCCTAGGTGGCGCCGGCGGCGGCGTCGAGGAATGCGCCCCAGCCCTCCGTCGAGGCCAGTCGCTGCGTGATGCCGTACTCCTGCTGCACGGCCCGCGCCGCGTCGCGGGTCGACTGCCCGAAGCCACCGTCGGCCGGCACGTCACGCCCGAACACCCAGCGCAGCACGCCCTGCACCAGCAGCACGTGCGTCCGCGAGCCCTCGTTGAAGCCGAAGGTGTCGTAGCCACTGACGCCGTTGTCGATGTGGATGTGGTTGTGGTGCTGCTCGTTGTAGCGGTACGTGAGCGTGTAGTTGAAGTGCTTCGCCAACGAGGCGGCGAGCCGCCAGTACAGCGCCAGGCGCGGGGCGTCCTCTCCCCAGGTGTCGTAGCGGCAGGAGACCTGGGTGCCGTCGGCGTGCGTGAGGACGCCGAAGTCGAAGGCGCGCCCGGCCGCGTGCCAGGAACCGCACTTGTCGACGTGCGCGCCGTACGTGGACACCGCCGTCAGGGGGCCGAGCCCGCTGACCGCGACCCAGTCGGCCGCCCAGGCCTCCAGTTGGTCGACGAAGCGGGGGTCGGCGTTGAAGCTCTGCTCGGTGCCCGTGATCTCGTAGCGCAGCGGCGCCCCACCCAGCGTGGCGAACGACGTGAGCGCCTCAGGCGTGCGGCACGCGACGCGCTCCTCCCTGGGCGCGTCGAAGTCGCCCGACTGGGAACCGAAGCGGCCGCACGCGGCCAGCGGGAGGGCCGCGGCGCCGAGGAGGAGCGCGCGCCGGGTAGTCATGCGGGTCAGCGTAATGCGAGCTCCGCACCGGTCCATCCACCTTGGGTACCGGTGAACCCCGGCCTTCCGCGCCGCGGTTGGGGGGTAGGGCAGCCATTGAGACTGGGCGGGCTGGGTCGACGGCGCCTCGCCGCATCAGGCCCGGCGCTGGCGTGGTTGCTGCCCTGCTCAGAGCAACCATCCGGCACCTCGACGTGCAGCGAACGACCCCCGTCACCCCGAAGCAGTCCGGATCAGGCGGGAGGCTGCACGACGCGGAACCACCGGTAGCCGTAGCCGTCCAGGGCCAGCTCGAGGCCACCGTCGTGGGCGACGACGGACTCGCCGTCGAGGAGGTCCTCGACGACATCCTGCTCACCCAACAACCCCGAGAGGGAGACCGTGGCGCCGTCGGCGGAGAAGTTGTGCACCGCCAGGACGTAGGACTCCTCCAGTTGCATGCGGTGCGCCAGCACCGACGGCGCGTCGTGCTCGACGACGCTGAACTCGCCCCAACCAACCTCGGGCCGCCGTCGGCGCAGCCCGATCAGGGTGCGCATGAACGACCACAGCGAGCCAGGATCATGCTCCTGGTCCGCCACGTTGACGTGCTCCGGGCCGAAGCCGTCGCCGACGGGCGGCTGGATCAGCCTGCTCGGCGGGGCGCTGGAGAAGCCACCGTTGCGGCTGGTGTCCCACTGCATCGGGGTGCGCACCGACATGCGGCCGTGCGCAGCCAGGTCCTCACCCATGCCGATCTCCTCGCCGTAGTAGAGGGTGGGCGAGCCGGGCAGCGAGAACATCAACGAGTACGCCATGCGGATGCGCCGAGGGTCGCCGGCGAACATCGGTGGGAGGCGACGCTTGAGCCCCCGGTTGTAGACCCGCATCTCCTCCTCGGGGCCGAAGGCGGCGAAGACCTCCTCGCGTTCGTCGTCGGTGAGCTTGTCGAGCGTGAGCTCGTCGTGGTTGCGCAGGAACGTGGCCCACTGGCACGTGGGGTGGATCTCCGGCCGGGTCTCGAGCGCCTTGATGAGCGGCGCCGGGTCCTGGCGCGCGAATGACAGGTAGGTGGCCTGCATGGCGATGAAGTCGAACATCATGTGGAGTTCGTCGCCGCGTTCCTCGCCGAAGTACTTGAACTGCTCCTCGTGCGGCACGTTCACCTCGCCCAGCAGCATGGCGTCGCCCTTGCGGCGGCCGAGGAAGTCGCGGATCTGGCGCAGCACGTCGTGCGGGTCGACGTACATGGTGGGCGTGGTGGCGGTCTCGGAGTTCTGCAGCAGGAACGGCACCGCGTCGACGCGGAAGCCGTCGATGCCCAGCTCCACCCAGAAGCCGATGGCGCGCAGGATCTCGTCCATCACCTCGGGGTTGGCCACGTTGAGGTCGGGCTGGTGCTGGTAGAAGTGGTGGAGGTACCACTCGCCGGTGCGGTCGTCCTTGGTCCAGATGCCGTCCTCCTCGCCGGGGAACACCACCTCGGCAGACGTGTCGCCCGGGTCGTCCTCGCGCCAGACGTAGTAGTCGCGGAACTTGTTGCTGGTGCTGCGGCGCGACGCCACGAACCAGGGGTGCTGGTCGGAGGTGTGGTTGATGATGAGGTCTGCCACCACCCGGATGCCACGGCTGTGCGCGGTGCGGATGACCTCCAGGAGTTCTCCGTGGTTGCCGAGCCGGGGGTCGACGCCGTAGAAGTCCTTGACGTCGTAGCCGTCGTCGCGGTCAGGGCTCGGGTAGAACGGCATCAGCCACAGCGTGTTGACGCCGAGTTGGGCCAGGTAGTCGATGCGCTCGGCCAAGCCGGCGAGGTCGCCCACGCCGTCGCCGTCGCTGTCCAGGTAGGTCTCGATGTCGAGGCAGTAGATGATGGCGCTCTTCCACCACAGGTCGCTGGTGTCGGTGATTCGCATGTGTCTTTCCTTGTCAGGCGAACTCGGGCAGCACCTTGCTGCCGAACTCGTCGAGGTAGGGCTGCTGGTCCTGACCCACGAAGTGCAGGTAGATGTCGTCGAAGCCGAGGGCCGCGTACTCCTGGATCCAGGCGACGTGGCGCGCCGGGTCCTCGGAGATCCGCACGGCCTTGCGCACGTCGTCGAGCGTGACGTGCGACGCGGCGACGTCGAAGCCCTCGACGGTGGCGATGTCCCACGTGAGGGGCGCGCCGACGGCGTTGCCCGCCCACTGGTCATGCGCGATGCGTTCCGCCTCGTCGAGCGACGGTGCCCAGCTGAGGTGCAGCTGCAGCGCGAGTCGCCCGCGGCCGCCGGCGCCGCGGTAGGCGTCGATGACCCTGCGCAGCGTCTCGTGGCTCTGGTTCACGGTGACCAAGCCGTCGGCCCACGCGGCGATCCGCGCGGCCGACTCGGCCGACACGGCGGGCCCGATGAGGAGGGGTTTCTCCTCGGGCAGGTCCCACAGGCGCGCCTGGTTCACGGTGACCAGGCCGTCGTGCGAGACCTCCTCGCCGTCGAGGAGCCGGCTGATGATGCCGACGCACTCGTCGAGGCGCTGCTCGCGGACCTCCTTGCGGGGCCAGGCGTCGCCGGTGATGTTCTCGTTCATCGCCTCGCCACTGGCCAGCGCGGCCCAGAACCGCCCGGGGAACATCGCGCCCAGCGTGGCGATCGCCTGCGCCAGCACCGCAGGGTGGTACCGCTGCCCGGGCGCGGTGACGCAGCCGAAGGCCAGGTTCGTCGTGGCGAGCGCCGCCCCGAGCCAGCTCCACGTGTGGCCGGAGTGTCCCTGCGCGCTGGACCACGGCACGAAGTGGTCCGAGCACATGGCCATCTGGAAGCCGGCCCGCTCGGCGGCCTGGACGTCCTGCAGCAGCTGGCCCGGGGCGATCTGCTCGTGTGATGCGTGGAAACCGAGTCGCGTCATGCCCCCAGTCCAACCCATGCCGGGGCCAAGCCGCAGCAATTCGGCTACTTCAGCAGCGCCTCGCGGAGGGTGTCGAGGCCCACGGAGCCAAGGTCGAGGGCTCGTCGGTGGAACCGCTTCAGGTCGAACGAGTCGCCCTCACGGGCAGCGGCCTCGTCACGGGCGCGCTCCCACAGCCGCTGGCCCACCTTGTACGACGGCGCCTGCCCGGGCCAGCCGAGGTAGCGGTCCAGCTCGAAGCGGAGGAACTCCTCGGCCATGTTCGCGTTGGCCTTGAAGAACTCCCACGCCTTCGGCTCGTCCCAGGTGCCGCCGCCCCACTTCTCGGGGGCCTCCTTGCCGAGGTGCACGCCGATGTCGAGCACGACGCGGGCCGCGCGCATGCGCTGTGCGTCGAGCATGCCCATGCGGTCGCCGTGGTCGGCGAGGTAGCCGAGGTCCTCCATCAGCCGCTCGGCGTACAGCGCCCAGCCCTCGCCGTGACCGGACACCCAGCACGCGAGGCGCCGCCACGAGTTGAGCAGCGCGGAGCGGTAGATCGTCTGGCCGATCTGGAGGTGATGGCCGGGGACGCCCTCGTGGTAGACGGTGGTCCTCTCACGCCACGTGCCGAAGCGCTCGACGCCCTCGGGCACGGACCACCACATGCGGCCAGGCCGGGAGAAGTCGGCCGAGGGCCCCGTGTAGTAGATGGCTCCCGTGTGGCTGGGGGCGATCATGCACTCGAGCGTGCGCACCGGCTCGGGGATGTCGAAGTGGACGCCGGCCAACTCGGCGACGGCCTGGTCCGAGGTCTCCTGCATCCATCGCTGCAGGGCGTCCACGCCGTCGAGCTGACGGGTGACGTCGTCGTCGAGGCGGCGCATGGCCTCCTCGGGCGAGGTGCCCTCGCCGTAGAGCTGGAGCGCGATGTTCTCCTGCTCGGCGACGATGCGGTGCAGCTCTTCCAGGCCCCATTCGTAGGTCTCGTCGAGGTCGATGCGGGCACCGAGGAAGTACTGCGAGAAGCGCTCGTAGCGTTCACGGCCCACCGCGTCGTCCTCGGGGGCGCGGGGAGCGAGCTCCTCGAGGGCCTGGGCCAGGCGGCCGTACGCCTCGCGGGCGGCGTCGGCGCTGCGCTGCAGCGAGGCCAAGGTCGCGTCGGGCACCTGTGCGGAGGCCGCGAAGCGCGACCAGAACGAATCCTCGCCGGCCAGGTCCCGGGCTTGTTTGATGCCGATCTCGATCTGGCGGATCGCCGGGAACGGGCCGTCGGCGTCGGCGGCGGCGTGGCGCAGCGACACGACGTAGCCGTCGACGGCGGCGGGGACGTTGCCCATGCGCTGGGCGATGACCTCCCACTGTTCGAGGGTGTCGGTCGGCATCAGGTCGAAGACGTCGCGGATGACCTGCAGCGGGGACGCGAGGTTGTTGAGGTTCGCGTAGCCCTCGCCGGCGTCGTGGAGGGCGAGTTCGAGCGAGAGCCGCTCCTCCATGGCGGCGGCGGTCACCTCGTCGACGGCATCCTGCGGGGCGGTGCGACGCACCTGGGCGAGGGCGGCGCGGGCGGCGTCGGCGCGCGCGTCGAGGCCGGCCGGGGAGAAGTCGTCGAGCAGATGGTCGTGGCCGGGGATGCCCCAGTGGGTCGCCGAGATGGGCGAGAGCTTGGCCAGCGTGGCGACGAGGTCGTCGGCGATCTGGTCCAGGGGGGTGCTGGGTCGCGCGGGCGTGTCTGTCATGGCCTCGACGCTAGCACCGCGCCCCGTGGGGCCCGGGCATCCCCACGGGAAACCGGCGCGCGCTCACGGTCAGCTGTCGGCGAGCATGTCCTTCACCAGTGGCACCACCTCGGTGCCGTACAGCTCGATGGAGCGCATGATCGCCTCGTGCGACAGGCGGCCGGCCGAGACCTTCAGCTGGTAGCGGGTGGCACCCAGCGCCTTCATGCCGTCAGCGATCTTGCGGGCCACCGTCTCCGGCGAGCCGGCGGCCATGGAGCCGTGCGCGGCCTCGTTGTCGAAGTGGTCGCGCCCCATGTGGCCCCAGCCGCGCTCGCCGCCGATGCGGCGGCTCTGCTCGAGCCACGCCGGGTACAGCTGCTCGAGGGCCTCCTCGTCGGTGGGCGCGACGTGGCCGTAGCTGTGGTAGCCGATGGGCTGCGGCTCCTTGCCGAGCTCCTGGAGGGCCCGACGGTGCAGCTCGGCGAACGGCGCGAACCGCGCGGTGGGCCCGCCGATGATGGCCAGCATGAGCGGCAACCCGTACGACGCGGCCCGCACCACCGACTGCGGGCTGCCGCCGACGGCGACCCAGGTCTTCAGCGGCCCCTCGGCGAGCTTCGGGAAGAGCTCCACGTCCTTCAGGTCCTGCGTGTGCTTGCCCTCCCACGTGTGCCGGCCGCCCTGGATGAGCTGCGCGAAGAGGGCGAGCTTCTCCTCGAAGAGCTCCTCGTAGTCGCGCAGGTTGTAGCCGAACAGCGGGAAGGACTCCGTGAAGGAGCCGCGGCCGACGACGATCTCGGCGCGGCCGGAGCTGATGGCGTCGAGCGTGGCGAAGCGTTCGAACACGCGCACAGGGTCGTCGGAGCTGAGCACGGTGACGGCGGAGGCCAGCTTGATGTGTTCGGTGCGGGCCGCGATGGCGGCGAGCACCATCTCCGGTGAGGAGACGGCGAAGTCGTCGCGGTGGTGCTCGCCGATGCCGATGGCATGGAGGCCGACCCGGTCCGCCAGGACGCCCTCCTCGACGACGTTGCGCACCACCTGGTCGTGCGAGACCAAGGTGCCGTCCGCGTCGGCGGTGATGTCGCCGAACGTGTCGATGCCGAATTCGAGAGCGTCGATGTCCATGCCCACTCCAACAATGTTTAGGGTTCAACTATTCCGGAGTGTAGTCGATGGCAGGGCTTGGGGCGGGGCGCACGCGTAGCTAGGCTCGGCCCCGGCGACCCGCCCCGGACGACGGATCAGTACCCGGTGAAGACAAGACTGGCCCCCTCCCCGGAGGGCGAGCAAGAAGGAGTCGTCCTCATGGACTGGGTCATCCTGTTGGCGTCGGGCGTGATGGAGGCCGTGTGGGCCACCGCGCTTGGCAGGTCGGAGGGGCTGCGACGGCCGGTGCCCACCGTCGTCTTCGTCATCGCGTCGGTCCTGAGCCTCGTGGGTCTCGGCATCGCGCTGGACACGCTGCCCACCGGCACGGCCTATGCGGTCTGGACCGCCACGGGCGCGTCGCTCACCGTGCTGTGGGCCATGTTCACCGGCGCCGAACCCGCCAGCACGAAGAAGGTGCTGCTGCTCGTCGGCATCGTCACATGCGTCGTCGGCCTGAAGGTGGTGGCATGATGCGGCTCCCGCGTTCGTGGGCGTGGCCGGTGCTGCTGGTCAGCGCCGGCCTGGAGGCCGTGTGGGCCAACGCGCTGTCGGCCAGCAATGGGTTCACCCACCTCCCGGCCACCGTCGTCTTCCTCCTCACCGTCGTGGCGTCGACGGTGGGGCTGGGGCTCGCCATGAGGCACGTCCGCACCGGCACGGCCTACGCGGTGTGGACCAGCCTCGGCGCGGTGCTGACCGTGACGTATTCGACGCTGGCCGGCCACGAGCAGATGTCGTGGCCCAAGGCCCTGTTCCTCGCCGGGATCATCGCCTGCGTGGTGGGCCTCAAGCGGATGGACACCCACGGCGAGGCGGGGCAGAACCCCGCCTGAGCGCCTCGCGCGGTGGCATTCTTGGCTGTACCCGACGTCGGGAAGGCCCCATGAAGCGACGCACGCTCCTCGCCGCTGCCGCAGGCAGCGCAGTCGTCGCGTGCGCGCCCGGGTCACACCAGGAGCCGACGCCCAGCCCCGAGCCGGCCGCCGTGGCCAACCCGGACATCGCCGCGCTGGGGGACGTCACGCTCACGGTGTGGGACCAGGAGGTGCGCGGCGGTCAGAACGCGCAGGTCGAGGAGCTCAACGCGAGGTTCCAGGATGCGTTCCCCAACGTCACGGTCCGACGCCTGTCGCAGTCGTTCGACGACCTGAGGAAGCAGATCACCCTGGCGTTGTCCGGGGGCGTGGTGCCCGACGTCGTGCAGGTGAACAACGCCCGCGCCGACATGGGGTCGTTCGTGCGTGCCGGGCAACTCATGGACCTGTCGCGTTTCGCGTCGAGCTACGGCTGGCACCAGCGGTTCCCGGCGTCGGCGTTGTCCAAGATGCGCTACTCCACCGACGGCGTGACGTTCGGCGACGGGAGCCTCTACGGCGTGCCGCAGACCGGTGAGATCGTCGGGATGTACTACCGGCAGTCGACCCTGGACGGCCTGGGCGGGCAGGTGCCCGGCACGTGGGAGCACTACTTCGAGCTCCTCGACCTGTCCCGCGGTGCCGGGCTGCAGCCCATGGTGCTCGGCAACCTCGAGAAGTGGCCCGCGCTCCACGTGTTCGGCCCGTTGCAGGCGGCGTTCGTGCCCGCCGCGGAGATCGTCACGCTGGCGATGGGCAACGCCGGCGCGAGTTGGAGCAGCGAGGGCAACCGCGAGGCGCTCGCGAAGTTCGCCGCCTGGGGCGCGGAGGACTATCTCGGTGACTCACCCAACGGCACCGACTACGAGTCGGCGTGGCTCCAGTTCGCCGAAGGCAAGGCCGCGTTCCTCCCGGCCGGTAGTTGGCTGGCCGCAGACCTGCAGGCCGCCGTCGGGGACGGGCTGCGATTCATGGCCCCGCCCATGGGCGTCGACGGCGGGTTGGCCACCACCGGGGGCACCGGGGTGCCGTGGTCCATCCCGGCCAGGGCCGAGCACCCGCAGGTCGCCGCGGCGTACCTCGACTTCATCACCGACGAGGCGGCGATGGAGACCATCGCCGCCCACGGCGGGATGCCCGTGCTCCGGACCGCCGAGCTGGCGCCCGAGACTGGCGTGCTGAACGACGTGTTCCAGGCTTTCGCGACCGTGTCGCGGCAGGGCACGCTGCTGCCGTACCTGGACTACGCGACGCCCACCTTCGGCGACACTGCGGGCGCCGCGTTCCAGGAGCTCATCGGCGGCCAGAAGGACCCCGAGGCCGTGGCGGCGACGCTGCAGGCCGACTACGCGGACTTCACTGCCGGCTGAGCCCGCCGTCGACAGCTGCCCCTCAGCCGAACAGGGCGCTGATCAGCGGCGCCGCCGTCGTGCCGCCGCTGTCGCCGACCTCGACGAACGCCGACACCGCCACCTTGTCGTTGTACGCGATCATCCAGGCGTGCGTCTGCTGGTTGCCCGTGGGGCCCCACTGCGCGGTGCCGGTCTTGGCGCCGATCATCACGCCCTTCAGCGACTGTGCCGTGCCGGAGTCCACCGTCGCCTTCATCATGGCCTGCAGGTTCTGCGCCTCGGCGGCGGTCAGCGGCGCGGCCGTCGGCGACGCCTCGTGCCCCTTCACCAGCCAGGGCACGACGGTGCGGCCGGCGCCGACGGACGCCGCCACCGCCGCCATGCCCAGCGGCGACATCGTCACCTGGCCCTGCCCGATCATCGACGCGGCGCGGTCGATCCGGTTGCCGGGCTGCACGGTGCCGAAGTTCGACGTGAACCCGGCGTCGTAGTCGGTGCCCACGCCCAGCGAGCCGGCGGCTGCGTGGAGTTGTTCCGACGTCACGGTGTCGGCCCCGGCGACGAACGCCGTGTTGCAGGAGTACTTGAACGCATCGGTCAGGGTGATGGCGCCGGTCTGGCTGTAGCCGGTGTAGTTGCCGAACGTGTAGGTGTCGATGGCGAGCGTGGCAGGGCAATGCACCGTCGACGACGGCGTCAGCCCGTGCCGCATCATCGCAAGCGACGACACCACCTTGAACGTCGACCCGGGAGCGAACTTGCCGAAGGTGGCGTGGGGGTAGGTGCCGCCCGACGGCGACTGTGCCGCCGCGAGCAGGCCACCGTCGGCGAGGTTGACCACCACGAGCGACGCCAGCCCGGGCTGGGCCTTGAGCACCTCCTCCGCCTTGGCCTGGAGGTCGCGGTCCATGCTGAGGTCGATGCCCTCGCTGACGGACTCGTCCTGCAGGAACAGCGTGCGCGGCTCCATCGGGCTGGGTGCGGGCGACTCGCCCTCTGCGGCGTTGCGCTGCACCAGGTCGATGCGGATCATCGGCACGCCGCGCAGTTTGTCGTCGTAGCGCAGCTGCAGGCCGGAGCGGCCGACGCGGTCGTTGGTGGTGAGCTTGCCGTCCGACGCCTCGATCATCTCGGCGGTGGGTTCGCCGACGGTGCCGAGGATGGGCGCGGCGAACGACGAGCTGGGGCCGAGCACCGCGCGGATCTCGCGGACGTGGCGGCCGGGCACGTCGGCGACTGCGGCGGGGATCTCCACCTGCGGCAGCGTCTTGGCGATCACGAACGCCCGCGGCCCGCCGGCCAGCACCTTGGCCTTGTACGCCTCGGCGTCGATGCCCAGCAACGTGGCCAGCTGCGTGGCCGCGCCGGGCCACTCGGCCTCCGTGATGCGGGCCTTGTCCAGCCCCACCTCGAACAGTGCGCGTTCCTCCACCAGCGCCAGCCCGGTGTTGTCGTTGATGGGGCCGCGGCGGGCCTCCTCCTGCGTGAACCGCAGCCGCGTCGAGTTCGTCAGCTCCGGATGCACCAACGTGGGCGACCACTCCAGCACCCACTCGTCGGCCCGCAGCGTGAACGCGGCCGGCGTCGAGTACGTCCACCCGTCCTCACCCAGCGCGAACGTCACCTTCAGGGTGCCGACGGCGCCCTCACCCTCGTACGCCAGTTCGCCGGGTTCGAACGTGGGGTAGATCCCGTCCATGCCCGCGAAGATCGTCTCGAGCTCCTGCTGCGCGGCGGCGTTGCTGGCGGCCATCTTGAGCTTCGACACGTCCTTGGCCGTCAACGCGGCCGCGACATCTGCCAGCACCGAGTCCGCAGCGGGCAGCTCACCCGACGGCGTGGCGCCCCCCGTCGTCGACCCTTGGGGCGCCGGCGACTCACCGTCGGAACCGCCCGGGGCACAGCCCGAGGCGAGCAGGATGACGGTCAGTGCCGCGGCCAACAGTCGTCGCATGAGACCTCCTCGTGTCGCGCTCGTCACGCGTTGACAAGGCTACCCGTGGCCCCCGGCAGCACGGCTGCGGCACGCCTTCGGATTCTGGGGTGCCCAGGTCAGCGGGTACACTGTGGTGGTCATCGACGTTGGCCCTGAAGGGTACCGATGGCAGGAAACCCCGCTTTCTCGCCAGTCAGGAGCTTTTGCGTGTCAACAAATGTGCCCCTGTGGGTCTGGGCGATCACCCTCGTCGCCATCCTCGGCCTGCTCGCCTTCGACTTCTTCTTCCACGTGCGCCAGGCGCACGAGCCCACCCTCCGCGAGGCCACCATCTGGTCGGCCTTCTACGTGGGCGTGGCCATCGCCTTCGGCATCATCCTGCTCATCTTCGGTGGCACCACCATGGGCGTGGAGTACTTCTCCGGCTACCTGTTGGAGAAGGCGCTGTCGGTGGACAACCTCTTCGTGTTCCTCGTGATCATCTCGAGTTTCGCGGTGCCCCGCGTCGACCAGCAGAAGGTGCTGCTGTTCGGCATCGTCTTCGCGCTGATCGCCCGCTCCGGCTTCATCTTCGCCGGCAAGGCGATGATCGACAACTTCACTTGGACGTTCTACCTCTTCGGCCTGATCCTCATCGTGACGGCCGGCAAGCTGCTCGCCCCCGAGAAGGAGGGCGACTCCGGGGACGCGGACAACTTCATCATCCGCCTCGCGAAGCGCTTCCTCCACACCACGGACCACTACGACGGCGACAAGCTCTTCACCTACGAGAACGGCCGCCGCGTCCTCACCCCGATGCTGCTCGTGATGGTCGCCATCGGTGGCACCGACATCCTCTTCGCGCTCGACTCCATCCCGGCCATCTACGCGGTGACCACCAACGTCTACATCGTGTTCACGGCCACCGCGTTCTCGCTGATGGGCCTGCGCCAGCTGTACTTCCTCATCGACGGCCTGCTGGACCGCCTCGTCTACCTCAAGTACGGCCTGTCGATCATCCTCGGGTTCATCGGCGTCAAGCTGGTGCTCGAGGCGCTGCACACCAACCAGTTGCCGTTCATCAACGACGGCGAACACGTCAACGTCTTCACGTTCGACGCCTACACCTCCCTGCCCGTGATCGTGGGCGTGCTGACCATCACCGTGGTCGCCTCGCTCGTCTCGCCCAAGGGCAAGCTCATGGCCGCCGTCCGCCGAGTCGAACGCCTGGCCAACGGCTACCTCACGCACGACTACGAGGGTGACCCCGTGGAGCGTGCGGCGAAGTACGAGGCCATGCTCGCCGCGCAGAACTCGCTGCTGCGCTTCGACCGCGTGAAGGTCGACGCCATGATGGAGGAGGTCGGCGCCAACTGGGCCATCGAGAAGGCCGAGCGGGCCCACGCAGAGGCCACCGGCAACTGACGTGGAGTTGCTCGGTGCCCTCAAGCGGCTCTGGCGACACGCAGCGTTCCGCAGGCTCCTCATCCTGCGGACGCTGAGCCAGGCCGCTGACGGCACGCTCCAGGTGGGGATGGCCAGCTACATCCTGTTCTCCCCCCAGTCGCAGCCCAACGCGTGGGCCATCGCGGGCGTGCTCGCGCTGACCCTGCTGCCGTTCACCGTCATCGGCCCTTTCGTGTCGCCGCTGCTGGACCGGTGGTCACGACGCAACGTCGCCCTCTACTCCGACGTCACCCGGGCGTTCCTCGCCGCCACCATCGGCGTGATCATCTTCTCGGGTGCCACGACGGGGGCGTGGGCAGTGGTCCTGTTCGGCGCCCTGCTGGTCGCGATGAGCATCAACCGCTTCATGCTGGCCGGGCTCTCGGCGGGGCTGCAGCACACCGTCGACGAGGAGGAATACCTCACGGCGTCGTCGATCCTCCCGACGGTGGGGCCCATCGGCGTGGTCATCGGCGGCGCGGCCGGGTTCGCGGCGCGCTTCGGCCTGGGAGACCTGATCGGCGCCAACCGCGCAGACGCCGTCGTCTTCGGGCTGTCCGCGGCGATGTTCGTCGGCTCCGTGCTGATGTGCCGCGGCTTCGCGCCCCACGCCCTCGGCCCCACCGGTTCGACTGACGTCGTGGCCTCCGCCCGGGCGGTGGCGGCGGGCCTCGGTGAGGCCGCCCGACACCTGCGCACCCGGTCCGTCGCGTTGCTGGCGCTCCTGCTGATGGCGCTGACCCGTCTCCTGTTCGGCCTCCTGAGCGTGGCCGTGATCCTTGCCGCGCGCCACCTGTGGCACCCGTCGGACCAGCCGGAACTGGCGCTGGCAGACCTCACCGTGTGGGGATTGGCCACCGGAGCCGGCTTCATCCTGTCGGCCCCTGTCGTGCCGTTCATGGTGCGCCGGATGGGGCTGCGCCGCACCTGCGTCGCGCTGCTCGTCCTCGGGAGCGTGGCCACCCTCGGCATGGCGTTCACCTCGTCGAAGCCGGTCATCGTGGCGATGAGCTTCTTCATCGGGCTGTCGGTGCAGGGGTTCAAGATCTGCGTCGACACCATCGTGCAGTCGCACGTCGACGAGCAGTTCAAGGGCCGCGTGTTCACGTTCTACGACATGGGTTTCAACGCGGCGTTCGTGGCGGCCGGGGTGCTGGCGGCGTTCGCGCTGCCCACCACCGGCCTGTCCGCCGTCGCCTTCGTGTGCGTCGCGGTGGCCTACGCGTTGTGCGCCGTGTGGATCATCGCCGCCGGGGCCCGGCTGGGGCACGCGACGTTCGAACGCGGCACCGAAGACCTCACCCGGGCGTCCTGAGGCTCAGTCGGTGGCCTCTGCCCACAGCTCGCGGCGACGCTCGGCCTGACGCCGGTCCACCGCCCCCACCACGACACACGTCAGGGCGATCAGGCCGACGAACCACAACAGCTTGCGCATCATGGCGCCAATCTACCCCGCCCGTCAGACCCCGGTCCCGGCAAGGGGTGCCCGGGGTCTGACGTGACGCGAACACCGCGGAGCCTAGAGTGGTGCCGATGGGGATGTTCGAGCAGTCGCGTGACAGGCGCACGTTCGCGGTGGACGGTGCGCTGGCCGGGGCGTTCGCCGTCGGCACCACCATTCCGCTGCTCGCCGCCCCCGGGCCCGGCTTCCTCTGGCCTGCGTTCGGCTGGTCGGTGCTCATGTGCAGCTCCCTCGCCTTCCGTCGCCTGTCGCCGCTGCTGGCACTCGGTGTGCTGACCGCCGCCGGCACGGGGATGGTCGCCACACTGCACGTGCCGCTGCCCGCCCTGCTGGCCGTCCCGCCGGTGGTCTACAGCGTGGGCCGCTACCAGCGCCTCTTCGCGTCGTTCTTCGTCATCCTCTTCGGCGTCGCCGGGGGCATCGCCGGGCCCGTCACCTGGACCCGGGAACTGGCGGCGGAGTACCGCTTCCTGGGTGCGGCGCTGCTGGTGTTGCTGTGTTTCGCCATCGTCTCGCTGGCCTACCTGTGGGGCCGACTCGTGCGCGAACGGCGCTTGGCCGAGTCCCTGGACCGGGAGATCGTCACCGAGCGGTTCGTCGCGGCCCAGCGGCAGTCGGCGCAGGAGATCGAGCTCGCAGAGGGCCGCGCCCGCACGCAGGTGGCGCAGGAACTCCACGACGTGCTGGCCCATTCGCTGTCGATCATCGTGGTGCAGGCCGAGGGTGCCAAGGCGCTCACCATCAAGCGGCCCGAGGCCGCCGTCGACGCCCTGGGCGTCATCGCGCAGACCGGCCGGTCCTCGATCGCCGAGGTCCGCCGCATCGTGGCGCTGATGCGCGGCGACGAGGGGTCGCCGTCGTTCGGCCCTGCGCCGACGCTGGCCCAGATCCCGGCGCTGGTGGACGGTGCGGGTGCCCGCGTCACCCTCGAGGTGCGCGGTGAGCCGCCCGTCGTGCCCGAGACGACGGGGCTGACGGCCTACCGCGTGGTGCAGGAGGCCGTCACGAACTTCCTCAAGCACGCCGGGCCCACGGCGCGCGCGGACGTGCGCCTCTGTTACGAGCCCGACGGGGTTGAGGTGCTGGTCCGCGACGACGGCATCGGGTCGATGGCACCCTCCGACGACAAGGGCTCGGGCGTGCGCGGGATGCGCGACCGGGTCACGGCGATGGGCGGGGTGTTCCGCGCCGGCCCGCGGCCGGGCGGTGGCTACGAGGTGTTCGCCAGGCTGCCGCTGCCGCGGCGCATCGGCGTGAGTTGGCTGAGGGAGGCCTAGATGATCAAGGTGCTGTTGGCGGACGACCAGTCGCTGGTGCGCAGCGGGTTCCGGATGTTGATCGACTCGGCGGACGACATGGAGGCCGTGGGCGAGGTCGACAACGGTCAGCAGGCGGTCGAGGTGGTGCGCTCACGCCCGGTCGACGTCGTGCTGATGGACGTCCGGATGCCGGTGATGGACGGCACCGAGGCCACGCGCCGGATCACCGCGTTGGGCGGCGCGACGAGGGTGCTCGTGCTGACCACGTTCGACGTCGACGAGTACGTCTACGCCGCACTGCGCAACGGCGCGAGCGGCTTCCTGCTCAAGGACGCCCACCCCGACGAGCTGCTCGGCGCCATCCGCTGCGTCGCGGCCGGGGAGGCCGTGGTCGCCCCCTCGGCCACGCGACGACTCCTGGACCGGTTCGCCGAGAGGCTGCCCGGTGTCGCGCCCGAGGAGGACACTCGTCTCGACGTGCTCACGGAGCGCGAGCTCGAGGTGCTGCAGGAGGTGGCGAGGGGGGCCAACAACGGCGAGATCTCGCAGCGGCTCTACATGGCTGAGGGCACCGTGAAGACCCACATCGGACGGCTGCTCAGCAAGCTCGGGGCGCGTGACAGGGTGCACCTGGTGCTGATCGCCCACGATTGCGGCGTGCGCTGATCACCAGCCGCGGGCGATCCACTCCTCGCGCTGGGGCCGCTCGGTGCCGATCAGCGTCGACCGGCCGTGCCCGGTGTGCACCACCATGTCGTCGGGCAGCGAGAACAGGCGCCCGGTGATGGACTCGATCACCAACGCGAAGTCGGAGTAGTCCCACCGCGTGGCCCCCGGGCCGCCCTCGAAGAGGGTGTCGCCGGTGAAGACGCAGCCGAGCGCCGGCGCCACGAGCGACACCGAGCCAGGGGTGTGGCCGGGCGTGTGCCTGACCCCCAGCTCGACGCCCGCGACGGTGAACCGTTCGCCGTCGTGCAGCGGGTTGAAGGGGGCGCCGGGATGCTCGTCGTCCCAGAGGAAGCGGTCTGCCTCGTGCAGCCGAACCGGCGGGTTGCCCACGAGCGCTGCGAACCGCAGTGCCGCGCCGGTGTGGTCCCAGTGGCCGTGCGTCAGGAGGATCTCGACGACGGTGCGGCCCGCCACGAGGTCTGCCACCGCGTGCTCGTCGTGCGCGGGGTCGATCACGATCACCTCAGAGTCGTCGCCCACCACCCACACGTTGTTCTCGAAGCCGTGCCCCGAGGCCGTGACGAGGAGTTCGACCTTGGCGTTCACGCTTCCGCCTCCGTCGTCGGGGCGATGAAATGCTCGGTCATCAGCATGATGAGGCGCCGCGATTCGCCCGTCCGGCCGATGTAGGCGGGGGAGTGGTGCAGCGCGGCCAGCACCTGCAGTGCGTCATGGACCGGGATCGTGAAGCGCACCCGGCCCCGGGCCGCCGCCTTCTCCGCGAACTCGACGTACAGCGGCCACAGGTCGCGGCGGGCCACCTCGAGCTGCTCCCCGAACTCCGGGTGCCGCGCGGCGCGCAGTTCCAGCTCAACCTGCGTGGCATGCAGGTCCGTGGACAGCTGCGTCACGTCGAGGAGGGCCGGGATGATCTCGTCCGGCCTGAACGACTCCGGCATCGAGGCCAGGACCTCCTGCAGCCGGGCGGCCATCTCCTCGAAGACGTGGCGCGCGATCTCGATGCAGAGCTCGTCCTTGCTGCTGAAGTTGGAGTAGAAGGCGCCGCGCGTGAATCCCGCGGCCTCGCACAGCTGCTCCACGCTGGTGGCGTCGATGCCGTTGCGTCCGAACTCCCTGACGGCGGCCTCCACCAACCGGCCACGCGTCGCGCGCCGACGTGCCGCGTCGATGACTGTCATGCCCACCCCTTCCCTGCCCGATACAGAAATGTGTTGAATTGGGTACAGGAATGTATTCTAGAGCCGGTCCCCACCCGAGGATAGGACAACCCACATGTCAGCTTGGCTGTACGCCGTCGGTAAGTGGTGCTTCCGGCACCGTCGCTCAGTCGTTGCCGTATGGCTCGCGGTGCTGCTCGCGCTGGGCGGTGCCGCGATGGCATGGTCCCAGTCGTTCGAGAACACCTTCGACATCCCCTCCTCACGTTCGCAGGCGGCCCTGGAGAAGCTGCGCATGACGTTCCCGCAGGGTGCCGCGCTGTCCGCGATGGCGGTCGTCGTGGTACCCGAGGGCGACACAGTCGAGGACCATCGTGCGGTCATCGAGGCCGCGGTGGCCGACTTCCAGGCCCTCGACGAGGTGGCTGCAGACGGCGCCACCTCGCCGTGGAACGAGTTCGTCGACGGGCTCATCTCCGACGACGGGCGCGCCGCCCTGATCCAGTTGAGCCTCGCGTTCGAGGGCGTCACACCCTCCGAGGCGGACCTGGCGCCCATCACCGCCGTCGCGGACCAGCTCGAGCAGGAGTTGCCCGCCGGCAGCCAGGTCTCGATGGGTGGCGAGGCCTACAACATCGAACTTCCCGCGCTGAGCCTCATCGAGGCCATCGGCCTGGTGGTGGCGCTGATCGTCCTGACGATCCTGCTCGGATCGCTGGTGGCGGCCGGCCTGCCGCTCATCACGGCCCTCGTCGGCGTGGGCATCACCACCGCCGTCATGTTCCTCCTCACGTCGGTGTTCGAGATCAACTCGACCACCCCGCTGCTATCCGTGATGCTCGGCCTCGCCGTCGGCATCGACTACGCCCTGTTCATCCTGTCGCGACACCGCGACCAGCTGCGCGACGGCCTCGAGCCCGAGGAGTCGGCCGGCCGCGCCGTCGGCACCTCCGGCTCGGCAGTGGTCTTCGCGGGCCTCACGGTGTTCATCGCGCTGCTCGGCCTGGGCGTGGCGAACATCCCCTTCCTGACCGTGATGGGCATCTTCGCCGCCGCCGGCGTGGCGCTCGCCGTCGTGGTGGCGTTGACGCTGCTCCCCGCGCTGATGGGCTTCATGGGCGAGCGCATGCGGCCCAAGCCCCGCAAGAGGAAGGCGCGCAAGGGCCCCGGGCTGTTCGCCTGGTGGGTGGGCGTGACCACCAGGCACCCGTTGGCCACCATCGTCACCGTCGTGGTCGCGCTGGGCGCGCTGGCTGCGCCGACGGTGGGCCTGCAGGTGTCGCTGCCGAACGCCGGCCAGCAGCGGCCGGAGCAGCCGGCCCGCATCGCCTACGACCTCATGGCCGAACACTTCGGCGAGGGCGTCAACGGGCCCCTCGTGGTGACGGCCGACATCATCGGCTCCACCGACCCGCTGGGCGTCATGGCAGACCTCAAGGCCGACATCGAGGCCATGGACGGCGTCGCCTCGGTGCCGCTGTCGACCCCCAACCCCAACGCCGACACCGGCCTCATCCAGGTGGTCCCCACCACCGGCCCGGATGATCCGGAGACGGCGGACCTGACGCGCGCACTCATGGACCGCCACGACGAGTGGCTCGCCGAGTACGACGTCAACACCAACGTCACGGGCATGACCGCCGTCCAGATCGACGTCAGCGACCGCCTCACGGGCGCCCTGTTGCCGTTCGGCCTGCTGGTGGTGGGCCTGTCGCTGGTACTGCTCGCGGCCGTGTTCCGCTCGGTGTGGGTGCCGATCAAGGCGACGGTGGGCTACCTCCTCAGCGTGGGCACGGCGTTCGGCGCCACCACACTGGTGTTCAACCACGGCTGGCTCAAGGAGGTGGTCAACCTCGAGCGCGGCATGCCGGTGATCTCGTTCCTGCCGATCCTCCTCATGGGCATCCTGTTCGGCCTGGCCATGGACTATGAGGTGTTCCTCGTCAGCCGCATCCGCGAGGAGTACGTGCACGGCAGGAACGCCGTCGACGCCGTGCGCAGCGGCTTCGTCGCCTCCGGGCCCGTGGTGGCCGCCGCCGCGTTCATCATGATCGCCGTGTTCGCGTTCTTCGTGCCCGAGGGGCTGGGGCCGATCAAGTCGATCGCGTTCGCGCTCGCCGTCGGCGTGGCCGTCGACGCGTTCCTCGTGCGCATGACGCTAGTGCCCGCCGTGCTCACCCTGCTCGGCGACCGCGCCTGGTGGCTGCCCACGTGGCTGGACCGCCTGCTGCCGACGTTCGACGTCGAGGGTGAGGTGCTGTCCAAGGAGATGGCGCTCAAGCACTGGCCGGGCGACGACTCGGTGTTGCATTCCGACGGCCTGACCGTGGAGGGCATCGTGGAGCCCCTGACGCTGGTGCTCATGCCCGGTGACGTGGTGGGCCTCGTCGGTCCCGTCGGCGCCCGCACCGGCGCGGCGCTGGCACTGAGTGGCCGCTTGGAGACCACCGGCGGGCGCGCCCGCGTGGCCGGCGCGCTCCTCCCCGAGGGCGCCTCCCGGGCCCGCCGCCGCGTCACGTACCTTGACCTGGCGCACGTCGACGGCGTCGCCGCCGCCCTCAACCGCACCCGCGCGGCCACCGTCGTGGTCGTCGACTCCGCCGACCTCGTCGGCACCGCCCCCGAGCGCGAGGCCCTCGTCGGGCTCATCGAGCGCACCCGTCCCCGTGGCGCCGTCATCCTGGCCGCCGCCAGCGCGGACTACCTCTCGGACTTCCCCATCGACGGCGTGCTCAGCGCCCCCGCGACCATGCACGAGGAGACACGCGCATGAGACAACAGACGCGACCCACCACAGCGCAGATCGTGGCGCTTGCCCTGGTGCCGATCCTCGCGGTCGGCCTCCTCATCGGACTCATCGGCCGTGGCGGGGAGGAACGCATCGAGGCCGCGGTCGTGAACCTCGATCAGGCCGTCACCGTCGGTGACCAGTACATCCCGATGGGCCGCCAGCTGGCCGGTGCCATCGTCGAGCGTGAGGGCGACAACGTCACCTGGACGCTCGCGGACGGGCCCAGCGCCGCCGACGGGCTGCGCTCCGGCCGCTTCGCCGCCGTCGTGACCATCCCCGAGGACTTCTCCCGGATGGCCACGTCGTGGTCGGGCAACGACGCGGCGAGGGCCGAGCAGGCCGGCATCCACGTGACGGTCAGCGAGAACGCGCCGATCACCGACGCGCAGGTGGCCGAGCAGATCGCCCGGATCGCCACCGACACCATCAACGCGCAGCTCACCGAGGGATACCTCGACGGGATCTACGTCGGCTTCAACACCGTTGGCGAGCAGTTCGGCATCATCCTGGACGGCGTCGGGCGGCTCGAGGACGGCTCGTCGCAACTGGCCGACGGCGCGCAGCAGTCCGCCGACGGTGCCGGGCAGCTCAACGACGGCATGACGCAGCTCGTCGACGGCGGCGGGCAGCTCGTCGACGGCGGGACCCAGTTGGCCGAGGGCGTCGGCGACCTGCGCGTGGGCGTCCAGCAGCTCGACGGTGGCGCAGGCCAGCTCGCGTCCGGGGCGGACCAGCTGGCTGACGGCGTGGACCAGTTCGCCGGGCAGGCGCCCCGCCTGGTCGACGGCGCTGAGCAGCTGGCGGCAGGCGTTGAGCAGTTCTCCGGCCAGACCCCTGCCCTGGTCGACGGCGTGACGCAGCTCGCCGACCAGGGTGGGCAGCTGCTCGCCGGCCTGCCGCAGTTCGCCGACGGCTCAGCGGCCGTCGTCGGCGGTGTGGGCCAGTTGAGCGACGGGCTAAGCCAGATCATCGCCGGCATCGAGGGCCAGGAGGTCGACACCACCCAGCTGGAGGAGCTGGCCGACGGCGCGCTGGCCACCGCCGACGGTGCGGCCGGCCTCAGCGGCGGCCTGACCCTGGCGAACCAGGGGCTGCAGGCGTTGGCGTCCGGCGCGGCGCCGATGCCGGCGGAGGTCGCCGCCATCGCAGACCAGATCACGCAGTCGTTCGTCTGCCCGGTCGAGGACCCGGCCACGTGCGAGATGCTGCGGCAGACCTTCGCCGCCGGCGTCGGGGCCGGCCTCCAGGGCGGGTTCCAGGCGGGCACCGGCGCGGGCTCGGCCGCGCTCTCGACGCAGGACCCGCAGACCGGCCAGTCGCTCCTCAGCGCCGCGGAGGCGCTCGCGGCCGGTGCCAGCCAGCTGGCCGACGGCGTCGACACCCTCGTGGCGGAGCTACCGGCGGAGACCGCATCGCAGATGGCCACCCTGAGCGGTGCCCTCACGGCGGTGCGGGACGGTGCCGACACCATCGTCACCGAGGCCCAGCCCATCGTCGACAACGCGCCCCTGATCGCCGACGGCGCCACGCAACTCAATGGTGGCCTCCAGCAGCTCAAGACGCAGGTGGCCCAGCTGCCGGGCGGCGTGTCGCAGCTGGCCACCGGGGCGCGCGGCCTGGCGGACGGGCTCGCCCAGCTGCCCGCCGGACTCACGCAGCTCCAGACGGGTGCCCGCGGCCTCGCCGACGGCGCCTCCGGCCTCGCCGACGGCGTCAGCCAGCTCGACAGCGGCGCGGGGCAGCTGCAGGACGGCACGGAGACGTATGTCTCGGGCGTCGGGCAGTACACGCAAGGGGTGCGCTCCGCAGCGGAGGGTGCCGACGCCCTGAGCGACGGCCTGGGCCAGTTGGCCTCCGGGGCCGGGGACCTCTCCGAGGGCATCTCCACCTTCGAGTCCGAGCTCAGCAAGGGCGCCGAGGAGCTGCCCACCTATTCCGAGGAGGACCGGCAGCAGCTCTCGACGGTGGTCGCCTCGCCGGTCGCCCAGGCCGACGAGCTGACCAGCCCGGCCAAGGTGGCCTCCACCTCGCTCCTCATCGTGGCGGCACTGTGGCTCGGCGCGCTGGGCGCGTTCATCGTGTGGCGCCCGGTGCCGCGCGACGTGGTGACCTCGCGCGCAGCCAGCGTCCTGCTGTGGGCCCGCACGCTGTGGCTGCCCGCGGCAGTCGTCGTGGGCGTCGGGCTGGTGCTCGGCGTGGTGGGTGCTGCGGTGCTGGGCCTCGGCCTGGGTGCCAGCGCGCTGCTGGTGCTGCTCATGATGCTGCTCGGCGGGTCCTTCGCCCTGGCCAACCATGCCCTGGCGGGGTGGCTGGGCAACGTGGGCCGCGCCGTCTCGGCGCTGCTGCTGGTGGTGACCGTCGGGCTCGGCCTGTCGTCGACGCTGGGCTGGCTGTCCCCGATAGGAGCGGTGTCGCCGCTGCAGAACGGCCTCGAACTGGTGCGCACGCACATGGCTGACGGCACCGGCGAGGTGGGCCTGGCGTCCGTCGCGCTGCTGCTGGCGGTCATCGCGTTGCTGTTCAGCGTGACGGCGATCTCGGCCAAGCGCAGGCTCACCGCCGCCCAGTTCCGCGAGGCGCACGCGGGCTGAGAATGACCCAACGGGCTGGTTAACTGGGCCACGGTCTATGCCCTGAGGAGATGGCGATGGGTGACGCTGACAAGGCGTGGGAACAGTTGATGAAGCGGGCGGCCGAGGGCCGCATCGCGGGTCTGCGCGCAGATTCCGACGACGAGATCGACGACTCCGACCTCGGCGAGGCCGCCATCAACCCCCACGCAGTGGGGTCCAAGGGCAGGAAGGGGGCCGGTGGCCCCTCGATGATGCCACCCATGATGGGAGCCCCCGGTGGCGCAGGGGGCCGGGCGGCAGCGCCCGGTGGCGTGCTGCCCGGCGACGCGTCCGGTGTCATGGGAGGCGGCATGCTCCGCGCGTCCGGCGCGGCGGGTGCAGGCGTACCCGGCTCGGGCACACCCCTCGGCGGTGGCTTCGGCGCCGGCGGCGCAGGTGCCCCCGGCTTCGGTGCGGGCGCGGGAGGGGCCGGTGGTGCAGGCTTCGGCCCCGTCGCTGCGGGGCTGGGTCCCGACGGCGGGGCCGGCCCGGGCGCTGACCCGTCGCGACAGGGCCTGGATCCGAACTCCCCCGGGTACCGGCCGGGCCCCGGTGACCCCGGCTACGTGCTGCGTCCCGGTGATCCCGGCTACGTGCCTCGGCCCGGTGATCCCGGCTACGTGCCGCGCCCCGGTGATCCCGGCTACGTGCCGCGCCCCGGTGATCCCGGCTACGTGCCTCGCCCCGGTGATCCCGGCTACGTGCCTCGCCCCGGTGATCCGGGCTACCAGGCGCCCTCGCCCGGTGCACAGCCGCCCTCGTACGAGCCGCCCACCTACCAGCCGCCCTCGTACCAGCCGCCCTCGTACGAGCCGCCACCCGGTACACAGGAGCAGGGACCGTACCCGGCCCCCACCTACCCGTCCGGCGGTGCCTACCCCGGTGGTGGCTCCTACGCGGGGGGCGGGTCGTATGCCGGTGGCGGGTCGAACCCCAGGGGTGGCTCGTACCCCAGCGGTGGGGCCTACCCCAGTGGTGGCGGCGGAGGCGGTGCCGGCGACTACCGCGTGGATCCGGCTGAGCTCGAGGCCGCCGCACAGGAGTGGGAGCAGATGTCCGAGGAGATGAACGCGGTCACGGCCACTCCGGTGCCCACGGACTTCGGTCTGGTGCCGGACCTGGGGATCAACGACCTCTCCGGCTCGACGACGAACTGGTCCTCCGGTGCCGGCGGCGAGTACAGCACGATCTCGTCGATGCTGCGGGCCTCCGCGCGTGACTATCGCAGCACCGAACAGGCCAACGCCCAGCAGGCGAAGGGGATGATCTGATGCTCGCGGCGCTCCACTCCATCGACGGCATGTTCGTCGCGCCCGGCGGCGCGGCGCCCGGCTTCGCCCTGAGCGACGCCAAGGGCGTCTCCGCAGACCGGCTCCAAGGCGCCGTCGACTCCCTCGAAGCGGCCGCGGAATGGGCCATCGCGGCCGACGAGCGGGACTCCACCAGTTGGTGGGACGAGTTCCTGCAGGTGGTGGAGCACGGCTTCGACTACCTGCGCGACAAGCGGGAGTTCGAGGCCCGCTGCGCAGAGCTGGTCGCGAGCCTCCGAAGGGCCGTGCGCGAGGTGCGCGAGAACATGCGAGCGGTGCGCGAGTCCGCCGGGCACGTGCCCGACGAGCTCGAGGCCAACGCCGCCCAGTGGCTCGAGGAGGCTGGCCGGGTGGAGGCGGTCCGAAACCGGATCTCCGGGCTGCGGCAGATCTCGGGTTGGGTGAGCACGGCCAGCCACAGCTACACCGCCCGCAGCATCGTCCAGGACGGCGCCACGCAGGAGCTGGGCGGCATGGCGTCCAGCATGGCGAAGGCGATCAGTCACATCGCGCTGTTCAACAGGGCGCTGTTCCTCGTCATGTATCGCGAGATCCAGGCCACGACCCAGGCCATCCGGCGCCTGCAGCCGGGCGCCAAGGGGTACCACTACCGGCGCGTGGCCAACGCACTGCAGCTCCTCGACGACCTACGCAGGAACCTGAGGAATGCCCAGGTCGGCAGGCCCGTCCGCGACAGCAGCGCAGAGTTGGGCGGGCAGGTCGCCCAATGCCTCTCCTCGCCGCAGTTGCTGCAGCCCGGCACGTGGCCCTCCGGCGGCGCCCAGGCCTCGGTTCCGCCTGCACCCACGGATTCGGTTCCAGACCCGGACGAGGCAGAATCGCTCGTGGATGATCCGGTGGGCCCGCAGGGAGCTGGACAGGAGCAGGACGGAGTGGAGCGCTAGATGGTGAAGCCTTGGTGGTTGCGGCTGGTGATCGGCATCGGCGCGGCCTCGCTCGTGACGCTGGCCGGATGCTCGCCTGATGACCCTCCTGCGCCGACGGGGGGTGTGGACTCGTCGGCCCCGATTTCGCCTTCTGCCGGGACTCCGGGTGAGACCGTGGAGCCGGTGGAGATGGAGAAGCTGACCGAGGACCAGTACCCGGCCAAGGTCGGCAGGTTCGAGTTGGCCTGGGTCCTCGGAGCCCCGGTCTACGACGTGGCAGACGACGCGAACCCGGAGCGCATCGCCGTCGATGCCCGCCTGTACGCAGAACCCGCGCGGCAGGATCGGCTGGGCGTCGCGGAGGGGCACCAGGAGGTGAGCCCGGGCGTGTGGTGCTACGAGGACGTCGACGGCCACGACAACTGCGCGGTGAACACTGCCAGCGGAAGGCTGTTCGTGACCATTGACATGTTCGACACGCTGACGATGGATGAGTTGGCGCAGTGGTCTGAGGACCTCGCGGCGGAGCTGCCCTGACATGGGCGTGTTCGACGACGACTTCGACCCGCTGGCTCCCCCTGCTGCGGGCGCGCCGGAGGACGACGAGGGCGCCGCTGACGACCCGCTGGCCGCGCCCGGGTACCCCGGCGAACCCGAGGCCGAAGGCCCGGAGGACGACGCAGACGGCGGGTTCTCCGACCACGAACGGGTGGTGCGCGTCTGGGTGGAGGACGGCCGCCTGGCCAAGGTGCGGCTGAGCCCGGTCTGGTTCCACAAGGTGCCCGATGCGGCTGCGCTCGAGGCGCGGTTCAGGGAGGCGCTGATGCTGTCGACGCTGAGGCTGCCCGCCGCGCCACAGGGCGCCGTCGAGGCTCCGTATGAACCGGAGGCTTCCGCCGAGGTGCTGGAGCGGCTGAGGGGCCTGCCGCGGTTGAGCCGCCGGTCGCTCGTCCAGTTCGCGGCCCTGGCCGACGAGTTCGACGCGCGTGACGCGGCTGCGCTGGAGGCGCACGGGGACGTCACGCGGGGGGAGCCTGTCTCGGGCAGGTCCAAGGGCGTCACCGTGACCCTCAACCCGGACGGCGTCGCCGAGCGGGTGACGTTCGACCCGAAATGGCTTGACGAAGCCCAGGTGGGCGCCATCTGCACGCACATCATGCGCGCAGCGGACCGGGCGCACGCGCTGCGCGACGCGGCGGCGCCAGGGGAGGCCGCGGTGGACGAATTGACAGAGGAGCGGGAGTTGCTGAGGCTTGCCTTGCTGACCCTCCTCAAACCACCCAGTTCCCGGCCCTGACAGCGGCTTTGACTTCCACCATCCGACAGCGACACGAATTTCGTGACGCAGTTACGTGCACCCACGTCTAAGCCCCGTGCACGGTTGTGCATAGCTGTTGCAATGACGTTCAACATGCCCTTGGCTAGTGCTGCAAACGCGTCCACCGTGACGCACAACTGACACTGCTGTCAGGAATGGAGAAATCATGGGAACCATCTTCCTCTCTGAGTTCGTCGGCTCAATGCTGCTGCTCCTCCTCGGTGGCGGCGTGGTGGCAAACGCCCTCCTCGCCAAGACCAAGGGCAATGGCCAGGGCTTCCTCTTCATCAACTGGGGGTGGGGTCTCGCGGTCTTCGCCGGCGTCCTGGCTTCCTACGCCTCGGGCGGCCACATCAACCCGGCCGTCACCGTCGGCCTCCTGGCCAACGGCGTCGACGAGATGGGCGGCGAGCCGGTCTCCGTCGGCCTCGTCCTCGTGTACTTCGCGGGCCAGCTGCTCGGTGCCATGGCTGGCGCCGGCCTCATGTGGCTGACGTACAAGAAGCACTTCGACACCGACACCGATCCCAGCCTGAAGCTGGCCACGTTCTCGACGGCGCCGGAGATCCGCAGCCCGTTCTGGAACGTCCTCACTGAGGTCGTCGGCACCTTCGTCCTCGTCTTCGTCGTCATCGCGGCAGGTAAGTTCACCGAGCACGCCGGTGGCGAGGGTCCGGCGAACCTCGGCTGGCTCGGCGCCCTCGGCGTGGCCCTGTTGGTCGTCGCCATCGGCATCAGCCTCGGCGGCCCCACCGGCTACGCCATCAACCCGACCCGTGACCTCGGGCCCCGCATCATGCACGCCATCCTGCCCATCCCCGGCAAGCGCGACTCCGACTGGGGCTACGCCTGGGTGCCGGTCGTCGGCCCGCTGATCGGCGGCGTCCTGGCCGGCCTCCTGGCCCTGGTCCTGCTCCCGTAGTTCGAACCGTTAACCGAAACTCAACGCCTCACTGACGAGAAAGAGTGAAGACACAATGACTGACAAGTACGTACTTGCCATCGATCAGGGCACGACCAGCTCGCGCGCCATCATCTTCGACCACAAGGGCACCATCGTGTCGGTGGGCCAGAAGGAACACGAGCAGATCTTCCCCCGCGCCGGCTGGGTCGAGCACGACCCGCAGGAGATCTGGCGCAACGTCCGCGCCGTCGTCGCCGATGCCCTCAGCCAGGCTGAACTGAACCAGAACGACATCGCCGCCGTCGGCATCACCAACCAGCGCGAGACCACCGTCGTGTGGGACAAGAACACCGGCGAGCCGGCGTGCAACGCCATCGTCTGGCAGGACACCCGCACCGCCAAGATCGTCGATGAGCTCGGCGGCAGCGAGGGCCAGGACAAGTACAAGGACCGCGTCGGTCTGCCGCTGGCCACGTACTTCTGTGGCCCGAAGGTCAAGTGGATCCTGGACAACGTCGACGGCGCCCGCGAGAAGGCGGAGGCCGGTGACCTGATCATGGGCACCATCGACAGCTGGGTGCTCTGGAACATGACCGGCGGCGTCAACGGCGGCGTGCACGTCACCGACGTCACCAACGCTTCGCGCACCATGCTCATGGACCTCAAGACCCTCGACTGGGACCCCGAGATCGCAGCCGACATGACCATCCCCATGTCGATGCTGCCGGAGATCCGCAGCTCGGCCGAGGTCTACGGCGAGGGCCGCGAGCAGGGCATGCTCGCGGGAGTGCCGATCGCCGGCATCCTGGGCGACCAGCAGGCCGCCACCTTCGGGCAGGCGTGCTTCGAGGTCGGCATGGCAAAGAACACCTACGGCACCGGCAACTTCATGCTGATCAACACCGGCACCGAGATCGTCCCGTCGAAGAACGGGCTGCTGACCACCGTGTGCTACAAGATCGGCGACAAGGAAGCCGTCTACGCGCTCGAGGGTTCGATCGCCGTGACCGGTTCGCTGGTCCAGTGGCTGCGCGACAACCTGGGCATGTTCAAGTCGGCTCCCGAGATCGAGGAACTGGCCAAGACGGTCGAGGACAACGGCGGCGCCTACTTCGTCCCGGCGTTCTCCGGCCTGTTCGCGCCGTACTGGAAGTCCGACGCCCGCGGAGCGCTCGTCGGCCTCACCCGGTACGTCAACAAGGGCCACATCGCCCGCGCCGTCCTGGAGGCCACGGCCTACCAGACGCGTGAGGTGCTGGACGCCATGGAAGCCGACTCCGGCGTGAAGCTCGCCGAGCTGAAGGTCGACGGCGGCATGACCGCCAACGAGACCCTCATGCAGTTCCAGGCCGACATGCTCGGCGTCGACGTGGTGCGCCCCGTCGTCGCGGAGACCACGGCGCTGGGCGCGGCCTACGCGGCCGGCATCGCCGTCGGCTACTGGCAGGGCGAGCAGGACGTCATCGACAACTGGGCCGAGGACAAGCGCTGGACGCCGTCCATGGACCAGGACGAGGTCGACCGCAAGTACCGCCTGTGGAAGAAGGCCGTCAGCCGCACGTTCGAGTGGGTCGACGACGACGTGAAGGAGTAGTCGCTGGTTGAGCCGCGAGCTCTGCGAGCGTGTCGAAACCCCCAAGCGCGATCACTCAGCCGAGTGGACCCGCTTGGGGGTTTCCCGTTGCAGTCGCCGTCCGTGCGGCATCGCGCCGGCCCGGGCAGAGTGAAGTTGTGCACCAGCATCGCTGCACAACTCAACAATGCCCGGGCCGCCGTCGAACCCTTGGTTGGGCAGAGTGAAGTTGTGCACCAGCATCGCTGCACAACTCAACAATGCCCGGGCCGCCGTCGGACCCGTGGATGGGCAGAGTGAAGTTGTGCACCAGCATCGCTGCACAACTTCACTCTGCCCTCCGGGCAAGTAGCCTTGCCCCATGGCAGAGCAGCCCGAGATCCTGAAGATCGATGGACCCTTCGGCCAGCGGGAGGTCAAACTCTCCTCGGCATCCAAGGTGCTGTGGCCCGACGACGGCGCGGGCCCGGTGACCAAGCGCGGCCTGGCCGATTACCTCCTCAGCGTCTCCGACGCGTTCCTGCACCTCAACGGGCACCGCCCCATGACGTTGCAGCGGTTCCCTGAGGGCATCGAGGGCGAGGAGTTCTTCTCCAAGCGGCCGCCGCGCGGTGCGCCCGACTTCCTCCGCACCGTCATGTGCACCTATCCCTCCGGCCGACGGCACGAGCAGCTGGTCTTCGACGAGCCGGCCGACCTCGCCTGGGCCGCGCAGATGGGCACCGTCACGTTTCACCCCTGGCCGGTGCGTGAGGACGACGTCGACAACCCCGACGAGCTGCGCATCGACCTCGACCCCCAGCCCGGCACCGACTTCAAGGATGCCGTCAAGGCCGCCCACGTGCTCCGCGAGGTGATGGCCGAGGTGGGCCTCAAGGCCTACGCCAAGACCTCCGGCAACCGCGGCGTGCACGTCTTCGCCCGCATCAAGCCCACGCACGAGTTCCAGCACGTGCGCCACGGCGTGATCGGCATCGCCCGCGAGCTCGAGCGCCGGATGCCGGACCTGGTCACCACCAGTTGGTGGAAGGAGGAGCGCGGCCAGCGCGTCTTCGTCGACTTCAACCAAGCCAACCGCGACCGCACCATCGCCGCCGCCTACTCCCCGCGCCCGCTCCCCGGGGCCCCGGTGTCGATGCCGGTGCGGTGGGAGGACCTCGACGACGTTGAGCCGCGCCAGTTCACCGTCCACACCGCGCCCGCCGTCGTGCAGGGCCGAGGCTGCGCATGGGCGGACATCGACGACGAGGCCGGCGTCGTCGACGGCGCCCTCGAGCTGTGGGAGAAGGACCTCGAGCGGGGGCTGGGCGAGCTGAACTTCCCACCCGACTACCCCAAGATGCCGGGCGAGCCGCCTCGGGTGCCGCCGTCGAAGCGCAGGGCCGACAAGGACGACGACGACTACCTCGCGCCCAAGGCCGAGCGTGACGCCGAGTGGGGCACCGCCGTCGTGCCGCCGTTCGGGCCCATGCTCGCCAAGCCGGTGAAGAAGCTACCGAAGGGCGACTATCTGTTCGAGCCCAAGTGGGACGGCTTCCGCTCGATCATCTGGCGCTCGGGCGACGCCGTGGAGATCGGCAGCCGCAACGAGCGGCCCATGACGCGCTACTTCCCGGAGCTCGTCGAGGCCATCATCGAGAACTTCCCGGACCACTCCGTCATCGACGGCGAGATCATCATGATCGACCCCGAGACGGGGGACCGCCTCAACTTCGACGCCCTGCAGCAGCGCATCCACCCCGCGGCCTCGCGGATCGAGAAGTTGTCGAAGCTCATGCCCGCCAGCTTCGTCGCGTTCGACGTGCTGGCCCTCGGCATGGACAACTACACGGAGCGCCCGTTCAAGGAGCGGAGGAAGGCGTTGGAGAAGGCGCTGAAGAAGGCCAAGCCGCCGATCTTCCTGACCCAGGCCACCACGGACGAGCCGACCGCGATGGGGTGGTTCGAGCAGTTCGAGGGCGCAGGCCTCGACGGGGTGATCGCCAAGCCGCTGGACGAGGTCTACCAGGAGGACAAGCGCGTCTTGTACAAGCTCAAGCATGAGCGCACGGCCGACTGTGTCGTGGCCGGCTACCGTCTCTACAAGGGCGAGACGGAGGCGATCGGTTCGTTGCTGCTGGGCCTGTACACCGATGACGGGGTGCTCAACTCGGTGGGCGTGATCGGGTCGTTCCCGATGGAGCGGCGGCGTGAGCTGTTCGAGGAGCTCCAGCCCCTCGTCGACGACTCCGATGCGCACCCGTGGGCGGAGATCGCCGCGGCGCAGCGCACGCCGACGTCGGCGCAGCATTCGCGGTGGAACGCGAAGAAGGACCTGTCGTTCGTGCCGCTGCGCCCGGAGCGGGTGGTGGAGGTGAAGTACGACCACATGGAGGGGGACCGGTTCCGGCACACCGCGCAGTTCGTGCGGTGGCGCGACGACCGGGAGCCGGAGTCGTGCACCTACGACCAGCTCGAGGAGCCGCTCAGCTACGACCTCGACAAGGTGCTCTCCGGCGGGGACTGAGGAACTGGAGCAGACTCTGGCGCTACGCCTGTCGGACTCCGCCGGGGACCTGCAGCCGACGGGGCTGCGAAGGCGTGGGCTCAACCGGTGACCGTGACCTCGGCGACCTCGGCGCGGTATCCGCCGTCGACCTCGGGCAGCTGCGTGAAGTACACCAGCACCCACTGCGTTTCGACGGGCTCGGCCAGGGCGACGGTGGCCGTGCCGGTGGCCGCCGGGTTCGCCCCGACGACGGCCCAATCGGCCTCGGTGTCCATCGACGCGGCTTCGCCCTTCGGCACCCGCACCTCGACGGAGGTGGCGCCCCCCACCAGCGTCAAGGTGACGCTGCTCACCGTGCGGGCCTCACCCAGGTCAAGCACCAGGCCCACGCCCGGCTTCAGGCCGCCGAGCTTCGGGTTGCGCAGGTAGCGCATCGTCTGCCATGTGGTGGCCGGGTCGCCGTCGATGACGTTGGCCGTGCGCTCGGGCACCTCCTCGGCGTTGCCGCCGTCGGCCTCCGGGTCGAAGTCGGTGACGCTCGCGACGGTGATGGGCCCACTCCCGGCCGTGCTCTCCCCGCTGCCCGGGGTGGTCTCGCCTGGGCTGACGGGGATGCCGCTGGTCTCGGAGCCGGTGGTGGGGTCAGCCGACTGCCGCGCGTCGCGACCGCCGGTCATGCTGAAGATCAGCGCAATGATGAGGCCCACGACGGCGAGCGCCAGCAGGATCCACCACTTCCGGTTGCTGCGGGCCGGCCGCTCGTCCTCCCACGAGGTGTCATCCGACGCAGGCCCCGGATCGGCGCCGAAGCCGAACAGCGAGTCCTCGTCGGCGGCCGGCAGCGTGACGGTCGGCGGGGCGGCCATCGTCTCAGGGGAGCGGCTGATCACCTCGGTCTCCCGGAACAGTGCCTGCCGCACAGGGGCCTGGTCGGGGCCGTGCCAGCTGCGCACCCGATGCTCCAGGTCGAGCGAGGCGTCGACGGAGCCCAGCACCTCGTCGAGCGCGTTGACCAACTGAGCGGTGCTGACGATGCGCGGCACGCTGACGTCGCCGCGCTCGGTGAGCGTGGCCGAACAGATGCGGTCCAGCGCCGGGGAGATCCCTGCGGACACCATGTGCGCGGGAGCCGTCTCGCCGGCGATGATCGGGGCCGCGGGGAGCCCCCAGGCGACGCCGCCTGGCCAGTGCCCGACGAGGCTGGCGTAGAGGATCTTGCCCAGGCCGGTGACGTCCGCGCGCTCCCGCGCCGCCCATGCGGTGTCCTCGCCCTCGTCGCGGGCAAGGGTGGCCTCGATGCCGAAGCCCACCAGCCGGACGGCGCCGGCGGTGGTGATGATCACGTTGTCGGGGTTGATCTGCTCGTGGAACAGGCCCTGCGCGTGCACTCCGGTGAGCGCGTCGGCCAGCTCACGCGTGACGAACGCGGCCTCGATCGCGCTCAGCGGACCCTTCGAGAGCAGGTCGGTGAGCGAGCGCCCGAAGGCGTACTCGGCGACAACGTAGGCGCCGATGCCCTGTTCGCGGTCCGCGGTCTCGTCGGCGTCCAGCACCCGAAGGAACCGGGAATCGGTGGCGGCGGCGCCCTTGCGGGCGGCGCGCAGCAGTTCGCTGCGGCGCGGGTCGCCCGGCGCGAGGACGTGGACTATGACGTCGCGCGAGAGCACCTGGTCGTGCGCCCGCCACGTCTCGGCGCCGTGCCGCTCGGCCAGCTGCTCCACCAGCTCGTAGCGGGTGTTCAGCAGGGTGCCCACGGTGGCGATCCGGCCCTTGGCCTCGTCGCGGAACAGCCCCTCGAGGTCCAGCGGCCCGGTGGCCTCGCCGTCGGCTGCGGTGGGGGTGACGGGTTCGTCCATGGCCAGGTCCTCATCGTCTGCGCGGGCCGCGACGGCGTTGTCGGCTGGCCAGGCGGGGTGGGGGTCGAACGTGCGCTGCACGATCGGGGGGCGGTTGCGGATGATCGTGGGCGGCCCGGAGTCCAGGTCGAGCCGGCCGGAGATGGACGTCTCGGTGACGGTGGTGTCGGCCTCGGGCGCCCCGTCGACGGCGGCTACCTCGCCGCGGCGCCCGAAGCGGCTGCGCACCAGATCGGACAGGTTGGTCAGCTCCCGCACGCGCAGGAGCCGGCAGATGCCGAGGTAGCTGCCGAGGATCAGCAGGCCCCCGACGGCCAGCGCGGCGATGTTGCCCAGCAGCTGCGACTCGATCAGCCCTGTCAACCAGCCGGACAGCAGGAACGCCGGCACCGCACCGACTGCCGAGGCCAGCAGCAGCCGCACGATGTGGAGCAGGACCGCGCGCCCGTCGAGACCGGGGACCCGGCGCTTCAGCAACCGCCACGACACCAGGACGCCCACGAGGTAGGCGATCGAGTAGGCCAGGGCCAGCGCGGCCGCGACCCAGTCGGAGGGGTCCGTGAACCACGCGTTGACGGCGCCCACGAGCGCCAGCGCGCCGGCGATGTTGAGCCCGGCGATCAGCACCTGGACGAGGAACGGGGTGCGGGTGTCCTCGAGCGCGTAGAACGTGCGCAACGTGACGAACTGGATGGTGAACGGAATGAGGCCGAACGCGAACGCGATCAGCGCCCAGGCCACCAGGTCTGCCGTCGCCCGGCCCGCGCCCTGCCCGAACAGGATGCCGACGGTGGGCTGCGCCAGCGCGACGAACACGACGGCGGCCGGCACGATGACGATCAGCGCCAGGCGAACCGTCTTCATGAACTCCTGGCTGACGCCGTGGGTGTCCCCCGACGCGGCCAGGCGGGAGGCGCTGGGCAGCATCGCCGTCGCCAGCGACACGGTGATCAGGGAGTGGGGGAGGATCCACAGCAGGTGCGCGTTGGCGTAGGCCACGACGCCCGCGCCCTCACCGGTGGCGGTCGCCGAACTGGCCAGCCGCTGCACCACCACGAGCGCCAGCTGGTTGACCGCGACGAAGCCGATGGTCCACTTCGTGAGCGAGAAGGTGTGCCCGAGTCCGGTGCCCTTGAGGTCGAAGCGCGGGCGGAGCTTGAAGCCCACCTTCTTGACGTAGGGCAACAGCACGAGGGTCTGCACGGCGATCCCCGCCGTCGAGCCGATGCCCAGCAGGAGGACCTGGGGCGTGGTGAATGCCAGCCCGTGGTCCTGCTGGTTGCCCCACACGAAGAGGTAAGTGCTCAGCACGACGATGGCCACCACGTTGTTGGCGATGGGGGCCCACATCATGGGGCCGAACTTGTCGCGCGCGTTGAGGATCTGGCCCAGGAGGAAGAAGGCGCCGTAGAAGAAGATCTGCGGCAGCGTGAGGAACATCAGCGCGATGAGCGCGCGGTACTGCTGCTCGAGCGCCGGGTCGCGCCAGGCCTCGGAGGTGTAGATGCGGGCGACGACGGGGGCACCGACGGTCACGAGCACCGCCACGCCGGTGATGATCAGCATGAACGCCGTCATGATGCGGTTGGTGTAGGCCTCGCCGCCGTCGGGGTCGTTCTTGAGCGCCCGCACGATCTGCGGCACCAGCACGGTGTTGAGCGCGCCGCCGGCGAACAGGATGTAGAGGGAGTTGGGCACCATGTCGGCCAGCGCGTACATGTCGGCCTGGCGGGTGGCGGTGCCGAGGATGAAGGCGAGCAGCGCCACCCGGACGACGCCCAGGATGCGTGAGATGAGGGTCCCCGACGCCATCACCGCGCTCGCGGAGACCAACCTCCTGGTGCTGCTGACCTGACTCACTCGCTCTCCCTCGGCGGGAGGCCGTCCTCCGCCTTCGCGCGTTCCCGCCGGACGGCGGCGATGCGCCACGCGGTGCCTCCCAGCACCACTGCACCCGAAACGACGATGATGATCCAGCCGACGCGCCCGAGATCGGTGGCCGTGATCTCGATCGGCTGCCCCGAGGACAGCTCGTGGCCCTCTGCGGTGACGAGCCGGGGCCGCACCAGGGCGACACCGTTGGCGGCCGCCTCGGGCGTGATGGTGATGGTGGCGGTGCCCTTCGCGGGGATCTCGATCGCCTCGATGGCCGGCACGCGGATGCGCTGCGGCGCGTCGGAGTCGAACTGGACGCCCACGACGACGGGGACGTCGAGCTCGTTGCTGATGGTGGCGGGGAACTCGTTGACGCGGGCGCCCATCACGTAGTTGGAGGCTGCGCGCAGGGTGATCAGGTTCAGGTCGACGTCGGCGGGGGAGGCGGCGTTGAGGTACTCGACGGCCGCGGCCTCCGTCGGGAAGTCCTTGGCGAAGGCCAGCGCGCCCAGCGTCGCCTGGTCATAGGGGGAGCCGGCCGAGGGCGTGAGGTCTGCGAGCAGGTCCGCGTTGGAGGTCTCGTGCTCGAGGGCCGCGAGGAGTTCGTCGTAGGCGGCGGGGCGTTGGGCGTCTGCCCACCGCAGCGGCTCCGCCGGCGTGGTCGTGGCGGGCACGTGCTCGCGGTAGGGCGCAAGCTCGTTGTCGACGGCGGCCGCCTCCGGGGTGTCGATGACGTAGAGCGGCGGACGGGCGGCGAGCAGTTCGTCGGCGATCTTGCGCGCCAACTGGACGCCGGCGGGCAGCGCGGTGATGGCGCCCTGCGGAGCTGCGGTCAGCACCCGGGGCGGGCCGACGCTGGCGCCGCTGGCGTTGCGGATGACGACGGTGTCGAACTCGCCGAGCCGGCCGACCAGATCCGTGCTGGCGCCCTCGTCGAGGATGGCCACCGACGGCAGGTCGAGCAGCTCGTCCGGTGCGGCCTCGCGCGCCCAGGCGAGCACGCGCTGCAGTTGGCCGGTGACGTCCGCCCTGACCAGGTCGGGGTTGCCGAAGGGGAGCCGCCACAGCCGGCCCTCCTCGGCCAGGGCGTCGACACGTTCGATCCACCGCAGCGCGACGCCGTTTGCCCGGCGCGCCTCCCCCGCGACGGTGTGGTCGTCGCTGAGCCAGTGCACCGCCAGGTAGAGGGCGGGGTCGACGGCGGTGGTCACCCCGGGTCGCTCGGCGGAGGCGAGGAGGGTCTCGAGGCGACCGCTGAGCTCGCCGGTGAGCGAGTCGTCGAGGAACGTGCCGTCCGGCAGCCACGACGGGGCGGCGGCCAGCACCGTGAGCGCGCTGGAGGCCACCGGCTGCTGCGTGGCCGGAGTGGCGACCTGCGCGCGCCCGACCACCATGTTCTGCCCGTCGTCGGGGATGCCCCGGACCTGGACGCCGAGGAGGTAGACGGCGTCGTCGCGGGGGAGCGGCACCTGCGACGGGCCCTCGGCGGTGAGTTCGGCGACGGTCGCGCGGACGGTGAAGGTGGCGCGCTCGCCGGGCCCGAAGGGCGTCTCACGGGTGAGGATGTCGAGGTTGCCGGCGGCCTCCTCGAACAGTCGGTTGCCGACCGGGAGGTTGGCGGAGGTGGCCGTCAACTCCTCCGGGCTGAGGATCGCGACGGGGGCGCGCCAGAAGTGCACGTTGACGTAGCGGATGGGCGTGGTGGACACGTTGGTGAGCCGGCCCTGGATCTCGACGACCTGCTCCGGGTTGCCCAGGTCGAGCGTGGGGGTGGAGATCGAGGTGATCTCGACATCGAGGTAGTCGGTGACCGCTTCCGCCGTCGACGGGGTGCCGACGAGGCCCAGCGCCAACAGCATCGCTGCCAGCAGGGCACGCAGCAACCGACCGACCATCACCGTCTCATGGTAGTCGGGCGGTGGTGAGATTGAATTCGGCGTGGGAGCGCAGGTCCTGGCCGGCGAAGCCCGCGACGTGTGCCGCTGCGGCCGCCAGGGCGTGCCGCAGCCAGTCCGCAGGCTCGTCCGAGGCGAAGCGGCCCCAGGCGAGGCCGGCCACGAAGGAGTCGCCTGCCATGACCGATTGGACCGGGCGCTCGACGGGTAGGGAGGCACGGCGGGGCGAGCCGTCGGGGTCGGCGTAGGCCACCCCGTGCTCGCCCAGCGACACCATCGGCAACCGCACCCCCGCGCGGCGCAGCACGTCGAGCGCGACGGCGACCCTGTCGGCCTCGTCAGCCGCCGCCACCTCCGGGATGGCGAGGATCTCCTCGTCGTTGGGCTTGAACGCGAGCACGCCCGGCACGTCCAGCGCCGCGACGAGCGCGTCCTTCTGCGCGTCGACGACCACCTCGGCGCCGCGGTCGAGCACTGCCCGCGCGAGGCCGGCCCACGTCGTGGCGGGCAGGCGGGTGGGGGTGGACCCGTTGAGGGTGACGAGGTCGCCGGGTTGCACGTCGGCGAGGACGGCGTCGACCAACGGCCGGACGTCGTCGGGCCCGGTGAGCGTGAAGCCCTGCGCCATGAAGTGCGCGGCCACCTTCTCGCCGGTGGCGTCGACCAGCGTGAGGTTGTGCCGGGTCCCGCCGGGCACCGCGACGAGGCGGTGGGGGATGCGTTCGTGTTTGAGCCGGGAGCCGAAGTCGTACCAGTCGTCGCCGCCGACGAGGCCGTACGCCACCGTCGGCACCCCAAGGGCGACCGCGGCCCGGGCGCAACTGATGCCCTTGCCCGAGCAGACGCTCCGGAAGGCGTGCATGGG
This sequence comes from Tessaracoccus lubricantis, assembly GCF_039544535.1. Lineage (NCBI taxonomy): Bacteria > Bacillati > Actinomycetota > Actinomycetes > Propionibacteriales > Propionibacteriaceae > Tessaracoccus > Tessaracoccus lubricantis. Next base: position 46,863 of record NZ_BAABLV010000002.1, read on the forward strand.
GGCGACGCCGCCCCAGACGGGGTCGCCGACGGTGTAGTAGTCGTCGTACCCGGTGTTGAGGGTGACGGTGCGCAGCGTCCGCATGTGCCCAACCTACCCAGCGCGGCGACAACACGCGGCAACTCCGGCAGGCCGGTGCCGCGCCGGGTTAGGTTGGGCGGGGAGAGGAGGCCGGCCATGATCAACGTCGCCGTGGTGGGCACGGGAGGCATCTCGGGCGCGCACCTGGAGGGATACCTGCGCTTCCCGGACCGCTGCCGCGTGGTGGCGCTGTGCAACCGCAACGTGTCGAAGGCCGAGGCGGTGCGCGACTCGTTGGGGCTGGACGCGGAGGTCTTCTCCTCCTACGAGGACCTGCTGGGGCATGACGTCGACCTCGTCAGCATCTGCACCCCGCCGTCGACGCACGCGCAGATGGCGGTGGACCTGCTCGATGCGGGCAAGGCCGTGTTGCTGGAGAAGCCGATGGCGCCGTCGCTTCTTGAGTGCGACGCCATGCTCGAGGCCCAGCGGCGCAGCGGCGCGGTGCTGTCCGTGGTGGCGCAGAACCGCTTCCGCGACGACATGGACCTGCTCAAGCACGCCGTCGACTCCGGCCTCATCGGGCCCGTGGCCAGCGTGCGGGTGGAGTCGGCGTGGTGGCGCGGCCTGCCCTACTACGACCTCAACTGGCGCGGCACGTGGGCGTCCGAGGGCGGTGGCCCGACGTTGAACCACGCGGTGCACCACGTGGACCTGCTGCTGTGGCTGATGGGCGCGCCGACGGCGGTCATGGCGATGATGACCAACGCATGGCACGACAACTCCGAGGTCGAGGACCTGTCGGTGGCGCTCCTGCGCTACGAGCGCGCCATCGCCCAGCTGACCAGCTCGGTGGTGCATCACGGCCAGCGGCAGGAGATCGTGGTGCAGGGCCGTGACGCCTCGGTCGCCCAACCGTGGGCGGTGGCGGCGGAAACCGCCGGTCCGGGCGGTTTCCCGGACCCCGACGGCGACCCCGGCCGGGTGGAGCTGCTCGAGGCGCTCGCGCGCGGTCGCGACCCGCTGCCCCACACCGGCCACGCGGCGCAGATCCTGGACGTGCTGGACGCGATCGACGAGGGCAGGGCACCTGCGGTCACCGGCGAGGACGGGCGGCTGGGGCTCGAGGTGATCACCGCCATCTACCAGTCGGCGATCGAGCAGCGCCTGGTGGAGCTGCCCATCCCTGCCGAAAGCCAGTACTACACGACCGCGGGGGTACTGGAGTCGGCGCCTCGGTACTTCCAGAAGACGCGGTCGGTGGCCGCCGACGAGGGAGTGGTCAGCTTCCACCCCACCCGGGGCCGCAACTGAGGCTCGGGGGTCAGAAGGGCGGGGTCTCGGCCGGCGCGGACCGGGCCCGCCAACTTTTCCCTACCAAAGGTGGGGGCAGATGTGGATTATCCACATCGACCCCCACTTTTGGTAGGGATATGTGCGGTGCCCTGGGCTGAAGCCGCCTGAAGCGCGCCATCCGACGGACGCGGCGGCCGCAGGCCTACTGCTGCGGAGTGCGGAGCAGGTCGCGGACTTCGTCCACCGTGTTGTTGCGGCTACTGCTGAACGGTGAGGCGAACACCAGTGATGCGGCGCCGTGCGCCCAGGCGTCCTCGGCCCAATCGTCGACGGTGACGCGCAGGTCGCGTCGGTGCGCCGGCAGGTGGGCGCGCAGCGCCTTCATGAAGCTGGGCTCCCAGAACTCCCAGACATCCACACCCTCCCCGGAGACGTGGACCTCGCCCGGGTCGAGGACGTGCACGAGGGAGGAGACCGCAGCGCCGAGGTGGAACCCTGCGGTCGCGAAGACCTCGAGAGCCCGTTGTTCGCCCGCGCGCGCTGCCTCGTTGAGGTCATCCTTGGAGCCCCCGTCGGGGATCGCGCCCGTCTCCTGCGCGCGCCGCGCAAGCGCATCATCTGACACCAGCGTCTCCAGGCACCCGCTCAACCCGCAGGCGCACGGCTCCCCGTGCGGATCGACCCAGATGTGGCCGAACTCGCCCGCACCCCCGAACGCGCCGCGGAACAACTGGCCGCGGCTCACGATGGCCGCGCCGATGCCGAAGCCGATCGTGATCAGCAGCGAATCCGGCCCCAGCCCGGGGCGGCCGTAGAGCTGGCCCGCGATGGCGAGGGCGTTGACGTTGTTGTCGATCACGACCGGCAGGCCCACCCGCTGTCGCACGAGGCGAGCGACATCCACCCGCTGCCAGCCCATACCCGGCGATGTCACCACCCCGCCGTCGACCGTGCCCGGGACCGCCATCCCGACGCCCAGGAGCAGGTCGGAGTTGGGCGCCGCGTAGTCGGCGATCGTTTCCGCGATGACGTCCAGCGCATCCGGGGCGCGGGTGTCGAGATCCACGCTCACGGCTTGGGCGGGGTCCCCGGTGAGGTCGACCTCAGCCATGAAGAGGTGGTTGGGGGTGACCTTGACGCCCAGCGCCCGGCGACGTCCCTGGCGGATGTCCAGCAGGGTGGCCGGTCGGCCACCCCCCGACGACGAGGTGCCCACGCTGGTGAGCACCCCATCCGCCAGCAGTTGGCGGGTGAGGTTGGTCACTGCAGCGGCGGAGACGTCGAGAGCCCGCGCCAGATCCGCCCTGGACTGGGGGCCGCGGGTACCGATCAGGCCGATGATGGCGGCCGACAGGTCCGCCGGTGTGTTTCGCCGAGCCATGCCACCCTCCTTCCTTCGGTGCTTAATTTACTGGTGTATCACAATTCGGCCACAGCCCTTGACGTGGTCCCCGAAGCATATTACTTTCTCACTTAACAAAGGTGTGAAGGAAAGGGTTCGATGGTGAATGCCGCATCGCGACGGGGTCGACGTGACCTCGGATGGGCCGTGTTCTTCCTGGCCCCGTCCACGGTCCCCCTGATCCTGTTCACGCTGTGGCCCATGTTGTCGTCGATCTGGATCTCCCTCCAGGACTGGAACCTCATCTCGGAGCCCACCTTCGTCGCGTTGGAGAACTACCAGCGGGCGTTGGCCAACCCCTCGACCTACCGGATCCTGGGCAACACGCTCGGCTACGTGCTGGGCTACCTGCCGCTGGTGTACGTCGGCGGGCTCGCGCTCGCCCTGGCGCTCAACGCCAAGTTGCCCGCGCGCACCTTCTTCCGAGCCGTCTACTTCCTGCCGGTCGTGACGAGTTGGGTGGTGGTCGCCCTGGTGTGGAAGTGGCTGCTCAACCCGAGCAACGGCGTGGTCAATGCCGCGCTGGGTGCGCTGGGGCTGCCCCAACCGGGCTGGTGGACGGATCCCCAGTGGGCGCTGGCCTCCGTGATCCTGGCGTCGGCATGGAAGGACCTCGGCTTCGTCATGGTCATCCTGCTGGCCGGGCTGCAGGCCATCCCGCGCGACATGTACGAGGCGGCGACCATCGACGGTGCCGGTGCCTGGCGGCGCCTACGGCACGTCACACTGCCGTTGCTGACGCCGTCGACGTTCTTCGTGTTGGTCATCTCCTTCATCAACGGTTTCCAGGTCTTCGACCAGGTCTACGTCATGACGCGCGGCGGGCCGCAGGGATCTTCGCAGGTGCTGGTGGGGCAGGTCTACGACCTCACCTTCCGGTACGGGCGAGCAGGAGAGGGTGCGGCGCTGTCGTGGCTGCTGTTCCTCCTCATACTCGCCGTCACGGTGGTGCAGATGATCGGTCAGCGGAGGTGGGTGCATTATGACTAGGCGAGCGTTGTTGGTGGGCGCGGTGGGAATCGGAGCCGTCGCCATGATGTTCCCGTTCCTCTGGACGGTGGTCACGTCGATCACGCCGAACGGGTCCCTCGCGGAAGGACCCAGCCTCCTCGTGGCCGACCCCACCCTCGATGCGTACCGGCAACTGTTCACGTCGCTGCCCATGGCCCGGATCATCATGAATTCGGTCATCGTGACACTCGCCTCGACGGCACTCCAGCTGGTCACCGGATCCATGGCCGGCTATGCGTTCGCGCGGTTGGAGTTCCCGGCCAAGCCAGTGGTCTTCGCCCTCTACCTGGCCACCATGATGATCCCCCTCCAGGTCCTTGTGGTGCCGCTGTTCATCCAGTTCCGCGACTGGCAGCTCCATGACACGCTGTTCGCGCTCATCGCGCCCACGGTCGCCTCGGCGTTCGGCGTCTTCATGTTCCGCCAGGCCATCCGCTCAGTCCCGAAGGAGCTGGACGAGGCGGCCAGGATCGACGGCGCCGGCCACCTGCGGATCTTCGCCTCGGTGATCCTGCCGCTGATCAAGCCCGCCCTCGCCACTGTCGGGGTGCTGGCGTTCATGGCCACGTGGAACAGCTTCCTGTGGCCCCTCATCGTCATCCGCTCCCCAGAACTGCAGACGCTCCCGCTGGGGCTGGCCACCCTGCAGGGCCAGTTCACCACCCGCTGGGACGTCATGATGGCCGGCTCGGTCGTCTCCATAGGGCCGATAGCGCTGGTCTATCTGCTCGCCCAGAAGCACATCATCGCCGGCGTGGCCCACACCGGTATCAAGTGACCTCACGAAAGGGAAAGAACAATGACGTCACTAGCCCGAACGCTGGCCCTCCCGGGCCTGCTGATCACCGCCCTCGCGCTGGGTGCCTGCACGCAGGGCTCAGCCACCAACCCGAACCCGCCCGCCGCCCAGGAGTCGTCCCCGGCCTCTGGCTCCGCTGATCCGTCAGAGTCGGCCGGCGCCACCGAGCCCGCGGCCGAACAGGTGAGCGTCCACTACATGAACTTCTCGGCCAACGGGGGCCATGAGGCCGATCTCCAGGCCATTGCAGATGCGTTCACGGCCGAGAACCCGGACATCGCGCTCACGCTCGAGACGGTCCCCTACGCCGACTACTTCACGAAGCTGCAGACCGCCGTGGCCGCCGGCACCGCCGGCGACGCGTTCGAGCTCAACTACGAGAACTTCGTCACCTACCGCGAGGCCGGCGCCCTGGCCCCGCTCGACGGCGTGGACGCCTCCCTGTACAAGCCGTCGCTGCTGGAGGCATTCCAGCACGAAGGCTCGCAGTACGGGCTGCCTGAGTCGTTCTCGAACGTGGTGTTGTTCTACAACGCCGACCTGTTCGAGGCAGCCGGGGTCGAACCCCCGACGAGCGAATGGACGTGGGCCGATGAGAAGGCGGCGGCGGAGAAGCTCACCGACAAGGAGGCCGGCGTCTGGGGCGACTACCAGCCGGTGTCCTTCCACGAGTTCTACAAGGCGCTTGCCCAGGCAGGCGGCACCTTCCTCTCCGAGGACGGCACGCAGGCCACCTTCAATTCCCCTGAGGGCATCAAGGCGGCACAGTGGCTCACCGAGAAGATGGGCACCACGATGCCGACGGCGGCCGATGGCGTCGGCACGCCTGACTACGACTCCAACCTGTTCAAGACCGGGAAGCTCGCCATGTGGCACACCGGCATCTGGATGTTCGACGGCATGGCGGATGCGCCCTTCTCCTGGGACATCGCGGTGGAACCGGGCGACACCACCAACGCGTCGGCGATGTTCACCAACGCCGCCGTCGTCAACGCGAACTCCGCCAACGCCGAGGCCGCCCAGAAGTGGATCACCTTCCTCACCTCCTCCGAGGCGATGGTGCAGCAGCGCCTCGACACCGCCTGGGAACTGCCGCCCGTGGCCGACGAAGCGCTGCTGAGTGACTACCTCACGAAGGGCAAGCCCGCCAACCGGCAGGCCGTGCTCGACTCCCTCGACAAGACGGTGCTCCCGCCCGTCATCGAGGCGCAGCAGGAGATGCAGGACATCGTGGGTGAGGAACTCTCGGCCGCTGCCGACGGCAGCAAGACGGTCGAGGCCGCGCTCACCGACGCGGAATCCCGCGTCAACGCGCTCCTCGGCTGACGACATCCCCGCCCAACCACTGCCCGAAAGGCGACCCATGACCACGGTGCACCACCACCCCGCCGGGGTGGGCCACCCCTATGCCCACTCGCTCGACCAACTGATGCCACCCACGCCCGTCGTCGGAGAACCGCTGCGCTTCGGCGTCACGGCCTCCCGCGGCTGCCGGGCGGTGGACCTGGAAGTCGAGTTCACCGACGGTGAGACCGTGCGCACACCGATGGGCAGGGTCGACGGCGCAGACTCCGACGCGGCGTCCCTGGCGGGCGGCGAGGGACACCTCGCCGCCGCCCAGGAGGCCGCCATGGCTGCCGACAACGGCTGGGTGACTGGGTGGGACCGGGTCGCCGCGCGTGATGGGCGCTACCGCTTCGTGCCCTCCGACGGCGAGCCCACGCCGTGGTTCGACCTGTCGCCCGCCACCTGGACGGCGGACGACCTCGGCGACCTCCGCGTCCCGGGTGTGGCCCCCACCCGCGTCGAATGGCTCGTTTCCCGCGCGGGCGTGCATCGCGCTCGCTTCGGCCTTCCGCTGGGCCCCCGCGAGCACGTCGTCGGGTTCGGGGAACGCTTCGACGCCGTGGACCAACGCGGCAGGCAGCTGGATGCCGTGGTGTTCGAGCAGTACAAGGCCCAGAGTCGGCACGGCCGCACCTACCTCCCGATGCCGTTCGCGCACGTGATCGACGAGGACGGCGGCGCATGGGGATTCCACGTGCGCACGACCCGGCGCACCTGGTTCGACGTCGGGGTGACGCTGCCCGACGTGCTCCTCGTCGAGGTGGACCTGGGCTGGGTTCGGCCCGGGCAGCGACCCACCGTCGACGTGGGTCTGTGGCGCGGCACCCCGGTGTCGGTGTTGACGGCATTCCTCGACGAGGTGGGCCGGGCGCAGGAGTTGCCCCCATGGGTGCTGCGCCTCTGGGCGTCCGGGAACGAATGGAACACACAGGCGCTGGTCATGGCGCAGATGGACCGGCACCGGGCCGAGGACATCCCCGTCGGGGCCGTGGTCATCGAGGCATGGTCCGACGAGGAGGGGTTCTGCGTCTTCCGTGACGCCACGTACCAGCCGGGTGACGGATCGCCACGCTCGGCAGCGGACTTCACCTACCCGCCCGACGGTGCCTGGCCGGATCCCGCAGGGATGGTGCAGGAACTGCATCGACGTGGCATCAAGGTGTTGCTCTGGCAGATCCCGCTGCAGAAGGACGAGGGGGTGGGGCCCGAGGCCGCCGCCCAGGCCCAGGCACTCGTCGACTCCGGCCACGTGGTACGCGAAGCGGACGGCGCCCCCTACCGCAACCGCGGCTGGTGGTTCCCCCGGGCGTTGATGCCCGACCTGAGCACGCCCCAGGGCCGGGCCTGGTGGACCGAGCAGCGCCGATGGCTGGTGCGCGATCTCGACATCGACGGCTTCAAGACCGACGGTGGCGAGCATGCGTGGGGCCGGGAGCTGCAGCACGGCGACGGGCGCAGGGGGGATGAGGGCAACAACGCGTTCCCCGTGCACTACGCCAAGGCGTTCGGCGACCTGCTGCGGTCTGAGGGGAAGGCCCCCGTGACGTTCTCCCGCGCCGGCTTCGCCGGCTCGCAACCCCACGGGGTGTACTGGGCGGGCGACGAGGATTCCACCTGGGAGGCCTTCCAGGCTTCCATGCGAGCGGGGATCACCGCGTCGGCCTGCGGGATCGTGTACTGGGGGTGGGACCTGGCGGGCTTCTCGGGGCCGGTGCCGGAGGCCGAGCTCTACGCCCGCGCTCTAGGTGCAGCCACCTTCTGCCCCATCATGCAGTACCACTCCGAGTTCAACCACCATCAGCCGCCCTTGCGGGACCGCACGCCCTGGAACGTCGCGGACCAGCGTGACGCCCCTGAACTGGTGGGCCTCGCGCTTCGGTTCGCGCACCTGCGAGAGGCCCTGGTGCCCTATCTCGAGGGGCAGGCACGCGCAGCCGTCGAGACTGACCGGCCGTTGATGCGGGGGCTCTTCTTCGACTTCGCCGGGGACCCGACGATCTGGGCCCACCCCGGCCAGTTCCTCCTGGGCGACCACCTGCTCGTCCACCCGATCACGCAGAGCGCGCAGGAATGGGCCACGTACCTACCTGCAGGGAGGTGGGTCGACGTCTGGTCCGGCACCGAACATCCTGGTGGCGCCGTCGTCACCCGGCGGTACGCATGGGGCGAGGTGCCGGTCTTCGCCCGCGCGGAGGCATGGGGCGAGCTCGCCGAGGTGTTCGATGTCGGCCGATGATGGTGAGTGGTGGAAGTCCTCGGTCGTCTACCAGGTCTATCCCCGCTCCTTCGCCGACTCGGACGGCGACGGCATCGGCGACCTCGCCGGCCTCATCTCCCGACTCGATCACCTCGCGCGGCTGGGCGTGGACGTGGTGTGGCTGTCGCCGGTGTACCCCTCGCCCCAAGTCGACAACGGCTACGACATCTCCGACTACCAGGGCATCGACCCGGTCTTCGGGGACCTGGCGACGTTCGACCGGCTCGTCGCGGAGCTGCATTCCCGGGGCATGAAGCTGGTCATCGACATCGTCGTGAACCACACCAGTGACCAGCACCCGTGGTTCCAGGAGTCGAGGTCGGCGAAGGACAACCCCAAGCGCGATTGGTACTGGTGGCGGGAGGAACCCACCAACTGGCGCTCCTTCTTCTCGGGGCCAACGTGGACCCGCGACGAGGCGACCGGCGAGTACTACCTGCACCTGTTCGCGCCAGCACAGCCCGACCTCAACTGGGAAAACCCCGACGTGCGGCGGGCCGTCGCCGAGATGATGCGGTGGTGGCTGGACCGGGGCGTGGACGGCTTCCGCATGGACGTCATCAACCTGGTCTCCAAGGATCCCGCCCTTCCGAAGGCGCTGGACGACGGCGACGGCCTGGGTGACGGGTCGGCGTTCTACACGTCCGGCCCCCGGATCCATCAGTACCTGGCAGAACTGCGTGCCCGCGTCCTCGAAGGCCACACGGGAGAGGTCCTCTTCATCGGTGAAATGCCCGGGGTGACCATCGAACACGCCGCACTGTTCACGGACCCGGCGCGCGCCGAGGTCGACCTGGTGTTCCAGTTCGAGCACGTCTCGCTGGGCCACCAAGGCGACAAGTTCCTGGCTGGTCCGCTCGCGCCCGGCGAACTGGTGGACTGCCTCGAGAGGTGGCAGCGTGGCCTGGCCGACGTCGGCTGGAACAGCAGCTATCTCGGCAACCACGATCAACCGCGGATGGTCTCCCGGTTCGGCGACGACTCGGCAGAACACAGGGTCGCCTCGGCGAAGGCGCTGGCCACGGTGCTGTTGCTGCAGCGGGGCACACCCTTCATCTACCAGGGCGACGAGTTGGGCATGACCAACTCCGTCTGGGCGCGGCCCGACGACTTCCGGGACGTCGAGAGCCTCAACTACTGGGACGCCAACGGGCACCGCGACCCTGTTGGCGTCCTCCAGGGGCTGCGGGCCATGGGTCGGGACAATGCCCGCACGCCGATGCAATGGGACTCCGGCCGGCATGCAGGATTCACCACGGGGGCGCCTTGGCTGCCCGCCAACCCCAACCATGTCGAGATCAACGCTGCGGCCCAGTACGGCGACCCCGGGTCGGTGTTCGAGCACTACCGCGGCCTGATCGCGTTGCGCCACACCTCGCGGGCCATCTCCCACGGGACCCATCGCCAGGTTCCGCAGGAGGACCCCGCCCCCTACTGCTTCGTCCGCGAGGCCGGGACCGAACGGGTCGAGGTGTGGGCCAATCTCTCATCCCGGCCGACGACGGTGCGGCTCGAGTCGGGGCAGCGGAGGACGCTCGCGCCTTGGGAGTCGGGCTTCACGCTCGGCGGTTGAAGGGCACAGGCCCGCCGGGCGAGCGGGAGCGGGAGCGTAGAGTTCAGCCGTGCGCAGCATCATCCGGATCATGGCCACCGCCAAGGAACTCTGGCCCCTCTACGTCAGCATCGTGCTCGGTGCCCTGTTGGTGTCGGCGACGGCGCTGCTGACGCCGTTCGTCATCGGCCGGGCGACGGACACCGTCGTCAGCATCGCCGCCGGGCGCGGCGGTGACTGGACGGACCTCATCTGGTACGCCGTCGTGCTGCTGGTCATCGCGCTGGCCAACTCGCTGCTGACCAACATCGCCGGCTACTTCGGCGACCAGATGTCGGTGCGGCTGCGCGCCATCCTCTCGGGGCGCTACTTCCACAAGTTGCTCCGCCTCCCGCAGCGCTACTACGACAACGAACTCACCGGCAAGATCGTCAGCCGCCTGAACCGCTCGATCACGTCGATCACCGACTTCCTCCAGACCTTCGCCAACAGCTTCTTCCCCACCGTCATCACGCTGCTGGCCGTCCTGGTCATCACGGCGTTCTACTCGCCCTGGCTGTCGGTGCTGCTGATCGTGATCTACCCGACGTTCGTGTGGCTGACCGCGCTGACGTCGAAGCGGTGGCAGGTGTGGGAGAAGCAGAAGAACGACCACTACGACATCGCCGGCGGCCGGTTCGCCGAGGTCATCGGGCAGATGCGCGTGGTGAAGTCGTTCGTGGCGGAGAAGCGCGAACTGACCGGCTTCAACGCGCACTACGACGCCACCCTCGGCCTGACCAGGCAGCAGTCGGCGTTCTGGCACCGCATGGACTTCTGGCGCCGCGGGGCCCTCGACCTGGTCTTCTTCGGCGTCTACGCCATCATCTTCGTGCAGGCCGCCCGCGGCGACTACACGGTCGGCGCCATGGTGCTGCTCATCCAGCTCACCGCCATGGCCCGACAGCCCGTCACCTCGATGAGCTACTGGGTGGACCAGACGCAGCGCGCCGTCGTCGGAAGCCAGGAGTACTTCAACGTGATGGCCGAGATCGACGAGCCCAACCACGCGCTCGAGGCCGAGCCCACCGCCGAGGTGCACTGGACCGACGAGGACCCGGTGATCGCCTTCGACGACGTCGACTTCGGCTACGGCGACGGCGACCTCGTGCTGCGCGAGATCGACCTGGCGATCAACCGCGGGGAGCGGGTGGCCTTCGTCGGCGAGTCGGGCGGCGGGAAGACGACGCTGGTCAACCTCATCATGAAGCTCTACCCGGCCACGGACGGTGAGATCCGCGTCAACGGGCAATCAGTGCGCGACGTGCCGGCGGTGGCGCTGCGGCGCGAGGTGGGCGTCGTGTTCCAGGACGCCAACCTGTTCAGCGGCACCATCCGCGAGAACATGGAGTACGGCCGGCCCGGCGCCACCGACGAGGAGCTCACCGTCGCCGCCACCCGCGCCAACGCGATCGACTTCATCCTGAAGCTGCCCAACGGCTTCGACACGGAGATCGGCGAGCGGGGCATCAAGCTGTCGGGCGGCCAGAAGCAGCGGCTGTCGGTGGCCCGCGCGCTGCTCAAGGACGCTCCCATCCTGATCCTCGACGAGGCCACCAGCTCGCTCGACACCAAGGCCGAACGCGCCGTCCAGGCGGGGCTCGAGGAACTGATGGAGGGGCGCACCACGCTGATCATCGCCCACCGGTTGTCGACCATCGCCTCGGTGGACCGGATCGTGACGCTGCGCGACGGCCGCATCGACGAGGTGGGCTCGCCGGCCGAGCTGGCCACCACCGGCGGCATCTACGCGGAGCTGCTGGCGCTGCAGGGCTCCGACGACAAGGCCGACAAGGCCCGCCTGCTGGCCTACGAGATCACGCAGTGAGCACAGACGGAGGTCTGATCCGGTGGGCCCGTCCGAGCACTACGCTGGGCGGGGCCCGAAGGAGTACCTGTGTCGTTGATCCCCGCCCTGCGCCGCCTGTTGGCTCCGCAGCCGCCCGCGCCCGCTGAACCCGTCGTCGTCCACGTGCCCGTGCCCGCCGAGGATCGGCGTGCGGGGCTTGAACCCGACATCCCGCGCGGCCTCACGGTGGCTGCGGGCTACGCCTGGCGGCTCCTGCTGCTCGGCGTCGCCGTCGTGGCGCTGTTCTACGCGCTGGCCTACTTCTCGGCCATCTCCGTGCCAGTGGCGCTCGCGGTGCTGCTGACGGCCATGCTGCACCCCCTCGTCCAGCTGCTCCGACGGTGGGGCTGGCCGGCCGCGCTCGTCTCGATCGCGTCCCTGCTGCTCCTGATCCTCGTGGTGGCGGGTCTGCTCACGTTCGTCGGCACCCAGGTGGCCGCAGAGTTCCCCGCCCTGTTGGAGCAGTCGAAGGAGGGCTTCCAGGCGCTGGTCGACTGGCTGGGCACCCTACCGTTCGGCATCGACCAGGCCCGGCTCAACGAATGGATCGCCGCCGGCTCGGCCTGGCTGCAGGGCCAGGCCTCGATCATCGCGGGGGCCGCCGCATCGGTGGGCGGCGCGTTCGGCAACTTCTTCGCCGGGCTGGCAACCGCGCTGGTGGCCACGTTCTTCTTCGCCTACCAGGGCCGGCGGATCTTCACCGGGACGGTGGGCGTCCTGGTGCCGCGCCACTACCGCACCCAGGTCGACACTGCCGCGCAGCGCGGCTGGACCTCGCTGGTGGCCTACATGCGTTCGGCCGTGATCGTCGCCGCGGTGGACGCGGCTGGCGTCTCGTTGGCCGCGATGCTGCTGCAGGTGCCACTGGTCGCCGCCCTGTTCGCCCTGACGTTCTTCCTGTCGTTCATCCCCATCGTCGGCGCCACGGTGGCCGGCGCCGTCGCGGTCATGCTGGCGCTCGTCTCCCACGGGTGGGTCACCGCGTTGATCATGCTCGGCGCCGTCATCCTCGTGATGCAGCTCGAGAGCACCTTCCTGCAGCCCCTCGTGATGGGCAAGGCCGTGGACCTGCACCCGCTCGCCGTGCTGCTGGGCCTGACCGCGGGCGCGGTGATCTCCGGCATCCTCGGCGCGCTGCTCGCCATCCCGGTCCTCGCGTTCGGGGTGGCGTTCCTGCGCTCGCTCCGTGCCCCGGTGGAGCCCGTCGCCGTCTAGCCCCTCGTCAGGTGGCCGGCGACCGGTCGAGCAACGCGTCGATGTCACGGATCACGATGCCGCGCCGGCCGTGCAGGGCCAGCACGCCGTCGTCGACCAGCTCCCGCAGCTTGCGGCTGAGCGTCTCGGGCGTGGTGCCCAAGTGCGAGGCCACGTCCTTCTTGGCCATCGGCAGCTCCACCTCCGCGCCCTCGGGGGTGGGCCGCGAGGGCAGGTCGAGCAGGTACGCGGCCAGCCTGGCGGCGACGTCGGTGCCACTCATGGCGGCGAGCATGCGCTCGGCGTTGGCCAGCCGCTCCGACTGCACCTGCAGCATCCGCACCGCAATCCCGGGGTAGCGGGCCACCAGTGCGGCGAGGTCGTCGTGGTCGAAGGTGCACATGGACGCCTCGGTGTCGGCGTAGGCGAAGTGGGTGGGGCGCCTGCCCAGCACGAAGGCGTCCTCGCCCAGCACGTCGCCCACGCCGAGGACGCGCACCACGTGCTCACGGCCGCTCTCGGAGAGGTGCACCACGCGCACCCGGCCCGAATGCACCACGAACAGGCGCCGGCTCCGGTCGCCCGCGGCGACCACCTGGTCGCCGGCGTCGAAGTGCAGCGGGCGCGCGAACCCCGCCACCTCCAGTTGTTGGGTGTGGTCCAACCCCTTGAAGATCGGGACGAGGGACACGCAGGTATCGCTGGTTGACATGGCTCAAGTATGCCCCGTGTGGGGATGTGAGAGCTTGATGCAGGTCAAGGAGCTCTCCGCGGTGCAAGCCTAACTTGAGGGTGTCGAGAAAGCCCACCGGGTTTCGACACGATCGCGATCCTCGTACCTCGGATGCGATCGGCTCAACCAACGTAGGCGGTCGCGATCCTCGTACCTCGGATGCGATCGGCTCAACCAACGTAGGCGGTCGCGATCCTCGTACCTCGGATGCGATCGGCTCAACCAACGAAGGAGTCATCATGACCACCCAGACCACCACCCACACCATCCTCCGCGCCGAGGGCTTCAGCTGCCCGTCGTGCGTCGCCAAGATCGAGAAGGCGCTCGGCCAGCTGCCCGGCGTCGTCCTCGCCAAGGTGCACTTCGCCTCGTCGCGCATCGAGGTCGACCACGACGCGGCACTGACCACAGTCGACGACATCGTCGCTGCCATCGCCAAGGTCGGCTACACCGCCCGTCCCTCGGCGTTCTGAGAGGTTCAGGAAGCCATGCATGCACGCATCCACCGCTGGGCGATCCCCGCCGTCTCCGGCGCGCTCATCATCACAGCACTGCTCCTCGGGCAGGTCGCCCCCGCCGTCGGCGAGTACTTCATGCTCGCCGCCGCGGTGGTGGCCGGTGCCCCCGTCGTCAAGAAGGCCTGGCACGCCCTGCGCGTCAAGGTCATCGGCATCGACCTCTTGGTCGCCGTCGCCGCCATCGGCGCCATCGCCATCCGCAACTACTGGGAGGCCGCGGCCGTCACCTTCCTGTTCGCGCTCGGGCACGCGCTGGAGAACGCCACCCTCGCCAAGACCCGCTCCGCGCTGGCCGAGCTCGTGGCCCTGGCCCCCACCACCGCGATCGTCATCCGCGACGGCGAGCAGGTGGAGGTGCCCGCGCGCACCGTCGGCGTGGGTGAGACGGTCATCGTCAAGAACGGCGGGCGCGTGCCCGTCGACGCCGAGGTCGTCAGCGGCCAAGCCGCCGTCGATGAGGCCGCCATCACGGGCGAATCCATTCCGGTCGAGAAGTCGGCCGGCTCCGAGGTCTACGCCGGCACCATCGTCGCCGACGGTTTCCTCACCCTGCGCGCGACAGGTGTCGGCGCCGACACCACGCTGGCGCGCATCGTGCACCGCGTGGAGGAGGCGCAGGACGCCAAGGCGCGCACCCAGCAGTTCATGGAGCGCTTCTCGAAGTGGTACACCCCCGGCATCATCGTGCTGTCGGTGGTCGTCGGGCTGCTCACCATGGACCTCGAGCTCGCGCTCACCCTGCTCGTCATCGGCTGCCCCGGCGCACTCGTGATCTCGGTCCCCGTGGCGCTGGTGGCCGGGATCGGCCGCGCCGCCCGCGACGGCATCCTCATCAAGGGCGGCGAGTTCCTGGAGACGGCCGCGAAGATCGACGTGGTGGCGCTGGACAAGACCGGCACCATCACCCGCGGCGAGCCCCGTCTCACCGCCATCAAGGCAGGCGCGGGATTCCCCGAGGACGAGGTGCTGCGCTGGGCGGCACTCGCCGAGGCCGGCTCCGAACACCCCCTTGCCATCCCCGTGCTCGACGCGGCCCGGGAACGCGGCATCACGGTCCCCGCCATCCCGGACCACGTCCGCTCGGTTCCGGGCCACGGCGTGGTCGCGATGGTCGGGGGGCGTGAGGTCGCCGTCGGCAACCTCGC
Organism: Tessaracoccus lubricantis; assembly: GCF_039544535.1. Lineage (NCBI taxonomy): Bacteria > Bacillati > Actinomycetota > Actinomycetes > Propionibacteriales > Propionibacteriaceae > Tessaracoccus > Tessaracoccus lubricantis. The sequence goes on from NZ_BAABLV010000002.1 coordinate 62,026, forward strand.
GCTGATGCGGGAGGTCGGCGCGGACGTCGACTACGGCCAGTTCGCCGTCGACGAACTGTCGGCGGCGGGCCAGACGCCGCTCGTCGTGGCGCTCGACGGTGAGGTCATCGGCGCGCTCGGCGTGGCCGACACCATCCGCGACGACGCGGCTGAGCTCGTGGCATCGCTGCACGCTGCGGGCGTGAAGCGGGTGTTGATGCTGACCGGCGACAACCAGCGGGTGGCCGACTCCGTCGCCGCTCAGGTGGGCATTGACGACGCCCGCGCGTCGCTGTTGCCCGAGGACAAGCTCGACGTCATCCGCGAGTTGCAGGCCGACGGCCACACGGTGGCGATGGTGGGCGACGGCGTCAACGATGCCCCCGCCCTGGCCCTGGCCGACGTCGGCATCGCGATGGGCGCCGCCGGCTCTCCGGTGGCGGTCGAGACCGCAGACATCGCGTTGATGACCAGCCGCCTCAGCCGCATCCCGGATGCGATCTCGTTGGCGAAGCGCACCGCGCACGTGATGCGGGCCAACATCGTGATCGCGCTGATCACGGTCGGCACGTTGCTGGCTGGCGTCCTGTTCGGCGGCGTCACGATGGCGATCGGCATGCTGGTCCACGAGGCGTCGGTGCTGGTGGTCATCCTCAACGCGATGCGACTGCTCCGCCGTCGGGCCTCCGCGCAGCCCGCGGCCGTCCGCCCCGACCCCTCGGAGCGGACCCGGCCGGCCGCCCAGCTGGTCGGCTGACGCGGGCACATCGAACCTGTGCGGCTCTCCGCCGCACAGGTTCGTTCTGCCTCCGGCCACGGGGGCGCAGGGTCGATAGCATCGGACGGCAACACCGTCGAAGGGGACGCACGATGCCGTGGTTGGAGATCTTCGGATGGGCCGGGTCCATCCTCGTGGTCTGGTCGCTCACCCTGGGGCGCGTGCTGCGGTTCCGCTGGATGAACCTCACCGGCTCGCTCGTCGCCGCCATCTACAACGGGGTCATCGAGGTCTGGCCGTTCATGGCGATGAACGCCGTGATCGTCGTGATCAACATCTACTGGCTGACCCGCCTCTACCGCGAACGCCACGACGAGGCGGTCTACGAGGTCGTGCCCGTCAGGGCCGGCGACGGGTACCTCAAGCGGGTCCTGGCCGTGCACGCCGACGACATCGCGGCCACGCACCCCGGCTTCCGCGCCGAACTCCTCGACGACGGGAACCGCCACGCCTGGCTGGTGGTCCGCGGCGACGAGACGGTGGGCGTCACCGTGGTGCGCGACGCCGGCGACGGCGAGGGCGTCGTCGAGCTCGACTGGGTGAGCCCCCGGTTCCGCGACTTCACCCCGGGCGAGTTCGTCCACCGTCGCTCCGGCATCTTCGAGGACCTCGGGCTGCGCCGGGTGGTCGTCGAACGACCCGCCAAACACCTGCAGGAATACCTCACCCGGGTGGGCTTCGTGCCCGACGGCGACCGCTGGGTCCGGGCCGTCTAGTCGTTGCCCCATGCAACGATTTCGGGGAGCGCGACGCCCGGCGTACCCTGAGACGATGTGACCACAGCGCCTGACACCTTCCGATTCGCCACCATCAGATGGGCTTACTTCGGCCTCGTCATCGGCATGTTCAGCGCCTCGATCTCCCAGACGATCGTCGGCCCTGCCATCCCCCGCATCGTCGCGGACCTCGGCGGGCTGGCCTGGTACTCGTGGCTGTCGACCATCGTCATGCTGGCCAGCGCCGTCGTCACGCCCGTCTCGGGCAAGCTGTCCGACATCTTCGGCCGCCGTCGGTTCTACGTCATCGGCCTGTTGCTGTTCATGCTCGGCTCGGTGCTGTCCGGCATGGCGTTCAACTTCGCCTTCCTGATCGTGGCGCGCACCATCCAGGGCATGGGCATGGGCATCCTCATGCCGCTGTCGCAGACGATCCTCGGCGTGCTGATCCCGCCGCGGCAGCGCGGCAAGTACCAGGGCTACATGGGTGCGGTGATGGGCGCCTCGCAGGTGGCCGGGCCGCTGCTGGGCGGCTGGATCACGGACGTGTCGAGCTGGCGCTGGCTGTTCTACATCTCAATGCCCGTCGGTCTGCTGGCGCTGGTGATCATCCTGCGGCACCTCCACATCCCCGAGGAGTCGGTCAAGGGACGCATCGACCACGCCGGCATCTCGACGATGACCATCGGCGTCTCGGCGCTGCTGCTGGGCATCAGCCTGGGCGGCCAGAACGGCTGGGCGGAACCCCAGGTCATCGTGTTGCTCCTCGTGGGTCTGGTGTTCAGCGTCGCGTTCGTGTGGGTGGAGCATCGGGCCGAGGAGCCCATCGTGCCCATGCACCTGTTCCGCAACAAGGTCTTCACCTTCTCGACGGTGGGCGCGTTCTTCATGAACATGGCCATGATGGCCGTCCTCATCTACGTGCCGGTCTATGCGCAGGGCGTGCTGGGCGTGTCGGCCACCGAGTCGGGCCTCATCCTGATCCCGATGAACGTGGTGCTGTTCGCCATCGGCATCGTCGTGGGCCAGCTCACGACGCGCACCGGCCGTTACAAGGAGTTCGCCGTCGCCGGCGCGGTCGTCCAGGTGGTCGGCGCGCTGTGGATGCTGCGGCTCGGAGCGGAGTCCAGTCGCCTCGAGCTGGTGGCCTCCACCGCCGTGCTGGGCCTGGGCTACGGCATGGCGTTCCAGATCTACGTGCTGGCGGTGCAGAACGCCGTCCAGCGGCGCGACCTCGGCGTCGCCACCTCGGCGCTGCAGTTCTTCCGCAACATCGGCAACACGCTCGGCACCGCCATCGCCGGCACCATCATGACCACGCACCTCATGAGCGGGATCCAGGAGCGGCTCACGCCGGAACTGGAGCAGATCATCCCCACTGGCGGCCTGAACCCCAACGCGGTGCTGCACCGCGGCGACCTGCTCTACCTGCCGGAGCCCCTGGCAGACCTGCTGCGCCAGTCGCTCGCCGGTGCCATGCAGGCCGTGTTCATCATCCTGCCGGTCCTCACCCTGCTGTCGCTCGCGGGGACGCTCTTCATCAAGGCCATGCCGCTGCGTGACACCTTCGCCCAGCCAGAGGAGCGCGGCCGCGAACTGCTCGACGCGACGGCGATGTCGGCCCCCGACCAGGAGCGCGTCCGGCTCAGCCCCGAGGACTCGCACGCCCGCAGCAAGGAGCGAATCCTCGGCGCCCACCTCATCCTGCTGGCCGAGCAGGTGCGCGACGACAACCCCATCCTGCGCGACGCCGTGGCCGAGTTCGGCGGCGGCGACCTGGGCCGAGGGCTGCAGATGTTGCGCTCCACCGGCACCATGCTCCTGACGGAGGACCCGGGCGTGATCGACGAGCACGAGGCGTTCGCCGTCGAGCTGTCGAAGCTGGGCAGGCAGGAGCGGATGCTGAGCAAGGAGATGACGGGCCGGCTGGACGCAGTCGCCGAGTTGGTGGCGCACCGCCCGATGGGTCAGGTGACCCGGCCGCGGATCGACACTGCGGAGGGCATCGACGGCGCCGGGCTGCGTCGGGCCTTGATGATGCTCGACAGCGCGCTGGTCGCCGACATCGCGACCCGACGCTGGGAACGACCGTGAGCAATTGGATGGGGTCACGGCGCGACACGCCGAGGTGAACGCCTGAATCAGGCGGCGACCCCATCCAATTGCTCACGGACGGCCAGCGCGGCGACCCGGCCGGCGCGGGTGGCGCCGATCGTCGAGGCCGACGGGCCGTAGCCGACGAAGTGGATGCGACCGTCGACGGCTGAGGTGGTGAACGTGTGCGGGTCTCGCGGGGCGAGCAACTCGATGCCACCCTCGGGCGAGCGCAGGCCCAGTGGGGCCAGGTGGGCGATGCTCGGGCGGAACCCCGTGGCCCACAGGAGGACGTCTGCAGGCTGGAAGCTGCCGTCGGGGAACCGCACGCCGTCGGGCTCGATGCGTGCGAACATGGCCCGCCGCGCGGCGTAGATGCCCATGTCAGCAGCCTTGCGTTCCTGCTCGCGCAGCATCAGGCCCGTGACGCTGACCACCGACCGCGGCGGCAGCCCACGCTTGACACGCTCCTCCACGAGGGCGACCGCCTCGCGCCCGGCGTCGGGGTTGAACTCCGAGGTGCGCCACACGGGCGGACGGCGGGTGACCCAGGTCAGGTCGGCGACGCCGGCGAGCTCACCGAGGAACTGAACGGCGGACGCGCCGCCGCCGATCACGACGACCCGCTTGCCCGCCAGCGCGGCGACGCCGGGGTAGTGCGCGGTGTGGAACTGCTCGCACCGGAACGTGTCGATGCCGGGGTAGTACGGGATGAACGGCGTGTCCCACGTGCCGGTTGCGTTGATCAGCGAGCGTGCCCGCCACGTGCCGCGGGTGGTGTGCACGAGCAGCTCATCGCCCGTCGGGTCCGACTCGACCCGCGTCACCCGCACAGGGCGCTCGACGGGGAGGTTGTTGCGACGCTCGTAGTCGGCGAAGTATTCGGGCACCTCGACGTTGGCCTGGGCCGCCGGGTCCCACGCGGGCACGTCCGTGCCCGGGAGGTCCGCGACCCCGTGCACGTCGTGCATGGTGAGCGAGTCCCAGCGGTGCTGCCATGCGCCGCCCGGGGCGTCGTTGGCGTCCAGCACGACGAAGTCGACGCCCAGCCGCTGCAGGTGGTGCGCGGCGGACAGACCGGCCTGCCCGGCTCCGATCACGACGGTGTCCACTCTCATGTCCAAGGGAACAATGATTGAAGGTTCAATATTCCCTCCCCGGCCCTTCGTCGTGACGCGGTGCTCGTACCTCGCACGCGCAACGCTCAGCCTTGATCCACCGGTTCTGGTGGGTGGGGTGGATGGACGTGTTGTGGGTGTCTGGCTGGGGGTG
>NZ_BAABLV010000003.1:0-51219 GCF_039544535.1 Tessaracoccus lubricantis
ACGCGGGCATCTTCAGGTGAGTCAACGACTCAAACCAAGCGGGCATCTTGACATGAGGCAACGGGATCGGCGGGTTCCTCCGGGGTGGATCCCTCGTCCAGTTACGGACGCTGCGGCAGCAATTGGGTCCTGGCCGGATCACGCTCGATGAAGCCGTCGAGCACCTCGTCGATCCGGGCCAGCAGGTCCGCCGGCAGCTCCACGCCGCTGGCCCTGACGTTCTCGACCACCTGTTCCGGACGGGAGGCGCCGATGATGGCGGCCGCCACGTTGTCGTTCTGCAACACCCACGCGACGGCGAGTTGGGCCAGGGTGAGGTCCATCTCGTCCGCGATGGGCTTCAGGCCCTGGACTGCGGCGAGCAGGTCGTCGTTCATCCACCGGCTGATCATCTGCTGGCCACCCTTGGTGTCCGTGGCGCGGGAGCCTTCGGGGGCGCCCTTGCCGGGCAGGTACTTGCCGGTCAGCACCCCCTGCGCCACCGGCGAGAAGACGATCTGGGAGAGTCCGGCCTCGCGGGAGGCCGGCACGACCTCGGCCTCGATGACGCGCCACAGCATGTTGTACTGCGGCTGGTTCGACACCAGGGGGATGCGCAGTTCCCTGGCGTAGCGCGCGGCCTCGAGGATGTGCTCGGCACGCCATTCGGACACCCCGATGTACAGCGCCTTGCCCTGCCGCACGACGTCGGCGAACGCGACCATCGTCTCCTCCAGCGGCGTCTCCACGTCGAAGCGGTGCGCCTGGTAGACGTCGACGTAGTCGGTCTGCAGCCGCCTCAGCGAGCCGTTGATGCCCTCCATGATGTGCTTGCGGGACAGGCCCACGTCGTTGGCGCCCTTCGGCCCCACCGGCCAGTACACCTTCGTGAGGAGCTCGAGCGACTCGCGCCGCTCACCCTTGAGCGCCTCACCCAACACCTCCTCAGCGACGGTGTTGGCGTAGACGTCGGCGGTGTCGAACGTCGTGATGCCGTTGTCGAGGGCGGCGCGCACGCACGCGGTGGCTGCGTCGTTCTCCACCTGGGAGCCGTGGGTGAGCCAGTTGCCGTAGATGAGTTCGGTCACCTTGAGACCGGAGTTGCCGAGATAGCGGTACTTCATGGCTCCCACGCTACTGCCCTGCGGCACTCGCCGGGCGCGCTAGGCTCCCCACCATGACCCGAGCGGACCTGCACTACGAACTGAGCCAGCATCGGCTCGACAACGGACTCCAGGTCGTGGTGGCGCCCGACGACGCGGCTCCGGGCGTGGCGGTCAACATCTGGGTCGAGGTGGGCTCCGCCGACGAGGTGACCGGCCGCACGGGCTTCGCCCACCTCTTCGAGCACCTCATGTTCCAGGGCTCGGCCAACGTGGCCAGCGGCGAACACATGGCCACCGTCGAGGCCTTGGGCGGCACCGTCAACGCGACCACCTCGTCGGACCGCACGAACTACTTCGAGACCGTTCCCAGGGGCGCCCTCGACCTTGCGCTGTGGATGGAGGCGGACCGCTTCGCGTCGCTGGCCATCACCTCCCAGAACTTCGAGGCGCAGCGGCAGGTGGTGAAGGAGGAGAAGCGCCAGCGCTACGACAACCAGCCCTATGGCGATCTCCTGGAACTGCTCACCGCCCAGCACTTCGCGCCGGAGCACCCCTACGGCCACCTCACCATCGGGTCGATGGAGGACCTCGACGCCTCCTCGCTCGATGACGTCGCCGGGTTCTTCACTGCGTGGTATCCGGCGAGCAACCTCCGGCTGGTGCTGTGCGGCCCGGTCACCGTCGACGAGGGCCTCACGCTCGCCGACCGCCACTTCGGCCACCTCCCCGCACTGCCCAAGCCGGAGCGGGCGCCCATGCCCGACGGTGGCCTGCTGCGCCCCCACACCGTCGCCGTCAGCCGTCAGGTGCCGCACTCGCTGACCTACCTCTCGTGGGCCACTCCCCCGGCCGCCCATCCGGACATGCCTGCGCTCGACATGGCCCTGTCCGTCCTGGCGGACGGCCACGCCAGCCGCCTCCACCGTGCGCTCGTCAAGCGCGCCGATGTCGCCTACGAGGTGCACGGCGGCATGCTGACCAACCGGTCCAGCCAATCGATCACCACGCTGGTCTCGCGTCCGGCCGAGGAGGTGGGCCTCGACGAGGTCTCCGACGCGGTCGCCGGCGAACTGGCCCGGTTCCTCACCGAAGGTCCGACCGAGGAGGAACTGGGCCGCGCCGTCGCCCAGTACGAGCGCGACTGGCTGTGGGACCTGGCCACCACGAGCGGACGCGCTGACGCCATCAACGAGGCATGGCTGCTCCACGGCGACCCCCACCACCTCAACACCCACCTCGGCGAGGTCCTCGCCCTCACCCCCGACGACGTGCGCGAGGCGGCAACCAGATGGCTGCAGCCCGACGCCTCCCACCGACTCCTCTACCGCGCGGAGAACGCCCGATGAACCGTCCCGACGTCCAGCTCGCCACGCCCTGGCACTTCCCCACCCCCACCGTCGTGGCCCTCGACTCGGGCCTCAACGTGTGGCACTTCCATCTCCCCGGCCAGCACGTCGCCACGTTCGAGGTGGTCCTGGGAACACAGCTCACCCACGAACCGCGGAGCAAGGAGGGCGTGGCCAACGTCGCGCTGCACGCCATCGACGAGGGCACCATCGCCCACCCCGACGGCGCCATCGGCGAACTGCTGGAGGCGCAGGGGGCCACGCTGCACGGCGCCACGCGGCACCGGTACTCGACCTTCGGCGGCCAGGCCCCGTCACGCCGGCTGCCCGAGGTCCTCCCCCTCTTCGCCGAGGTACTGACGCAGCCGGCCTATGCGGAGCGCGACGTCGCCCACCATGTGGAGGCCCAGATCGCCTCCTACGAATCGCGGATGGCCTCCCCCGGTGCCGCCAACCGCATCGCGTTGCGCGCCGCCCTCTACGACCCCGGGCATCGCGACGCCCGTCCCACCAGCGGCGACCCCGAGACGATCGCCGCCATCACCGCGGCCGACGCGGTCGCCTGGCACCGCCAGCACTACTCCCCCGCTGGCGCCACCCTGGTCATCGCCGGTGCGGTCACGCTCGACGAGGTGCTCGACGGCATCGCAGGCTGGCAGGTCACCGCCGCGGTCTCCGACGGGCTGCGCCCGACGTCGCCGCTCCAGGAGCCGAAGGTCGTCGTGGTGGACCACCCCGATGCCGTCCAGGCCACGCTGACGCTGGCCACCCGCACCGTCACGCGGCATGACCCCCGGTGGCCGGCCCTGCGGGTGGCGGGCCACGCCGTCGCGGGGGCATTCGCCAGCCGCCTCAACCTGGAACTGCGCGAGCGACTCGGCTACACCTACGGCATCCGCGGCGGATTCACCCCGGGCGTCGACGAGGGGCAGTTCAGCGTCGGCGGCAGCGTCCGCACCGAGGTGGCGGGCGACGCGGTCGCTCGACTGCTCGACGGCCTCGCGCTGGAGGAGCCCTTCAGCGACCAGGAGGTCGACGACGCCCGACAGTTCCTCGTCGGCATCGCGCCCTTGGCGAACGAGACCTCAGCCGACATCGTCGCGCAGGGCTCCGCGCTGGCCGGCGCCGGGATCGGGCCCGGATACCTCGACGACCACTTCAACGTGCTGCAGAGGGTCACCACGGAGGAGGCGACGGAGGCCTTCCGCCAGGTGGTCGACCCCGCCCAGCTGACCATCGCCGTCACCGGCGCTGCGGCCGAGCTGGTCCCCGCCCTGGAGCGGCTCGGCCTGCAGCCTGAGGTGGTCTAGCCCTCGTCGAGTGCCCGGATGGCCTCGGCGACCTTCTCCTCGGCGCTCTTGGTCTTGGCTTGGAACTCGCCGAGGTTACCCTCCTTGAGCGCCGCGTCCGCCCCCTCGTACAGGTCCTGCGCCTCGTCCAGCAACTGACGGGCACGCGCGGCGCCCTCCGTGGCCGGCGAACCGCCGGGCTCCGGTGATTCACCGGGCTCCGTCGGCTCGGTGGGCTGCGTCGGGTCCACGACGGGGGGCACGCCGCCGGCGCCACCCTCACCGGTCTCGGCGCCCGCGTCACCCTGGAACACCTGGTCCAGCGCGGCCTGCAGCGTGTCGCCGATGCCGATGTGCTCGCCGAAGCGCACCACGATGAACCGGAGCGCCGGATACGAGCCGGTGGTCACGGCCTGGGTGTAGATCGGCTGCACGTACAGCAGGCCGCCGCCCAGCGGCAGCGTGAGGAGGTTGCCGTGGATCGCCGTCGCCGAGGCGCCCTGCCTGTTGAACGGCAGCAGCCGCTCGGCCACCACGGGGTTGGTCGAGATGAAGTTGAACGTCTGGCCGGGGCCGGCGATCTGTTCCGCGTCGGAGAGCTTCAGCACGCGCATCCGGCCGTAGTCGTCGGAGGTCGCGTCGGCGTTGACCGCCAGGTACACCGAGAGGTTCTCCCGGTCCTTCGGCACGAACACGGTGGTGTTGGAGTACACGGGCGTGTCGTCTCCCGGCCAGCGGATGGTGAGGAAGTACGGCGGCTGCTTCTGCCGCGACTCGGAGCCGCGGATGGGGTCGTTGGGCACCTGCCACACGTCGGACTGCTGGTACCAGGTGCCCGGGTTGGTGGTGTGGTAGCGGCCGAGGATCTCGCGCTGCGCCTTGAACAGGTCCTGCGGGTAGCGCAGGTGCGCCAGCAGTTCTGGCGAGATCTCCTCCTTCGGCGTGACCGCACCCGGGAACGCCTTGGACCAGGTCTGCAGCAGCGGGTCCTCCTCGTCCCACTCGTACAGCGTCACGGTGCCGTCGTAGGCATCGACCACGGCCTTGACCGAGTTGCGGACGTAACTGACCTGCTGGCCGAGCAGCAGCCGATCGGCCGAGGTGTGGGAATCGGAGATGGCCTGCGTCCAGTCGAGCCGCTGCGAGTTCGGGAACGAGTCCGTCGTGGTGTAGCCGTCGATGATCCACACGATGCGGCCGTCGACCATGCTGGGGAACGGATCCGAGTCGAGGGTCAGCCAGGGCGCCGCCTCGTGCACCCGCTGGACGGGGATGCGGTCGTGCAGGATCCGCGACTCCTCGTTGACGCGGTCCGACAACATGAGGTTGATGTCGCCGAAACGGATCGCGAACGCCGCCTTGGTGAACCAGTTGCCGATCGGGACGCCGCCGCTGCCGGTGTAGGTGTACAGCGACTCCGAGCGGCCCTCACCGCCGGACGGGGTGTCGAGCTCGACGGGATCGCTGCCCTCGGGGGCCCCGACGACGACGTAGTAGTCGGTGCGCTCACCGAAGTAGATGCGTGGCTCATGCGTGTCGAGCTCGCCCATCGTGGGGATGCCGCCCGAGAAGAACACCGGCTCGCCGTTGGCCTCGCGCTGGTTGCCGTAGGCGGCGACCATGCCGTAGCCGTGCGTGTAGACGGTGCGGCGGTTGTTCCAGGTGTCGCCGCCCTCGATGGACTCCAGGTTCAGTTCGCGCACCGCCACGACGGAGTCCGTGGGCTTGCCGTCGATGACGTAGCGGTCGACGTCCAGCGTGCGGGGGAACGAATAGTAGCCTCGCACCTGCTGCAACTGCTCGAACGTCGGTGGCACCACCGTCGGGTCGATGAGGCGGATGGCGGGCAGCGCCGCCGCGTCCTGCCTCAGCTGTCCGGCGCTGGCGCTGGTGGTGGCCTCGTAGTCCTCGATCTCGACGCCCTCGACGCCGAACGCATACCGGGTCGCCTCGATGTTGTTCGAGATGTAGCGCCGTTCCTTGTCCTGCGGGCTGGGATCGACCTGGAAGGTCTGGATGATCCACGGGTAGGCCATCGACAGCAGCAGGCCGGAGACGATCAGCAGCGCGATCGAGGCCCCGGGCACGCTCCAGCGCAGCCGCCAGGCGTTGAAGAACGACGCCAGCGCTGTGATGACGGCGATCGAGGCCATGATGACCGCCACCGGCATGCGGGTGTTCGCGTCGGTGAAGCCGATACCAGTGAACAGCGTCGACGGCGTCACGCTCAGCGCGTAGCGCTCGAGCAGGGTGTTCACGGCGATGACGAGCAGCACCAGGCCCAGCATGATCGACAGGTGGCGCTGGGCGCCCACCATCGCGGGGCTGTTGCCGCGGCCGCGGAAGGCGGCGGTGTTCAACGCGCCGGTCATGAAGTGCACGGCGGCGGCCGCGATGCCTCCGACGATGAGCGAGAACAGCACGAAACCGGTCACGAACTGCAGCCACGGCAGCGTGAAGACGTAGAAGCTGGCATCAAGGCCGAAGTACGGATCGGTCTTGCCGAAGGGGGTGCGGTGCCACCACGCGAGGAAGACCGGCGTCATGCCGGCCGCCGTCAGTCCGCCGAGGATGCCGAGGATGCCGGCCGGCACTGCCATCAGCATCTTCGAGCGCCGGTCGAGGGCGTCGCGCAGTTGCACCAGGAACTCGGAGTCCAGATTGGCCCGGCGCACCTTGGGGCGCAGCTTGTAGGCGATCAACTGGCTGAAGAACACCACGCCGAACAGGACCAGGCCGAACACCACCAGCAGCCCGATCCGGGCAGCCAACTGGGTGGTGAACACCGTTTGGAAGTCGATGCTGCGGAACCACAGGTAGTCCGTTGCGATCCTCGAGACGATGACGGTGGCGAAGATCAGGCCACCGACGATCAGGACCGTCCAGAGGAGCGGCCCGCGGCGGGGCTCGGCGTGGGCGTCGGTCAGGGTCTCGGTACTCACGAGTCCTCACTCCTGAAGGTGTTGAGCAGTGCGTCGGCGAGGCCGGGGACCAGGTCCTCGGCGCCCAGCAGGTCGTCGGGGTTGCTCTGGAGGCGGGCGAGCCCGTGCTTGTCGCCCCCGCGCAGGACGCCGACGACCACCCGCACGTCCGTCTTGGCAGGGTGCTTCATGACGAAGGTCGCGGCGTCGTCCGGGTCGTCGGGGATGTCCTTCTCGTACTGCGGTGGCAGGAAGGCGCGCTCGAGGGCAAGCGCACAGCCCTCGACGGTGTCGGGCCAGTAGATGCTCCGCAGGCGCTCGAACAGGTCGTCGCCCGCGTGGAACTCGTCCTGTTCGATCGCGGTCAGCGCATCCGGGAAGGTCTCGGGCACGCGGCCGCGCAACTGCGGCTCGGCCTCGAGCAGCGTGGACGTCGTCACGAGGGCGAACAACCGGGCGGGCTGGTCCCACCCGGAGCTGGACACATGGCGCTCGACGTCCATGATGCAGGCGATCAGTCGGTCAGCCACAGGTGGGCACCTCCGCAGTGTTTCCTTCATTGATGAGTTGCAGGGCAGCCACCGCCTCCTTGAACGAGGCCACCCGGATGAGCGTCAGGCGGGTGCGCAGGTCACCGATGTCCTGGCAGTTGCGTTCGGGCACGAGGAAGATCTCCGCGCCGTCCCTCTCGGCGCCCGTGATCTTCTCGCGGATGCCGCCGATGGGCCCGACCCTGCCAGTGGCGTCGACGGAGCCGGTGCCGGCGACGACGCGGCCGCCCAGCAGGTCGCCCTCTGTGATGCGGTCGTAGATGCCGAGCGCGAAGATGAGCCCGGCGCTGGGTCCGGTCACGGCGGCGTCGATGCCGAACGTGATCGTGGGCGAGTACTGGTACCCCACGGCCCAGCGCACGCCCAGGTCGGGGCGGCGGGGGTTGGTGTTGTCGGCGGTGGCCGTGACCGTCTCGGTGAGCGTGCGCCCGTCGCGCAGGAACGTGAACGTGATGGTGTCGCCCACCGCCCGGCCGGCGATGATGCTCTGGAGCTCATCGATGGTCTCGACCGGTTCCCCGTCGACCTCCTGGACCACGTCTCCCGGGAGCAGCTTGTCGGCGGACGGCCCGGTGAGCGAGACGGCGCCGACACTGGGCACTTCCGCGACGGGCACGCCCTCGGCGCGCAGCGCCGCCACGATCGCTAGCGCGCGCGAGTTGTCCATCTGCAGGGTCGCCTCGGCGCGCACCTGCTCGATCGTCTTGCCGGGCGGGTAGTAGATCTCGCGCGGGATCGCGTCGGAGCCGGTGGCGAGGTGGACGTAGAGGGCCTCGGGCAGGCTGATGCTGGCGTCGACCCGCGTGGCCTCGATGGTCGTCATCAGGAGGCGGCCATCGGTGGGATACGTGGGCAGGCCGCCGCTGATGTCGATCACGGGGCCGGCATCCGTGGTGCCCAGCACGTCGATGGTCTGGCCCGGCCGCCACGCGACGTAGGGCACGGGGGTCACCACCAGCAACGCGGCCAGCGCGGCGAAGAGCAGGGAACTGACGATCGCCACGGCGTTGCGTGACATGGCGGCTCCCTTCTCCCGAGACTGACGTCACACTACCAACCGGCGGCAAGCCGTCGCGCGGGCCTTGCCCCATGCGGAACAATGGGCTCCATCGGTGCACAGGAGGAAGCTGATGTCCAACCCGTCGTTCGGTCCCTTCGACTTCGAGCAGTTGCGCAAGATGCTGGAGCAGCTCGGTCTGGGGGATGTCGACAACCTCAACCTCGAGGACCTGGTGGCCCACGTCCAGCGGATGCAGGCCTCCGGCAGCGGCTTCATGTTCGGGATGACCCCAGCTGACAGGGACCCGGACGCCGCGTGGCGCACGACGCTCACCGCCGCCAAGCACCTCGCCGCAGAGTCCGGCGGTGACCCGGAGCTGCGGCCGGAGGAGCGCTCGGCGATCGTGGACGCCGAACGCCTCGCGCAGAGCTGGCTGTCGACGGTGACGGACTTCTCCGAGACCGGCCGCCCCGCCAGGGCCGTCACCAAGGGCGACTGGCTCGACGAGACCGGTGACGGCTGGCGCGCGGTCGTCGACCCCATCATCGACGGGCTCGCGGACGCACTGCAGCGTGGGAGCGTGGCGGAACAGGACGAGGAACTGCAGCCGCTGGCCCAGATGATGGGCCCGATGATGAAGCAGTCGGCTTCGCTGATCTACCGTGACCGCCTCAAGCGGGAGCTGGCGCGCGTCGCCGGTGACATCCTGACCGGCACCGAGATCGGGTTCAACCTCCTCGGCTCGAGCGACGTGCTGATCGTGCCCGCCAACGTGGCGCAGTTCACGCAGGACCTCGACGCCAGCGACACCGACGTCACGCTGTACCTGCTGCTGCGCGAGGCCGCCAGGCAGCGCCTGTTCCACGCCGTCGGCTGGCTCTCCCCCCAGCTCAGCGCCCTGCTGGCGCACTACGCCCGCGAGATCACCATCGACTTCGAGGCCATCGCCGATTCGCTCCGGCCGGAGAACCTGGAGCAACTCACCATGGAGGACATGGTGGCGGTGGGCGAGCAGGTGCGCGGCTCCTTCTTCCAGCCCGCCACCACGCCCACGCAGGTCGAGATCCTCGAGCGCCTCGAGGTGCTGCTCGCGCTCGTGGAGGGCTGGGTCGACCACGTCGCCGGCCGTGCCGCCGCCCCGTGGATGCCCAACGCACCCCAGCTCGAGGAGGTGCTGCACCGTCGGAGGGGTTCGGCCACCCCGGTGACCGGCGTGTTCACCGAACTGCTCGGCCTCGACCTGCGCCCCCGGCTGGTGCGCGACGCCAAGAACCTCTGGGCCGCCGTGGAGCACTCCCGCGACGTGGCCGGGCGCGACGCGGTGTGGGGACACCCCGACCTGCTGCCCACCAGGGCCCACCTGGCAGACCCCCTGTCGTTCACGGTGGAGGCCACGCAGGAGGCCCCTGCCGAGGACGAGATGGACGCCGAGTTGCGTCGGCTCCTGGAGGGCGAGGCGCCCCGCTGAGGCGTTCGCCCTTGACGCCGCTGCGCTCGGCACGGTTAACTCATGATCGAGAGTCCCGGGGACGGGTCCGCAGGGGAAGGCGGATCCAGGACCCGGGATTCCGCTTCTCTGGACCGGGTGTGTCATCGCAGGAGAGCTTGTCGCCCCGCTAGAGTGAACTGGGTTGCTGAATCCATCAGCGCCCCGAACAAGGAGGAAATTCATGGCTGCAGAGACCTGGGAAGGCTCTTTCTACTGCGTCAAGTGCAAGGAGAAGCGCGACGCGAAGGGCGAGGTTGTCGTCAACGCCAAGGGCACCAAGATGGCCAAGGGCAAGTGCCCCGTGTGCGGCACCAACCTGAACCGTATCCTCGGCAAGGCCTGAGCCTGCACACAGCTTGACGGGGCGGCAGCGACAGAGCTGCCGCCCCGTCGCATGTCCGGCGGCAGGTGTTGTCCGACACGCCCAAGGTGTTGTCCGTTCCCGGTGAGGTGTTGTCCGTTCCCGCGCAGGCCCCCTGGCTGCACCCGGCCGGGGCCAAGAGTGGCTGCCATGAACTTCAGCACCCAGCCCCTCACCGTCCTCGGCTCCCCCGCCCGCACCGCGCCCATCGCGGCAGGCCTCCAGCGGGCGGGGATGTTCGCCAGGACCGTCACCCCGCGCGACGCGCACCGCTCCCCCGGCACCACCTCCTCCTCCGCCCTCGCGGTCCTGACGTGGGCCCCCGGCCGACACCCCGTGCTGGAGTCCGAGATCTACGGGGAGGAGATCGGCGCCCTGCACGTGTGGTGGGACGCCAAGGGCGCCGCCGTCGGGCCCTACGTCGCTCCGGGCTTCGGCCCATGCCCCGCATGCCTGGCCTCCCGCGAGAACCAGCCCGCCGAGCGGGGTACGGGTAGGCACCTCACCGCCTGGGCCGCGTCCTGGGCAGCCCTCCAGGCCATGGCCGTGCTCCAGCACGGCACCACCGACCTGATGGGTTCGACGTGGACGTGGAACGTGGAGCAACCGGGGCTCAGCCTCATCACCTGGCCATGGCGCACGGGGTGCCCCACGCGCGGCTGTCAGGACTCCTGATGCTGGCGCACCACGCCCAGCGCGCCCTCGCCGTACTTGCTCAGCTTTGATTGCCCGATGCCGGGCAGCCTCAGCAGTTGGGCCGGCGTGGTGGGAGCCGCCTCCGCTATGGCCTGCAGCGTGGCGTCGGTGAACACGACGAACGCAGGCATGCGGGTCTCCTCCGCCACCTGCTTGCGCCATGCGCGCAACGCCTCGAACAGGTCCTCGTCATAGGCGACCTCACAATCGGCGTGGCGGCTCAACTTGCGCTCCGCTGCGGAGTGCAGCGGATTGCCGCACACGCGGCACGTGCGCGACTTGACCGACGTGGTGCGGCGGGGCGGTGCCGCCACTGCGTGGCCACCCGTCTGGTCTGCGATGAACCTTGACCGCGTGGCCTTGCCGCGCGAGGCTGACCAACTGACCCTCAGGTCCCTGCGTGCGCGCGTGAAGCCCACGTACAGGAGCCGCTTCTCCTCGGAGAGGGCGGGCTCCTCCTGTGCCAGCACGAAGGGGATCATGCCCTCACGCACCCCGACGATCGCGACGCCGTCCCACTCCAGGCCCTTTGCCGCGTGCAGGGTGGACAGCGTCACGGCGTCGGCCACGGGCGCAGCCTGCCAGCTGGCGCGCTCCTGCAGCCAGGCCGCTGCGTCCTCGCCCGACCAGGCTTCGCGGCGCTCTCCTTCCTCGGACACCATCGTGCGCAACGCGGTGAGCGACTCCCACCGCTCGCGCTGGCGGCCCTGGCCCGACGGGGCCTCGGGCTTCCAGCCGAGGCCGGCCAGCACCGCGTCGAGCAGTGCTCCGGGCGGGCGCTCCGCGTCGCGCTGCGAGTGACGGCCGAACTCCAGGATGGCCTGACGCACCTCGGCACGGTCGTAGAAGCGCTCCGTCCCCCGCACGGTGTACGGGATGCCGCGCTCGGTGAGCGCCGCCTCCAGCGACGGTGACTGCGCGTTGATGCGGTAGAGCACCGCCAGCTCGGACCAACGGGTCCCGGCGGCGTGCCGCCCGCGGAGCCACTCGGCCACGTCCGAGGCCTCGGTCGCCTCGTCAGCCGCGTGGTGGAACGACGGGGCCGGCCCGGCGGCGCGCGTGGCGCGCAGTGCCCCCTCGGAGCCCTCCCTGACCCGCAGCACCTTGTTGGCCGAGGCGATGACCTCGGGCGTCGAGCGGTAGTTGCGCACCAGCCGGACGGTGCGGGCGGCCGGGTACTCGGATGCGAAGCGCAGCAGGTACCCGGCATCCGCGCCGGCGAACGAGTGGATGGCCTGGTTGGGGTCCCCCACGACGCACACGTCCGGGCGCCCGTCGACCCACAGCTGGATCAGCCGGTGCTGCAGCGCGGAGACGTCCTGGTACTCGTCGACGACGAAGTGACGGTACGTGGCACGGATGGTCTCCCCGATCTCGGGGTGCTCGCTCAACAGGACCGCGTTGCACAGCAGGATGTCGTTGAAGTCCACCGTCCCCTCTGTCAGCTTCGCCTTTTCGTAGAGCGTCATGACGGAGGCCACCTGGGCCGCCGACGCCCCGTTGACGGAGCGTGACTCCGCCACGTCGACGTACTGCGCTGGCGCCACGTTGCTGGTCTTGGCCCAGCTGATCTCTGCGTCGAGGTCACGCACCAGCGCGGTGTCGGAGCTGCCGAGCACCTGGTGGGCCGCGCGCGCCACCAGCCCGAACGTGTTCTCCGCGACGGCGGGGAAGGCGACTCCATAGGCCTGGGGCCAGAAGAACTGGCACTGCCGCAGCGCGGCCGAGTGGATCGTGCGGGCCTGCGCGCCCCGAACGCCGAGCCCGGCCAGCCGCGAGCGCATCTCGCCGGCCGCGCGCGTCGTGAACGTCACCGCGAGGGTGGCGGTGGGCGAATACCTTCCCTCGCTGACCGCGTACGCGATGCGGTGCGTGATGGCGCGGGTCTTGCCCGTACCGGCACCAGCGAGCACGACCACCGGGGCGTCCAGCAGCGTCGCGACGGTGCGCTGCTCCGGGTCGAGGGCGTCGAGGATCTGGTTGCTCACGGCCCCATTCATACCCCCACCCGCGGACAAAACAGAATTGTCGGCGGGCCCCAGTAGTGTGATCGCCATGACTGTGAGTTTGGTGAGGGGCGCCCGGTGGGCAACCCTTGTCGACCAGCTTGCGGAACTGCTCTCCGCCGCAGCCACTGATCCGTTCCTCACCCTCCGCGTCGTGGTGTCCTCGCGAGCCACCGGCCGCGTCCTGGGGCAGCAGGTCGCCGCCCGGCTGGGCATCTCCGCAGGCATCGACTACCTGTCGCCGGCAGACCTCATGCGGCACCTCGCGGAGCGGGCCGGCGTCGCGCGGGACCGGTCGCGCTGGCTGGGCACCCCACTGGACCTGGCGGTGGCGGAAGCACTCGCCCAGGTCGAGCACCCGCTCGTGCAGCGGGCGCTGGCCACGGACGACGCGCGCCCCGGCCGGCGCCGCGCCACGGCCATCCGTGTCGCCCGGCTGTTCCGCAGCTACCTCGACCACGCGCCGGACCTCCTCGCCGCCTGGCTCGACGGGTCCAACGACGGGCTCGACGGTACGGCCCTCCCCCCAGCGCTCTCCTGGCAGCCCGGGCTGCTGCGGGCGGTCACAGACGCGCTGGAGCTGGACCCGCTCGCCACGCTGGCCGAGGTCTGCGAGACCGCCCGACAGGACACCACCCCCACCTTCGTGATCGCCGTCGACGACCTGACCCAGCCCCAACTGCGCGCACTGCAGGCGTTGGGCGCCGGCCCGGGGCTCACCCTGCTGCAGCCCACCGGCTCCCGGGGCGAGGCCTGGGCCGAGGCCATCGCCGACGCCACCGTCGAACTGCCGGGCGCGCCGGCCCCGCCCCCGCAGGTCCTCGTGCACGACTCACATGGGGAGGCCCGCCAGGTGGAGGTGCTGCGCGACGAGTTGACCAGGGCCTTCGCGGAGGACCCCACGCTCGAGCCGCGTGAGGTCGCCATCGTGTGCCCCCAACCGGAGCGCTACGCCCGCCTCCTCGACTCCACCTTCGCCCCCGTCGACGACAAGGCCCACCCCGGCCGCACCCTGCGGGTGCAGCCGGTGGGCGGCACCACTGCCAACCCGGTGCTCACGCTGCTCGTGACACTGCTGCGGCTGGGCAGTTCACGCGCCACGGCCAGCCACGTCGTCGACCTGGTGCTCAGCCCGCCCATCGCGCACCGGTGGCGGCTGGCAGACCGCCGCGCCGTCATCGAACTCGTCTCCGGGGCCGGCATCCGCTGGGGCCTCGACGGTGCCCACCGCGCCGCGTTCAACCTGGCCGACGTCGAGCAGAACACCTGGGTGCGCGGTGTCGACAGGCTCCTCATCGGCCTGGCCGTCGCCCCTGGCACCGACGCGGGTCTCGGCCTGTCCGGGTCCGAGGCGGTGACCGCCTCCGACATGCAGCTGGTGGGCGCACTCTGCGAGGTCCTCGCCCGGCTGCGCCGAGTCGTCGCCGACAGCGCCTCGCCCGCCACCGTCGCGGGCTGGGTGACCCGTTCCCGCTCCGCGCTGGAGTCGCTGGTGGGGCTCCCACGCTCCGACGAGTGGCAGTTGCTGCACGCCTTGGGGGTGCTGGCCCGGTTCGAGTCGGACCATGACGGCCATCCCACCCTGCTGACCCCCCACGAGTTCGCGCACCTCCTCGAGGATTCCGCGCAGCCGCCGCGGGCTCGCGTGGCAGCTGGCAACGGCACCGTCCAGGTGCTGCCGCTGGGTGAACTGCAGCACGTCGAGTTCCGCGTGGTCGCCATGCTGGGCGTCACCGACGACGTGGTGCCCGGCCGCGGAGGGGCCCTCCCCGACGGCGTGGACCTGGCGGGCCGCACCCCAGACCTGCGTGGGCGGCGGCTGGCACAGCTGCTCACGCACGCGCGTGCCGCCGAGAAGCTGCTGATCGTGCGGCCCGCCGCCTCGCAGCGCACCAACCGCGCGACGGCCAGGCCTGTGGCGGCCAGTTGGCTGCTCGAACAACTGGGCGCCGACGAGGACGGATTCACGCACCCGCCGACGGCCACCTCGGAGGGGAACTTCCGTGACCGGCCCAGCTTCGACGCCGCCGCCCTGGGAGGCGCGCTTGCGCGCCGAGCGGGGGCAGGCGCCACCTCGACCCTGACGGCACGGCGCCGCTCCGAGGCGAGGTCCCGCCCCGTGGGGGCCGGCCCGTCCCAACTGACGCTCACGCAACTCGAACGCTTCCTGGCGGACCCGGCGAAGGCCTTCCTGCGTGCGGCGGGGGGCATCACGCTCCACGAGGAGCCCGCCGTCACCGACGAGATGCCCCTGCAGGTCGGCGGCCTCGACAGGTGGAAGGTGGTCAACGCCCTGGTGGAGTCCTGGAAGACGGGCACCACGCTGGAGTCCGTGGAGAGCTACTTCCGCCAGCGCGAGGACCTGCCACCGCAGCGCATCGGCGACGCCCTGTTCCAGTCGGCCAAGGAGGATGCCGTCACGCTGTGGCGCAGCGCGTGGGGCGAGTGGTCGGGTCCTGCGCAGCGCCACGCCGTCGACCTCGAGCTCGACCTGGGCCCGCTCGGCAGCGTCCGGCTCATCGACGAGGTGGGCACCCGCAGCGGATTCGCCTTGGCCGCGTCGCCCAGCCAGAGCACCACCGCCATCCTCCGGCCCTGGCTCGAGAGCCTCGCCCTGGCGGGGCAGGGCATCGCGGCCCCCGCGCGGCTCCACCGCTTCGTCAAGGACCGCAGCACCGGGTTCGCGATCGCGGCAGAGGCCGTCCAGGTCGACGCAGTCGCCGCAGAGGAGGCACGCAGGCACCTGACAAGGCTCGTCACCGCCTACGCCCAGGGCCAGCACCGCCTGGTCGTGGCGCCTGCCGCACCGGCGATCACCTACGCGCGTGAACACGCGGCCGGGAAGTTCCGCGCGGCCGACTGGGGCGGCACCGTGGGTCGCTGGCAGACGAAGTGGGACCAGCCGGGTGAGGCATGGCCCCTGTTCTACGCGGACGAGGTGCGGGAACTGCTGACCGACGAACTGTTCCCGGGAGACCCGGACAACGGGCAGCCCAGCGCATTCCAGGCCTGGGCGTGGGAACTCTACGGCCCCCTGGCGGGAGGCAACGCATGACGGCGTTCGACATCACCGCATCACTGCCCACCGGCACCGTGCTGCTCGAGGCCAGTGCCGGCACGGGCAAGACCTACACCATCGCCGCCCTCACGGCCCGCTACCTCGCCGAGCAGGGCCTGGACGTGGCAGACCTGCTGCTGATCACCTTCGGCAACCACGCCGCGGGCGAGATGCGGGCGCGCGTGTTCGGCCGCCTGCAGCAGGTCGTCGCCGACATGGACCGCATCGCCGCCGGCGAGCCCGTCCCCGCCGGCGAGTCGGAGGACCCGGTCGCCCGGCTGCTGAGCACGGGGGACGCGGCACTGCACCGGCGCAGGCTCACCGAGGCGGTGGCGCGCTTCAACGAGGCCACCATCCTCACCACCCACTCCTTCTGCCAGTCGATGCTGCTCGAACTCGGCATCCTGGGTGACTGGGACCCGGCGGAGACGGTGGGCCCAGACCCGGTCGACCTGGCCCGCGAGTGCGCCACGGACGTCTACCTCACCATGTTCCGCGCCGACGACACTCCCCCGATCCAGCCGCTCCAGGCCATGCGCATCGGCGAGGCCGCCTGCACCAAGACGCTCCCCCTGCTGCCCTCCTCGGGGCCGCACTTCGAGTACGCCACGGCGGTGCGCGAACTGTTCGCCCGGCGCAAGGCCGTCCTCGGCATCTGCTCCTTCGACGACGTCACCACGCGCCTCCGGGCACTCCTCGCAGACCCCGTGAGCGGGCAGGCCGTGGCCGCTGAGCTGCGACGCCGGTTCCGGGTCGTGCTGGTGGACGAGTTCCAGGACACCGACCCCGACCAGTGGGCCATCCTCAAGGACGCGTTCGTGGGCGCGGACCGCCCCACGATCCTCATCGGCGACCCGAAGCAGTCGATCTACGGCTTCCGTGGGGCAGACCTGGGCAGCTACCTGGCGGCCTACGACCATGCCGAGCGCGCCACCCTCGGCATGAACCACCGCACCGACCGGCCGCTGGTCGAGGGCGTGGTCGAACTGTTCGGCACCACCACGCTCGGCCACGAGTCCGTCACGGTGACGCCGGTGGCCGCCCGCCACGACGCCCGCCACCCCCAGTTGCCCACGCACGCGCGCCTCTGGCTGCGCACGGGGGTCTCCGACGAGCTGGGCGACATCTCTCCGGAGAACGCGATCACCCACGACGTCATCCGGCAGGTGCGCGAGATCCTCGCGCGCGGCTTCGAGGCGTCGGACATCGCAGTGCTCGTGCGCACCACCGCGCGGGGCCGATCCATCCGTGCCGCTCTGACGGACGCAGGCCACCCCGCGGTGCTGACGGGCACCCAATCGGTCTGGGCCCAGCCCGCCAACCGGTACTGGGTGACCCTGCTGCGCGCCATGGACGACCCCACCCAGGCCCACATCCGGTTGGCCGCCATGACACCGCTGATCGGCTCGCCGCTGAGCGAGCTGCTGTCGGACAGCCCCGCCGAAGCGGCACGCGTCAGCACCCTCGTGCGCGAGCTCGGCCAGCGGTGGCGCGACGGCGGCGTCGCCGCGGTCCGCACCCACCTGCGCACGCACGCCTCGCTCGACAGCAGGCTGCTGGCCGAGCCCGACGGTGACCGGCTGCTGGCCGACATCGGCCACCTCGCCGAACTCTTCGACGCCGCCGGGGAGACCACCCTCAGCGCGCTGGTCGCCATGGGCGAGGCGCGCGCCGTCCCGGACGATGAATCGGATTCGCTGCGCGTGGCGACGGATGAGCCGGCGATCAGGGTGATGACCATGCACGCCGCGAAGGGGCTCGAATTCCCCATCGTGCTCCTGCCGGAGACAGGCGGGGCGTCGGCGCAGCGCACCCGACCGTTCAGCATCGTCGACCACGGCCGCCGACACCTCTACATCGGGCCCACGCCCCAGTGGAACGACGAGCTCACCAAGGACCTCAAGGCCCAGCACCTCGACGAGGAACTGCGCCTCCTCTACGTGGGCTTGACCCGGGCCGAACACCTCGCCATCGCCTGGCACGTCGCGCCCCCCAAGGGCGCGCGCAGCGACGGCCCCCTCCACAGCCTGCTGGTGGGGCGCCCCGCCATCGGCAGTGGCCGCATCCTGGACACGCAGCTCGACCCGTCCCATCCCGGCGCCGTCGACGCTCCCCCGCCCGCCACCGACGACCTGACGCTGGCGAAGCTGCGCCGCGCCATCGACCAGACCTGGCGCCGCACGTCCTACTCCGGGCTCACCCAGGGCCTCCACGAGACGGGGGTGCGCGTCGTCACGGACGAGACGGCCGAGCTCGACGTCTCACCTCCGCAGCTGTCGGATCCGGAACTGTTCGCTCCCTCGCCGATGTCGGGGCTCCCTGCGGGCGCAGCCTTCGGCACCCTCGTCCACGAGGCGCTGGAGGTGCTCGACTGGAGCCCCGCACGGCTCGAGTCGCACGCCGCCGAGCTCCTGGAGGTCATGGGCCCCGCCCACAACCTCGACCGGGCAGAGTCTGCGCAGCTGGCAGAGGCGCTGGTGGCGCTGTGCCGCACCCCCCTGCTGCCGCTGTCGTCGCTGGCGCTGACGGACGTGCCCACCGCGCACCGGCTCCCGGAACTCGACTTCGACCTGCCGCTGGCGGACAGGAGCGCCCCCGGCACGCTCCAGGACCTGGCCGGCCTCATGGCACACCACCTCCCGGCGGAGGACCCCTTGGCCGGCTACCCGGCCAGGCTCGCCGCCTCGGAGGCGGCCGGCGCGGTCCTCAACGGCTTCCTGACCGGCTCCATCGACGGCGTGCTGCAGGTGGAGGGCAGGTTCGTCGTCGTCGACTACAAGACCAACCGGCTGGCGCCCACCGCCGCAGATGACCTGACGCTGGGCCACTACACGCAGCCAGCCATGGCCGAAGCCATGATGCAGGCGCACTACCCGCTCCAGGCCATCCTCTACTGCGCCGCGCTGCACCGGTACCTGGGCCAGCGGCTGCCCGGCTACTCCCCGGAGGAGCATCTGGGCGGGGTGGGATACCTGTTCGTCCGCGGCATGGCGGGCCCGCAGACGCCGGTGGTCGACGGCGCATCGTGCGGGGTCTTCGCCTGGTTCCCGCCGGCCGCCCTGGTGGTGGCCGTGTCAGAACTGCTGGGAGGCACCCGTGCGTGAGGTCCCCGTGGCGGCCACTGGCTTGCTGCGCACGTTCTGCGAGGCCGGCTGGCTCGGCCTGGTGGACTTCCACCTGGCCAAGCGGCTCGGCGCCCTGGGTGGCGAGCCAGACCCTGAGGTGCTGCTGGCCTTCGCCCTCGTCGCGCGCGAACTCAGGCTGGGGTCCGTCTGCCTCGACCTGGCCACGGCCGCCGAGGAGCTACGGCCCGAATCCGAGGACGACGACGGCGCCACCGAGCAGGCCTCGACGCTGCCGTGGCCGGCGCCCACCCACTGGGTCGAGGCCGTGGCCGGTTCACCCGCCGTTGCGCACGACGGCCGCGAGGCGAACCGCCCGTTCCGGCTCGAGGGCACGCTGCTGTACCTCGACAGGTACTGGCGCCAGGAGCGCAGGCTGGCTGAGATCCTCCGACGCCGCAGCCTGCTGGCGCCACTTGCCTCTGTCAGCACCGCGCCGGATCCGCTGCCACGTCCTGATGGCACGCCCCAGCAGGCCGACGAGCACCAGAACGCCGCCGTCCTGGCCGCCCTCAACCACCCGACCAGCGTCATCACCGGCGGCCCCGGCACTGGCAAGACCACCATCGTGTCGCGGATCCTGCACGCCCTGGCCGCGGAGTCGCCCCGGATCGCGTTGGCGGCCCCCACGGGCAAGGCGGCCGCCCGGCTCCAGCAGGCCGTGCGCGAGCAGGTGCCCGGCTTGGGCAAGGTCTGGGGCGGCACCATCCACAAACTCCTGGGCGCGCGGCCCCGCACCCAGGAGATGGAGTTCGGCGCGCACCACCCGGTGCCCTTCGACGTCATCGTCGTCGACGAGACCTCCATGGTCTCGCTCGAACTCATGACGGCGCTCCTCGAGGCCGTCGCCCCCACGTCCCGCCTCGTCATGCTGGGTGACCCCCACCAGTTGCGCTCCGTGGAGGCGGGCGCCGTCCTGGCGGACATCGAACGGGCCGACGACCTTGTCACCGCCCCCGGCGGGGCGCTGGTGCGGCTCGTGCACAACTACCGCTCGAAGCCCGACATCAACGAGCTGGCAGACGCCATCCTCACGGGCGACGCCGCCCGGGCCCGCGAGGTGGTCCAGGCGTCGGGGCTGCTGCGTTTCGTCGAGTTCACCGGCACGGCGGATCCGGCCGCACTCCGCGAGCTGCGACACGACACGCTGGCCACCGCCGCAGCGGTACAAGAGGCGGCGCGTCAGGGACGGGCCGGCGACGCCAACAGGGCGTTGGAGCGGCACCGCATCCTCTGCGGCCATCGGGAGGGCCCCTTCGGCGTGACGCACTGGGCCCGCGCGGTGCGCAGCTGGCTGGGCACGCAGCTCGACGACTACGGCTACGACACCCGGCCGTACGCCGGCCAGCCGCTGCTCATCCAGCGCAACACCGACCTCTTCAGCAACGGCGACACCGCCGTCGTGGTGCGTGACGACGCCGGGCTCATGGCCGCCGTCGACCTGCCGGAGGCGCCGCTCAGGGTGGCGCCCTCGCTGCTGGACGACGCCGCAGACCTGCACGCCATGACCATCCACAAGTCGCAGGGCAGCCAGTTCGCGGAGGTCTCGATCGTGCTGCCGCCCCCAGGCTCGCCCCTGCTCACGCGGGAGTTGCTCTACACCGCGGTGACGCGGGCCCAGGAACGGGTCACGCTCTACGGGTCGTGGGAGGCGCTGGCCGCGGCGGTGGAGACTCCCGCCCGCCGGGCCAGCGGCCTCGCCAGGTCCGCCGACTGACCTCAGCGCACGGCGGCGATGGCGTCGGCGACCGTGTCCAGGTTGCCGTCGTTCAGCGCGGCGACGCACATGCGGCCGGTGTCGGTGCCGTAGACGCCGTGCTTCTCGCGCAGCTCCACCATCTGCGCCTTGGTGAGGCCGGAGTAGCTGAACATGCCGATCTGCTCAGCGATGAAGCCCATGTCGGTGATGCCGCGGGCCTCGAGGCGCTGCACCAGGCCCGTACGCAGCTGCTTGATGCGCTCGCGCATCCCGCCGAGCTCCCGCTCCCAGGTGGCGCGCAGTTCGGGATCTGCCAGCACCGTGGCGACGATCGCCGCGCCGTGCGTGGCGGGGTTGGAGTAGTTGGTGCGGATGCAGATCTTGACCTGCGAGAGGGTGCGCTTGGCGGCGTCCTCGTCGGCGGTCACGATCGACAGCGACCCGATGCGCTCGCCGTACAGGCTCAGCGACTTCGAGAACGACGTCGACAGGAAGAACTCCAGGCCCGCCTCGACGAAGCGGCCGACGACGGCGCCGTCGCGTTCGAGGCCGAAGCCGAAGCCCTGGTAGGCCATGTCGAGGAACGGCACGAGGTTGCGCTCGCGGAGCACCTCGATGACCTGATCCCACTGCTCGGCGACCAGGTCGTACCCGGTGGGGTTGTGGCAGCAGGCGTGCAGCACGACGATGGTGCCGGCGTCGGCCAGGCGCAGGTCGGCGAGCATGCCCTCGAAGTCGATGCCCTTGGCCTCGGCGTCGTAGTAGCGGTAGGTGTCGACGCGGAACCCTGCGCGGTTGAACAGCGCCCGGTGGTTCTCCCAGCTGGGGTCCGACAGCAGCACGGTGGCCGACGGGTTCATCTGCTTGAGCAGGTCGGCGCCCACCTTCAGCGCGCCGGTGCCGCCCAGCGACTCCACGGTGACGACGCGCTTGTCCGCCAGCGCGCTCGAGTCGGCCCCGAAGACCAGTTCGCGCACCGCGTCACGGTACGCGGGCATGCCGTCGATGGGGAGGTAGGCCTTGGGCTTGGATGCCTCGGCCAGGCGCTGCTCGGCGATGTGCACGCACTCGAGCAGCGGGAGCTTGCCCTGCTCGTCCAGGTAGACGCCCACGCCCAGGTTGACCTTGTTGGGGTTGGTGTCGGCGTTGTACGCCTCGGTCAGGCCGAGGATGGGATCAGCAGGGGCGAGTTCGACTGCATCGAACAGCGACATGGGAGGCCTCACTTTCTAAAGCGCATCCAAGCCTAATGCCGATGGGCGGAACCGCCATGGCCTTTCCACCGCCGTACACTAATCTGCCACTGACATCTGGGAGGCCTGATGAGGATCAAGTTCGGGCAGTCGAAGCAGTCCACGATCGGCATCGAGTGGGAGTTGGCGATCGTCGACGCCACGACGTACGAACAGGTCCCGGGCGACCCGCTGCTGCTGGAGAGGGTGGACGACCCCGTCAACGGCCCGATCCGCGGCGAATACCTCACCTCCATGGTCGAGTTCGTCACGGGTGTCCACACGACGGTGAACTCGGCCGTCGCGGAGATGACGCGGCTGCGCGACTGGGCGTTGTCGGTGCTGGAGCCCCGCGGCATGACCCTGTTGGGTGCCGGCGCGCACCCGTTCGGCAATCCGGCGGCGCAACGGCCCTACGAGAAGCCCCAGTACAGGCGCGTCACCGAGCGCAACGGGTGGTGGGGCCAGCAGATGGCGATCAACGGCCTCCACATCCACGTCGGCATCGACAAGAAGGACAAGGCGCTGCCGATCGTGTACGGCCTGGCACGGTTCACGCCCTACTTCATCGCGCTGTCGGCCTCCTCGCCGTTCTGGATGGGTGAGGACACCCGCTTCGCCTCCCAGCGCACCATGGTCTTCCAGCAGCTGCCCACCAACGGGCTGCCGTATCACATGGCCGACTGGCGCGAACTCGAGGCGTTCGCCTCGCAGCTCGAGGGCGCGGGCATGATCCAGAACCCGTCCGAGATCCGCTGGGACGTGCGTCCGTCCCAGTGGGGCACCGTCGAGAACCGGACCATGGACTCCGTCCCCACCACCATGGAGGTGGGTGCCCTGGCGGCACTGAGCCAGGCGCTCGTCGAGCGGATGTCGCGCGTCCTGGCCAAGGGCGAACCGCTGGACCGGCTCCCCTTCTGGTTCATGCGCGAGAACAAGTGGCGCGCGGCCCGCTACGGCCTGTCGGCCGACATCATCAGCGTCCGCAAGGACGAACACATCATCCACGCCACCGACGGCATCCTGTACTGGCTGGACAGGCTCGCGCCCATCGCGGACGAACTCGGCTGCCACCAGCAGTTCGAGCACCTGCACCAACTGGTGCAGAAGGGGCCGAGCTACCTGCGGCAGCGTCGGGTGGCCGCTGCCACCGACGGCGACATGCGCGCCGTGACCCGTTCACTGATCGACGAACTGCGCGCAGGGAAACCGCAGTTCAAGGAGGACTAGGTGAGACCGTTCCTGCTGCTCAGCACCCGCCCCGAGGACGACGCTGCCGAGGGCGAACGCGAGGCCGTGGTCCGGCTGGGCGGCCTGGCCGACGACGACGTGGTCCAGCTGCGGGTGGAGGCGGAACCGCTGCCCGAGCTGGACCTCGACGACTACGCCGGCATCTTCCTGGGCGGCGGCCCGTTCAACGCCAGCGACCCGGTCAAGTCGGCGCTGCAGCACCGCGTCGAGGCAGACCTCAACCGGGTCATCGACGAGGTGGTCGGCCGCGACCTGCCATTCCTCGGCCTGTGCTACGGCGTCGGCACGCTGACCGACAGGCTGGGCGGGGTCGTCGACCGGACGTACGGTGAGGCGGTCGGCACCACGCTGGCCACCGTCACCTCGGAGGGCCTCCGCGACCCCATCTTCGACGGCGTGCCGGGCACGTTCGAGGCCTTCGTCGGTCACAAGGAGGCGTGCCGTCGGCTGCCCGAGGGTGCCACCCTGCTCGCCACCGGCACGGTGTGTCCCGTGCAGGCCTTCCGGGTGGGCCGGCACGTCTACGCCACGCAGTTCCATCCCGAGTTGGACTCCCAGGGCCTGGCCGCCCGCATCCGCATCTACCGTGACGCCGGCTACTTCGACCCGGAGCAGACCGAGACCCTCGTCGATTACGCGCTGCGCACGCAGCCGACGCCCGAGGTGCACCGCATGCTGGAGAACTTCGCCGCCATGGCCCGGGAATGAGACTTCTCTCATCCTGAACCCATGCGCGGTTCAGGGACGCTGGGTTGAGTAGGGGCCACGGCGACATCGCCGACCGATTGAAAGGAACCCCGATGAAGCGACTCCTCAGCGTGGCGGCCTCCGCCGCCCTGGCCCTCAGCGGCCTCGCGGTCACTGCCCAGACGGCCGCCGCCGACGTCACCTGCACCACCAGCATCTCCAACCGCGACGTCGGCGACGACAACATCGTCGTCCCGGCCGGCGCGTCCTGCACCCTCACCGACGTGACCACGCAGGGCAACGTCATCACCGACGGCGGCCGCTCCCTCACCGTCACGGGCGGGCACGTCGGCGGCAACATCCAGGTCAAGTACGCCACCGGGAGCGTGAGCATCAGCGGCGTGCGCGTCGGCGGCGACATCCAGCTGTTCGAGAACACCGCGACGATCAGCGTCACCGACAACACGGTTGGTGGCAACCTCCAGTGCAAGGAGAACGCCCCGGCCCCGACCGGCTCCGGCAACGCCGTGCAGGGCAACGCCGAGGACCAGTGCGCCACGTTCACCGGCACGCCCTCAGAACCCGCCCCCGCTCCCGCCGTCGACGTCTACATCACCCCGGGCCTCCACTCCGTCAACGGGCGACAGTGGCGCACCACCTGTGAGCCGTACTCGACCACCGAGCGCTGCCGCACGGAGATCCAGGCCACGATCGTGCGTTGGGACGCCGACGATGACGACGACGATGATGACGATGACGACGACCGGGGCCGCTTCGTGCAGGTGAACGGCTGGGCGTTCAACAACCTGACCTACAAGGCCAGCCCCCGTGCCACGTGGAAGGGCAACCCGCTCGCGGCCAACGGCGTCGTCGGCGGCAAGCTCAGCTGGACCGACGGTGGCCGCACCTGGCGCACCGAGTGCGACACCGCCCTGACCGGCCGCAACGGCTGCCGCACCTGGGCCACGGCCAGCGTGATCGAGTACCGCAACGGCACCTACCGCTGGGTCACCAAGGAGATCCTCAACAACATGGTGCGGTTCAGCTGAACCACAACGCCAGCAGATGCGACGAAGGGCGGCCACCGTGGGGTGACCGCCCTTCGGGCGTCTGGGGGCGCTGGGCCGCTCAGTCGAGGTAGTCGCGCAGCACCTGCGAACGCGAGGGGTGGCGCAGCTTCGACATGGTCTTGGACTCGATCTGGCGGATGCGCTCACGGGTGACCCCGTAGACCTTGCCGATCTCGTCGAGGGTCTTCGGCTGTCCGTCGGTGAGGCCGAAGCGCATCTGGACGACGCCGGCCTCGCGCTCGCTGAGCGTGTCCAGCACGTCGTTGAGCTGCTCCTGCAGCAGCGTGAAGTTCACCGCGTCGGCAGGGACGATGGCCTCGGAGTCCTCGATGAGGTCACCGAACTCCGAGTCGCCGTCCTCGCCCAGGGGCGTGTGCAGCGAGATGGGCTCGCGGCCGTACTTCTGGACCTCGACGACCTTCTCCGGCGTCATGTCCAGCTCGACGGCCAGTTCCTCCGGGGTTGGTTCGCGGCCGAGGTCCTGCAGCATCTGGCGCTGGACGCGGGCGAGCTTGTTGATGACCTCGACCATGTGCACGGGGATGCGGATGGTGCGGGCCTGGTCCGCCATGGCGCGGGTGATGGCCTGCTTGATCCACCAGGTGGCGTAGGTGGAGAACTTGTAGCCCTTGGTGTAGTCGAACTTCTCGACCGCGCGGATGAGGCCGAGGTTGCCTTCCTGGATGAGGTCCAGGAACAGCATGCCGCGGCCGGTGTAGCGCTTCGCCAGCGACACCACGAGGCGCAGGTTCGCCTCGAGGAGGTGGTTCTTGGCGCGGCGGCCGTCCTCGGCGATCCACTCCAGGTCCTCGGAGTCCTCCGCTGACGGGGGTTCGTCCGAGGTGAGCCGCTCCTCGGCGAAGAGGCCGGCCTCGATGCGCTTGGCCAGCTCGACCTCCTCGACCGCGTTCAGCAGCGCGACCTTGCCGATCTGCTTCAGGTAGTCCTTGACCGGGTCAGCGGTGGCGCCGGCCGACACCACCTGCTGCTCGGGCTCGTCCGCGTCGTCGGAATCCGACAGCGCGAAGCCCTGTTCCTCCTCGACGAGCTCCTTCTCGTCCTTGGCCACTTCGGCCTCGTTGAAGGTGGCCTCGTCGACGTCGTCAAGGGTGCGCTTCTTGCCCCCCACGGTGAGCACCACGTCGTCTCCATCCCGCTCGAACTGAACTTCGACCTCGCCGGTGGAGGCCTCCGCGATGGTGGGCTCCTTCTTGGCGGTGGCGGGCTTCGCTGTGGTGCGGCGGGCGGCCGTCGTCTTGGCAGCGGTCTTGGGGGCGGCCGGCTTGCGCGTGGACGCGCGCTTGGTGGTCGGCGTCTCCTCAGCGGCGGCGCTCTTCGTGCTCCGGCGAGTACGGGGAGTCTTGCCGGTGCCTTCAGCGTTCTCGGTCACTGTGGTCCTCTCAAGGCCTTCGACTGCAATTTGCGCATGCGCCGCCCCGCCTTGGTCAAGGGTGACGCGCCGTCCATTGTTGCACGCCCACTCGGCCCCTTCAAACCGCCTGCCCCGGGAACGCCCCCATCCGGGGTCAGGGTCGTCTCGTACCTGGGGATGATTTCTCGCCCGTGGGCGAACTCATGGAACCAACCGCGCAGGGCCTTCGTTGTTATGGGTGACGACTGGCGAAAGGTCTGAAGAATATGAATCGTACTGCGCGCATGCGAAGCACCGAAGGCATCGAGGGCAAGGACTCCGTGGGTCTGTACCTGGACGCCATTGCCAAGACGCCCCTGCTCTCCGCTGTCGAAGAGGTCGAACTCGCCCGCGCCATCGAGGCAGGGCTCTACGCGCAGAAGATCCTCGACGGTGAGATCACCACCGACGTGGCGGCCACTGAGGAGGAACTGCGCGAGATCGCTGCCGAGGGCGAGCGCACCATCCAGCGTTTCGTGAAGGCCAACCTGCGGCTCGTGGTCTCCGTGGCCCGCCGTTACGGCCGCGCCCAGATGCCGCTGCTCGACCTGGTGCAGGAGGGCAACACCGGCCTCATCCGTGCGGTGGAGAAGTTCGACTACGCCAAGGGCTTCAAGTTCTCCACGTACGCCACGTGGTGGGTGCGCCAGGCCATCTCGCGCGGCATCGCACAGCAGAGCCGCATCGTGCGGCTGCCCGTGCACGTCGCCGAGCAGGTCAACCAGGTATCCGCCACCCGCCGCAACCTCGAACGCGAGCTCGGCCGGGAGCCGGAGATCCACGAGATCGCCGACGAACTGGGCCTCGAGGAGGCACGCATCGTCGACCTCCTGCGCTACTCGCGCGACCACGTCTCGCTCGACGCCCCCGTCGAGTCCGACGGCGACACCGCGCTGGGCGACCTGATCGCCCGCGAGACCGCGCCCGGCCCGGACGAGATGGTGCTCGACGCCGAGGAGCGTGCCCGCCTCGAGGGGATGCTGGCTGACCTCGACGAGCGTTCACAGGATGTCGTGCGCCGTCGCTACGGCCTGCTCGACGGACGGCAGGCGAAGCTGGCCGACATCGGCACGCACTGGGGCATCACCGCCGAGCGGGTGCGCCAGATCGAGCGTGCCGCCCTGGCGACGATGCGCGAATCGCAGGGCATCGCCGCCTGAGCCCACACACCACACGGCCCGTGCCTCTCCCCCAAGGCGCGGGCCGTGTCTCATGCCAGGACCCGGATGAGGCCCTCCTGCGCGCAACTGGCCACGGCCTGACCGCCCTGGAACAGCCTGCCCGTCGCGAACCCTCGGGCGTGCGACGCCGACGGGGAGACCATGTCGTAGAGCAGCCACTCGTCGACGCGCACGGGCCGGTGGAACCACATGACGTGGTCGATCGAGGCGGCCTGCATCGCCGGTGACAGGAACTCCACCTCGTGGGGCACGGTGGTGACGCTCAGCAGCGTGATGTCACTGAGGTAGGCCAGGACGGCGGCGTGGAGCACCGGGTCGTCGGGCATCGCCTGCCGGGTGCGAACCCACGCCCTCATCGAGCCACCCGAGTCGGTTCGGTCCGGGCGGGCCGCCAGCCGCACGTCGAGCGCGTCCCACTCCGACAGCAGCTTGAACGGTGCCCCGAACCGGCGCTGCAGCACCTCGCGCAGCGACGGGCTCGCCTCCGACACGGCGACGTCGGCCGGCGGGGACGCCGAATGGTCCAGCCCCTCCTCCGGCGCCTGGAAGGAGGCCGTCATCATGAATATCTCGCGGTCCCCCTGCCGGGTCACCACCCGACGGTTGCTGAACGTGTTGCCGTCGCGCACCACCTCGACCTCGAAGTCCAGCGGTGCGTCGTTGGCTCCCGGCCGCAGGAAGTACGCGTTGAGCGAGTGGATCCGCCGGTCAGACGCGACGGTGCGGGCGGCCGCCACGAGGGTCTGGCCCAGCACCTGCCCACCGAAGAGCCGCTGCAGGTAGGTCTGCGGATGCGGCCCGCGGAAGCTCGACGCCCCGGTCTGAGTCAGGTCAAACAGGGCGATGAGTTCGGCGACGTCCTTCGGCACGCCGTCCATCGTGCCACATGGCGCTCACTGCGCCTGACGGATCGCCTGACGGATGCGCTTGGCCGACACCGGCACCGCCGTGCGCAACTGCTGCGCGAAGAGGCTCACGCGGAACTCTTCCAGCAGGAACGCGATCTCCTCGACCTCCGGGCGCAGCGGCCCGGGCGGCTGCCGCTCGGTCAGGGCCGCGTAGGCATCCTCGACGTCATACAGCTCGACGGCGACCTTGTCGTCGCGGGCCGGGTTCACCGCCGCGGCCTGCAGCCGGGCGACGGCGGCTTGCGCGTAGCGCGGGAGGTGGGCGTACCAAGGGTCTGGCGTGGCCGAGATGAACCGGTTGAAGAACAGGTTGTCCAGCTGCTGCGCCACGTCGGTGCGGACGGGGTCGGTGGCCGGCATGCCCGCCAGCAGGATCCGTGCCTGGGTGACGAAGGCGAGCGAGTGGGCCGCGGTGTTGACCACCTGGAGCGTGCGGCCCGGGCACTCCTGTCGCACCTCGAGCGCCACCCGCTGGTAGTCGGCCTCGGTGCGCACGCCGTCGAGGGGGCCCTGCTGCAGCGCCAGTTGTTCGCCGGCCTTCAGCCAGGCGTCTGCCAGAAGGTCGGGCACCTTCGGGTACGGGGAATCGGCGAGCGAAAGCTTCTCCGTGCGGCCCAGGTGCGACACCACCCACTTCGTGGGGTCCGGGTTGGTGAGAGTGAGCAGCCTGCGCACGCCGTGGGCGTGCGAGCGGCTGGCCCGCGCGGCGGAGTCGAACACCCGCAGCCCCACGCCGTTGCCCTCGTCGACGAGCGCCGGGTACCCGACCACGCCCTTGCCGACG
Organism: Tessaracoccus lubricantis; assembly: GCF_039544535.1. NCBI lineage: Bacteria > Bacillati > Actinomycetota > Actinomycetes > Propionibacteriales > Propionibacteriaceae > Tessaracoccus > Tessaracoccus lubricantis. Next base: position 29,148 of record NZ_BAABLV010000003.1, read on the forward strand.
GTGGTCTCGCGCGGCACGGTGCCGAACGTCCACGCCTTCTGGCCGGTGGCGGCCTGGTCGCCGGCCGACCGGGTGAGCTTGGCGGCCACCTTGGGCGACAGCTTCTGCAGGAGCGAGTCGAGGTCCGTGCCACGGGCCACCTCGCGGCCCTCGTCGAGCACGACGTAGGTGGGGCGCAGGTGCGCGGCCACGGCGTCGGGCGTGAACTGCGACCCCTCGACGACCACGCCGGTGAGCGCGGTGAGTGCGCGGGCCAGCGCGTCGGGGAAGGCCCCCTCGCCCACCTCGCCCCGTTCGTCGAGCCAGGTGAGCGCCCTGGCCGCGAAGTCCGGCGCGGGCACGAAACTGGTGCGCACGGACTTGGGCAGCGAGCGGATCAGCTCGGTGGCCAGCTCGCGACGCAGCCCGGGCACCTGCCAGGAGAACTCGTCGGCGTCGAGCTGGCCCAGCAGTTCGAGGCGCAGCTTGAGCGTCACGCCGTCGCTGCCTGCGCCCGGGTCGAAGGTGTAGTCGATGGGCAGGCGGTGCTCGCCGAAGGTCCACCTGTCCGGGAAGTCGCTGGGCCGCAGCTGGGTGGCGTCGACGATCGCGTCGTCGATCATCAGCAGCGGCCACTGCTCCTTCGGCGTGGCGCGCAGCCACTTGTCGAACGTGGCGCCGGAGACCACGTCGGTGGGCACCCGTGCGTCGTAGAACTCGTACAGCGCCTCGTCGGAGATGAGGAGGTCCGGCCGCCGCATCCGGTCGGTCATCTTCTCGGCCTCGGCCAGGACGGCCCGGTTGCCACGCACCACCGGGTTGGGGGTGTCCCACTCCCCCTCGACGAGCGCGGTGCGCAGGAATATCTCGCGCGCCTCGACGGGGTGGTCCTTGGCGTAGTCGGTGCGGCGCCCGGCGACGATCGGCACGCCGAACAGCGTCAGTCGCTCATTGGCGACGACGCTGGCGGAGCGCTGCGACCACACGGGCTCGGAGACCGTCCGGGTCAGGAGGGGTCCGGCCACGGCCTCGACCCACTCCGGCTTGATGGCGGCCACCGTCCGTGCCCAGAGGCGCGAGGTCTCGACCAGCTCGAAGGCCATCACCAGCGGCGGGATCGACCTGGCCAGCGCAGAGCCCGGCTGGAGCGCGAACTTCGCGCCCCGGGTGCCCTGGTACTCCTGCAGCGGCCGGCGCTTGCCCGGTTCGCGCTTGCCGCGCTGTTCCTCCGCCACGCCGACGTTGGAGAGCAGGCCGCTGAGCAGGCTCGTGAGCACCTGGTCGGTGGGGCCGTGCCCGCGGGTGTCGAGGTCGAGTTCCTTGGCGGCCTCCCGCAGTTGGGAGACGAGGTCCTCCCATTCGCGGAAGCGCACGAAGTTGAGGTACTCCGCCCGGCACATCCTGCGGAACTGGTTGCCCGACAGTTCGCGGCGGCGTGCGTGGAGGTAGTTCCAGATGTTGAGCAGCACCTCGAAGTCGCCGCCCTCCAACGACGCCTTGGGCGCGGGGTCCTTTCGGGTGCCGGTGTGCACCGTGTGGCGTTTGGGCGCGCCGCCGTCGGCCTGCTGGGGCGCCTCGTCGACGCCCCAGAAGCGACGGTGCAGCTGGTCGGCCTGCTGCTGGAACTCGGCCGGGCGTTCCCGCACGTCGGGCACGGTCAGGCCGGCCACGAGCACCAGGACGGTGGCCAGCGTCTTGCGGCGGGCGCCCTCGATGATCATCCTGCCCAGCCGGGGGTCCACCGGCATGCGCGCCAGCATCCGGCCCGTGCGCGTGAGGCGCACCTGCGCGTGGCGGGGCCGGGGGTGGATGGCGCCGAGTTCGCTCAGGACACGCACGCCGTCGTTGATCTGGCTGAGCACCGGGGCCTCGACGAACGGGAAGCCCTCGACGTCGCCCAGCCCGGCCTGCGCCATCAGCAGGATGACGGTGGCCAGGTTCGTCCGCAGGATCTCGGGGTCCGAGTAGCGGGGACGCGCCTCGAAGTCCTCCTCCGAGTACAGCCGGATCGCGATGCCGGGGCCGAGGCGCCCACAGCGGCCGGCGCGCTGGTTGGCCGAGGCCTGTGACACGGGCTCGATGGGGAGCCGCTGCACCTTGGTGCGCGCCGAGTAGCGCGAGATGCGCGCCAGGCCGGTGTCGATGACGTAGCGGATGCGGGGCACCGTGATCGACGTCTCGGCGACGTTGGTGGCCAGCACGATGCGGCGCCCGCTGTGCCCCGAGAACACGCGTTGCTGGTCCGCCGCCGACAGGCGCGCGAACAGCGGCAGCACCTCGAGCCCGGACCCCAGCCCGTCGATCGCCTCCGCGGCGTCGCGGATCTCCCGCTCGCCGGACAGGAACACCAGGATGTCGCCGCCCCCTGGCTCGGTGAGGATCTCCTCGACGGCGCCGACGATGCCGTCGATCTCGTCCTGGCCCTCGTCGAGCGGCCGGTAGCGGGTCTCCACGGGGTAGGTGCGGCCCGACACCTCGACGATCGGCGCGTCGCCGAAGTGCTCCGAGAAGCGGGCGGTGTCGATGGTGGCCGACGTGACCACCACCCTCAGCTCCGGCCGCTTGGGCAGCAGCTGCTTCAGGTAGCCGAGCAGGAAGTCGATGTTGAGGCTGCGCTCGTGCGCCTCGTCGATGATGATCGTGTCGTAGCGGCTGAGCATCCGGTCGTGGGTCAGTTCGGCCAGCAGGATGCCGTCGGTCATCACCTTGATCCGCGTGGCCGCCGTCACCTTGCGGGTGAACCGCACCTGGTAGCCGACGAACTCGCCCAGGCCCACCCCGCACTCGTCGGCGATGCGCTGCGCCACGGTCCGCGCGGCGATGCGGCGGGGCTGGGTGTGCGCGATGTTCTCCCGACCCGCCATCAGGCAGATCTTGGGCAACTGCGTGGTCTTGCCGGACCCGGTCTCGCCCGCGACGACCACCACCTGGTGGGTGCGGATGAGTTCGGCGATGTGCTCCGCCTCCGCAGCGATCGGCAGCTGCGGATCGACGTCGACGGTGGGTGCGGCGGGGGCCTCGGTCATCCGCGCGCGACGAACAGCGGGCACTCCGCGTGGGCCAACAGGCCACGCATGAGGCCGCCCAGCGAGAAGCCGGGGATCCCCGAGTCGCCCACGCCCACCACGAGCAGGTCATAGCCGGCGCTGCGGCTGACGAGTTCGTTGATGGGGCTGTCCGCGGCCACCTCCACGCGGTACTGCACGTCGGGGAACGCCTGGCCCACCTCGTTGGCGATGGCCTCGATGCCGCCCTTGGCGAAGCGCACCTGCTCCTCGAGTTGGGCCGGCGACAGCTTGCGGGCGAACAGCCCGACGGGGGGCTGGATGGCATGCACGATCTCGAGGCGGGAGCCGAGGCGCTGTGCCTGCTGGAAGCCGGCCTGGAGGATCTTCTCGGAACCTGGGCTGGTCTGCAGTCCGACGCCGACGATGCCACGGCCGCCGATGGGGTCCGGGTGCGCGGCGGCCGAGATGACGACGACGGGGCACGAGGCGTTGGCGACCACGGCCACCGAGGTGGATCCGACGAACATGCGCTCCAGGCCGGAGGCGGCGCGGCGGCCCACGACGACGAGGTCCGCCACCTCGGAGAGCCGGGACATGACCCCGCCGGGCGACCCCATGACGACCTCGGTCTTGATCCGGTGTTCGGGTAGGCCCATGCTGAGGGCGACGTCCCTGGCCTGTTCGTTGGCGGTGAGGCCCGCCGACTGGAGCACCTCGGGGTCGTAGACGACGCCCCATGCCCCGGCCATCAGCGTGTCGTCGACGGCGTTGACCAGCAGCAGTTCACCGTCGATGCGCAGCGCGGCGCCGGTGCCGAAACGCACGGCCCGGAGGCCGTCGTCACTTCCGTCGACGCCGACGACGACCAGCGGAGAGGTCTTCTCGTTCATGATGGTCAGCCCTTCTTCGTTCCGGACACGACCCGCCCGTCGATCGACGTGACGGTGATCGCGATCCCGACGGTGTTGTCATCGTCGAGCCAGCTCGTGTTGGCCACCGCGGGATCGGCCAGGCCGCCGGTGCCGCGCACCAGCACCGACCAGCCGATGGCGGTGTCGGGGTCGATCTCGTCGACCTGGAAGGAGAGGCTCCTGCCGTCGGACAGCTTCGCGAGGCTGGACTCGACGTCCGTGTGGAAGACGATGGCCCGGTCCACGACCTGGTAGTTGACGGGGACCACGACGATGCCGTCTGCCCCCTGCCACGCGATGCGACCGACGACGGCCTCGCTCAACAACGCCCAGCACTCCTCACCTTCGAGCCGGGAGAAGTAGGTCACCTGCTGCGGATCGGTCATGGGGAAACTGTATCGCTTGTCAGCCGTTGAACGTGGTACGGCCGCCGAGCTTGCTCGCCAGCGCGTCGTCGATGCCGTCTGCGATCTGCGCCAGGTGGATCAGCGCCTGGTGCAGGTGCGCCGGCACGAACGGCTTGGCGGCCACGGAGACCTGGACGAACACGCGGTCGCGGTGCAGGGCGAAGCGGCCGTAGCGGGCCTCGACGTTGAGGTCGTTGAGCACCTCACAGGCCCGCGACCGGCCCTCCACGTCGTGGACCAGCGCGGAGAACAGCACCAGTTCCGCGGCGTCCGGCGTCGACCGCAGGAACACGATGGTCGACCCCACCCGGATGGCCACGTCGCCCTGCTCGTTGCGCAGCGGAGGGTGCCCGAACGCCTTCGCGAGTTCGTGGTCGACCAGGTTGTCCAGTTCGGTGCGGTTGGCGGGCATGACGGCCACCTGGTCGCGGGTGAGCGGCTTGGGCGTCAGCGGCACCCAGTCGGTCTGGCCCTTGAGGATCTCCGCGAGCTGGTCCGGCTCGAGGAAGACGGGGTGCAGCACCCCGAACACCTCGGACAGCGTCTCGGTGGCGAGCTGCGCCAGCGCCAACGATTCCTCCTGGTCGACGACGGTGTGGAACCGCTGCTCGTCAACCGTGGGTTGATCCCATCCGAGGCGGTGCAGGTCCCCGGCCTGCTGCGCCGTCGGGACGCCGTGCGGCCCCCTCACGTAGGCGGCGATCACGCCCGGCTCGATCATCGAGAACCGGATGCCCGGGAGCTCCTCCTCGGCACCCTCACCGTCCTTCTTGGCCGACGCCACGGAGATCGTGAGGTCTGCGGTGGCGTCCATCACGGAGAGCACCTCGTCGAGACGGGTGGTGAAATCCTCCCAGGCGCCCTGTTGGGTCGCGTCGAAGTCGAAGTCGAAATCCTCGTACCCGGCCACCGGCCACCTCCTTGACCTTCAACCTAGCGCACGTGCGAGGTGAGGCAATCCATTCGGTGCGGCCGGCCCCGGGCAGGGTCACATGCCGACGAGGTCGAGCAGTTCGCCCAGCTCTTCCCTTGTCAGCTCACGAATCTCGCCCACCGGGAGCGTGCCCAGCCGCACCGGGCCGATGGCCGTGCGGGCCAAGCGGTCGACGGGGTGGCCCACCGTGTCGAACATCCTGCGCACGATGCGGTTGCGTCCCTCGTGCAGGGAAACCTCGACGAGCGTCTTGTTGGCGCCGCGCGAGACGAGCTTGACCTTGTCCGGCTTCACCGGGCCGTCGTCGAGGGTGACGCCCTTCTCGAGGCGCTTGAGCGTGCGGTTGTCCATCACGCCGGCCGCCTGCACGGAGTACGTCTTGGGCACCTCGTAGCTGGGGTGGGCCATGCGGTGGGCGAACTCGCCGTCGTTGGTGAGCAGGATCAGGCCCTCGGTGTCGGTGTCGAGCCGGCCGACGTGGAAGATCCGCTCCTTGAGGCGCGGCAGGTAGTCGAGCAGCGTCTTGCGGCCCTCCGGGTCCTCCATGGTCGAGACGACCCCGCGCGGCTTGTTCATCACGAGGTACAGGTGGTGACGCGGCGACGGGATGCGGGAGCCGTCCACCCGGATCGTGTCCTTCTCCGGGTCCACCCGCAGGCCCTGCTCGGTCACGATCCTCCCGTTGACCTCGACGCGACCCTCCTCGATGAGCAGTTCGCTGGCGCGGCGCGAGGCGATGCCGGCGGCGGCCAGCACCTTCTGCAGGCGGATGCCTTCGCCCTGGGGGCTGTCAGGCTGATCGTTCATCTTCGGGTTCCTCCTCCGGCCGGGCCTCGGGCGCCATCGCGGCGGCGAGTTGTCCCAGCTCAGCTTCCAAGGCTACGGCGTCTGGCAACAGCGGCGCCAAGTCCGGCAGTTCCCGCAACGAATTGAGGCCGAGCTTCTGCAGGAACAGCGGCGTGGTGCGAAACGTCATGGCCCCGGTGACGGGGTCCTCCCCCGCCTCGGCGATCAGGCCGCGGACCAGGAGGGTCTTCACCACTCCGTCGACGTTGACGCCGCGCACGCCCGAGATGCGGCCACGGGTCACCGGCTGCAGGTAGGCGATCACCGAGAGCGTCTCGAGGGCGGCCTGCGTGAGGCGCGAGCGTTGGTCGGAGACGAGCCACGCCTCCAGGACGTCGGCGAGCGCCGGGTCAGTGGCGAACCGCCAGCCACCGGCGACGCGCCGCAGCCGGATGCCCCGCCCCTGGTCCTCGTAGAACCCGGCGATGGCCTCGAGTTCGCCGTCGGCCTCCGCGACGGTGAGTCCCAGCGCCGCAGCCAGCTCGTCGGTGGTGGTCGGTTCGGTGGCCATCAGCAGGATGGCCTCGAGGGCGGCCTGGGCGCTCATGCGTCCTCCAGTTCGGGTTGGGGTCCGTAGTCGTCGGTGACCTCGACGGCCGCCTCGTCGCCGGCCGTCCAGCGGATGGTCAGCTCCGCGAGCGGTTCGAGTTGTTCGAGCGCCACCTGCTGGGCGCGGAAGAGCTCCAGGATCGCCAGGAACCGCACCACGACGGTGAGCCGGTCGGCGCCGGCGATCAGCGAGCGGAACGTGGCCGCACCCTCCCGCTTGAGCCGGTCGGCCACGTGCGCGACCTGCTCGGGCACGCTGACGGCGTTGCCGTGCAGGTGGCCGAGGTCGACGACGGGTGCGGGCTTCGGGACCATCGCGGCCGCTGCGAGGCGGGCCACGTCGTCCGGCGTGAGCGGGAGCTCGACCTCTGGCAGCACGCCGCGGAACTGCTCCTCGAGGCCGCCCGGACGCCAATGCGTGGACTCCGCGCCGTCCATGGTCTGCGCCACCCACTCGGCCAGCTTCTTGAAGGCGCGGTACTGCAGGAGTCGGGCGAACAGCAGGTCACGGGCCTCGAGCGCGGCGATGTCCTCGGGGTCGCTGACCTCCCCGCCGGGCAACAGGCGGGCGGCCTTGAGGTCGAGCAGCGTGGCTGCCACCACGAGGAAGGAACTCGTCTTGTCGAGGTCCCAGATCTCGCCGCCGAGCTTGACGTAGGCGATGAACTCGTCGGTGACCGCGCTGAGCGCCACCTCGGTGATGTCGAGTTCCCGCCTCGAGATGAGGTCGAGCAGCAGGTCGAACGGGCCCTCGAAGTTGCTGAGCCGCAGCTCGAAGCCCGGCAGCTCGTCGCGCTGCTCCCCCTGCGCCTTGGCCCTGCTCACTGCTATCTGAGTTCGGCCACGAGGTCGCTGTCGGCCCCGCGGGCAAGGAGGTCTGCCAGCGCGTGCGCGACGGCGACCCGCACGATGCGCCCACGGTCCACGCGGATCCCGTGCGTGCGGCGCAGGTCGAGGTTGGCGTCCTCGAGCGCCAGGAGCTCGTCCTCGCTGAAGTAGACGGTGATCTTGTGGTCGTGGCGCACCCGCCCGCTGGGCACGGGCGACGCCGCGTCCGCCGTCGGCTCGGGCGCCGCCTGCACCTGGGGCTTCGCCCTCGGTTCGGGCTCGGCGGGCTGCCGGGTGGGACGGAACAGCTCCGACGCCCCAGGCAGCTCCGCGCGCTTGGGTTTGCTCACCCCTCGCTCCTCAGCAGCACCTCACGAGCCAACTGGCGGTAGGCGTCGGCACCGGGCGAGGCGGAGGCGTAGGTGGTGATGGGCTCGCCCGCCACCGTCGTCTCGGGGAACTTGATGGTGCGGCGGATGACGGTGTGGAACACCTCGTCGCCGAACGCCTGGACGACGCGCTCGAGGACCTCACGGCTGTGGAGGGTGCGGGCGTCGTACATGGTGCCGAGGATGCCCATGACCGACAGGTCGGGGTTGAGCCGGTCCTGCACCTTGGAGATGGTGTCGGTCAGCAGCGCCACGCCGCGCAGCGCGAAGAACTCGCACTCCAGCGGGACGATGACGTGGTCGCTGGCGGTGAGTGCGTTGATCGTGAGCAGGCCGAGGCTGGGCGCGCAGTCGATGAGGATGTAGTCGTACCCGGAGCGCAGCTTGCTCAGCACGCGCTGCAGCGTCTGCTCTCGTGCCACCTCGCTGACCAGCTGCACCTCTGCAGCGGAGAGGTCGATGTTGCTGGGCAGGATGTCGAGGCCCGGCACGGTGCTCTCGCGGATGACGTCCTGCGGCTCGTACTCGCGGCTGAGCAGCAGGTTGTAGATGGACCGGTCCAGGGTGTGGGGGTTGACGCCCAGCCCGACGGAGAGCGAGCCCTGCGGGTCGAAGTCCACCAGCAGCACCTTGCGGCTGGTCTCGGCCAGCGCGGCGCCCAGGTTGATGGCGGTGGTCGTCTTGCCGACGCCGCCCTTCTGGTTGGTCATCGACACGATGATGGCGTTCTTGGGGCCCGGAGCCGGCGGCTGGGGCTCGGGGAAGACGGGAAGGGGTCGCCCAGTGGGCCCGATCTCGCCGGTATCGACGAGCGTCGACTCGCCGGGTGCATCCGGCACCTGGAACTCCGACTTCTCGAACAGCCCGCTATCGGCCACCGCACTGCCTCCTACTTCTTCGCAAGTGGGGACCAGCCTAGTGGACGCGCCGCTGCCGTTTTCCCCACCAGACCCCGGACAAGGCGGTGGCCTGACCAAGTATGAGTTGGTCAGGCCACCTGGGTGTGGCGGGTGGTGGCGGACCACCTGCCGTGGAAGGGCATCCGGGTATTTCTCACCCACCTCGCCGGGTGGGGTGCTGCGAAGATCAGACTTGCGGCAATTCGAAAGTGGGACTGTCCCTTCCTCGCTCCTCCTCGAAAGGAAGTGCGTAGGACATGTCTACACGCTCGGCGCATGCTTGTCAGCCGAATTGGAAGAATTCACCAGGAGTTTTATCATTTGTCGGCGTGTCGTCACGCCTATGTCAGGTTGCGCCGATAAATGTGACGCGAGCCCGGACCACGTATGAGGTGGTCCGGGCTCATGTGCTCCCGGGCTCTCTCCGGCCCAGCCGCTAGAGTCGATCGGGTGGAAGCGCCCTACCGATATGACCTGATGCCCTTGGAGACCCCTGACGAGAGCCCCGCCTGGGCCGACTACCTCGACGTCTTCCGCTTCGGGTTCCTCCAGACGGCGGCCACCGACGAGGGACTGGCCACGTATCGCACCCACCGGCGGCAGGACGGCGCCTGGCTCGGCCGGGTCACCACGGAGGGGCCGGGCCTCGACGGTCGGCGCGCGGTGGCTGCCTTCGCCTCCGCGCCTTCGACGATCAACTGCGGGCGGGGGCTCGTCGACGCCCTGGTGATCAACACCGTGGCCGTGCGTCCGAGCCACCGCCGCCGGGGCCTCCTCAGCCACATGATGCGCCAACAGCTGGACGCCGCCCGTGACCACGGAAGGGCGCTGGCCACCCTCACCGCGTCGGAGGCGACGATCTACGGCCGCTACGGCTTCGGCGTCTCGACGCACGTCCATCCCATCGAGGTCCGCACCGACCGGTTCACCTTCCGGCCGGATGTGCCGGTCGCCGCGGGATCGATCGAGTTCGTGCCGCCGGCGTTCCTGAAGGACCACTGGCAGCGGCTCACCCGGGCGCACCAGGCGCGCCACCGTGGTGCCGTCGGCCACCTCCACGGCCACTTCCTGATCGACACCGGCCAGTGGGACTCCCGCGACAACGGGCCGGCACGGTCGCTGCGCTGCGCGGTGCACTTCTCGCCCGCCGGCGAGGTGGACGGGTTCGCCCTGTTCACGCCGAACGGTTGGGACGAGGAACCGATCACCGTGACGGTGCGCAAGGTCTGCGCCCCCGATGAGTCGGTTTCCCGCGCGCTGTGGCGGGCGATGGCCGACATGGACCTGGTGGAGCGCCTCAACCTCGATTTCTCCATGCCCGGCGACCCGCTCGCCGCCTCGCTCACCGACCCGTGGGCGGTGCGGACGAAGGAGGGCGACGACCCCGCGTGGCTGCGGATCCTCGACCTGCCCTCGGCCACCGCCCAGCGCGGGTTCGACGGCGAGGGCAGCGTGGTGGTCGAGATCGCCGACGCCATGGGCTACTGCAGCGGGGTGTGGCGCCTCCAGGCCCACGACGGGCACGGCACGGCCGAGCGCTCGGACGATGCACCGGAGGCGGCACTGTCCGTCGACGTGCTGGGCACCATGTGGCACGGCGATCGGACCGCTGCGGAACTGGCCCTCTCCGGTCTGGTCCGCGGCGAGCGGAGTGCGGTGATGCGTCTCTCCCGGCTCTTCCAGGTCGACGAACGGCCGATCAACCTCGCCTCCTTCTGAGCCGGTCAGCGGGCCCGCGGGTGGGCGGCGGCGTGCACCTCGCGCAGGTGTTCGATGGTCACCAACGTGTAGATCTGGGTGGTGGCCACCGACGAGTGGCCGAGCAACTCCTGCACCACCCGCAGGTCCGCCCCGCCGTCGAGCAGGTGGGTGGCGAAGGAGTGGCGCAGCGAGTGGGGTGAGACGTCCGCGTCGATGCCTGCGCCTTCAGCCGCCCGCTGGAGCACCGCCCACGCCGACTGCCGGCTGAGCCTGGCCCCCCGCTGGTTCAGCAGCAGGGCGGGCGTGTGCCTCCTCGCGGCTTGCGCCAGCGCGGGGCGGGCTCGGACGAGATAGGCCGACACCGCCTTGGCCGCGTAGCTGCCGAGGGGGACGACCCGATCCTTGCCGCCCTTGCCGAGCAGCCGGATGCCCCCGTCAGGGTCCGACAGGGCGGCCGTGACGTCGTCGACGTCCAACCCGCAGACCTCGGAGACGCGCGCGCCGGTGCCGTAGAGCAGCTCGAGCAGCGCCGCGTCGCGCAGCCCGGTGACCTCGGTGCGGTCCGGCGCGTCGAGGATGCGGGAGACCTCGTCCACCGAGAGGGCCTTCGGCAGCCTCTGCTCGAGCTTCGGCGGCGACACCTCTGCGGCCGGGTTGGACGGCGCCAGCCCCTCCTCGGCGCAGAACTGGTGGAAGGTGCGCACGCTCACCACGTGCCGGGCAACCGACGAGCGGGCCTGGCCGGCGCTCAGCTCCCGGATGAACTCGGTGATCTCCACGGGCGTGACCTCGCCCACGGAGCGGATCCCGCGCGCCTCCAGGAAGCCGAGGTAGCGCGCAAGGTCCCGGCGGTAGGCGGCCACGGTGTTGGTGGCGAGCCCGCGCTCCGCCCGCACGTGGTTGAGGTAGTCGTCGCGCGCCTGCTCGAGGGCGTTCACGACTCGCGGACGGGCCAGGGGGCGTCGGCGGGTCGCAGCCCCGCCAGCCGGCCCGAGAGACGGGCCGTCTCGAGCGCGAGCACGCCTGCCACCAGCGAGGGCGACTGGCAACGCCCGGCCAGGATCTGGTCCACCAGGTCCTGGCGTGACACCCACGCCCACGTCATGTGGGCCTCCTCGCCGGCGAGCACGAAGCCGTCCGGGCGCGGCGCGGGGCGTACCTCCCGCGCGAGGTAGATCCGCAGCGACTCCGCCGAGGACCCCGGGGTGGTCAGGATGTCGACCAGCACGTCCCACCTGTCCGCGGCCAGCTCCACCTCCTCGGCCAGTTCGCGTTGCGCACTCAGCACGAAGTCCTCGCCCTCGACGTCCAGCAGCCCGGCCGGGATCTCCACCAGTTCGAGGCCCACGGGGTGGCGGTACTGGCGCAGCACCGCGATCTGGTCTGTGGCCTCCTGCCAGGCGACGACGGCCACCGCCCCCGGGTGGGTGATGAACTGGCGGGTGATGAGCTCACCCGAGGGGGTGTCGACCTGTTCCTCGACGAAGGAGGTCACCTTGCCCGAGGCCAGGACCTCCCGCCCACGGACCGGCCACTTCATCGGCTCGTCGACGCGCATGCGCTACCCCTTCCGTGCCGCCAGCGCGGCTCCGATCAACCCGGCGAAGAGCGGGTGCGGCTTCGTCGGGCGCGACTTCAGCTCGGGGTGCGCCTGCGTGCCGACGTAGTACGGGTGCACGTCCTCAGGCAGTTCCACGAATTCGACCAGTTGCGAATCCGGTGACGTGCCCGAGACCACCAGGCCCGCCTCCTCGCGGCTGGCCCGGTAGCCGTTGTTCACCTCGTAGCGGTGGCGGTGGCGTTCCTCGACCCTGGCCACACCATAGACCCTGCGCACGACAGTTCCGTCGCGCAGCTCCGCCGGGTAGGAGCCGAGCCGCATGGTGCCGCCGAGGTCGCCCCCGCCGTCGACGATGTGGCTCTGCTCCGCCATGGTGGCGACCACGGGCTCGGGGGTGGCGGGGTCGAACTCCGTCGACGACGCCCCGGCCATGCCCGCGAGGTTGCGGGCGGCCTCGATCACCATGCACTGCATGCCCAGGCAGAGGCCGAGCGTGGGGATCCGGTGCTGACGGGCGTGGGTGAGCGCGCCGAGCTTGCCCTCCACGCCGCGGATGCCGAAGCCGCCCGGGACGCAGACGGCGTCGACGCCGGCCAGCGCCTCGGCGGCACCGTCGGGGGTCTCGCAGTCGTCGGAGGCGACCCAGCGCAGGTCGACGGCGGCCCGGTGCGCGAAGCCGCCGGCCCGCAGCGCCTCGGACACCGAGAGATAGGCGTCGGGGAGGTCGACGTACTTGCCCACGAGGGCCACCGTGACCCGCTGCTGCGGGTGCTGCACGCGGCCGAGCAGGTCGTCCCAGGCCCTCCAGTCGACGTCGCGGAACGACAGGTTGAGCCGGCGCACCACGTAGGCGTCGAGGCCCTCGGCGTGCAGCACGCGCGGGATCGCGTAGATGCTGGAGGCGTCGGCGCAGCTGATCACCGCCTCCTCGTCGACGTCACACATCAGCGCGATCTTGGCCTTCATCCCAGCCGGGATCTCCTGCGAGGAGCGGCACACGATGGCGTCGGGCTGGATGCCCACCTGCCGCAGCGCAGCCACCGAGTGCTGCGTGGGCTTGGTCTTCAACTCCGCCGCGGGCTTGAGGTACGGCACCAGCGAGACGTGCAGGAAGAAGACCCGGTCACGGCCCACCTCGTGGCGCACCTGACGGGCGGCCTCCAGGAACGGCAGCGACTCGATGTCGCCGACGGTGCCGCCGATCTCGTGGATGACCACGTCGACGTCCGGGCCGGCCATGCCGAGCATCCGGTCCCGGATCTCGTCGGTGATGTGGGGCACCACCTGGACGGTCTGGCCGAGGTACTCGCCGCGCCGCTCCCGCGCGATGACGGTCGAGTAGACCTGCCCTGTGGTGACGTTGGCGCTGCGGGTGAGGTTGCGGTCGAGGAAGCGTTCGTAGTGGCCGATGTCGAGATCGGTCTCCGCCCCGTCCTCGGTGATGAAGACCTCGCCGTGCTGGAACGGGTTCATGGTGCCGGGGTCGACGTTGAGGTAGGGATCCAGCTTCTGCATGGTGACGCGGAGCCCGCGCCCGATCAGCAGCGTGCCGAGGCTGGCGGCCGTGAGGCCCTTGCCGAGCGAGGAGACGACGCCCCCGGTGACGAAGACATGACGCGTGGAATTCGTTGCTTGCACGGAACTCCAGCCTAAGGGGCCCAGATTTCCGTTTCGTTACGGCGACGTCACGACTTGCCCGGTGCCGGCCTCCTCGGCCTCGATCCGGGCCCAGTGGCGCGCCCGGCCGTCGCCCCAGGCGGCGCCGAGCACCACCCAGCAGTAGAGCCCGACGGCGATCCACCAACCGGCGTGCACGGGGTCGTGTTCCTCCCCCAGGAACATGACCTGCAGGTCCCAGGCCGCGCCGCCCAGCAGCTCACCGACGATGACGACGAGCGGGTACGCGAACGCCGCGGCCAGCGCCGCGCGCACCAGCCCGAGCACCGCCAGCAGCAGGGCCGGCGCCGCGAACAGGAGGATGCGCTCGTCCATCCAGGCCGGGACGTACAGCTCCGAGCCCCATTCCAGGTGCGCCGTGTGCCAGACCCAGAACAGCAGCACCACCGCCAGACCCACGAGGATCCGGTCCAGGTACCGCTGCACTCCCCCGAGGAGCCGTGCGGCCATCGATGTTTCCCCCTACCGGGCAGCTTGTGCGAGCAGCTCCTGCGCGTGCTCGATCCCCTTCGTCGATGAGGAGGCGCCGCCCATCATACGGGCGAGTTCCGCGGCGCGCTGGTCGTCGGTGAGGAGTCGCACACCCGAAGTGGTCACCTGACCGTCGGACTCCTTGGCCACCACGAAGTGCGCGTCCGCGAAGGCCGCCACCTGCGCCAGGTGCGTCACGACGATGACTTGGCTGTGGGCGGCCAGCCGCTGCAGCCGCCGCCCGATCTCGAGGCCGACGGCGCCGCCGACGCCGGCGTCGACCTCGTCGAACACGTAGGTGTGGTGCGCCCCGGCGTCGGCCAGCACGACCTCGAGCGCGAGCCGGACCCGCGAGAGCTCGCCGCCGGACGCGACCTTGCCGAGCGGCGCGGGTTCCGAGCCCGGGTTGGCGGTGAACAGCAGCTCGATGCGGTCGGCGCCGTGCGGGCCGATGGGCGCGTCGGTCACGTCGAAGCGGAGTTCGGCGTGCGGCATCGCCAGCGCGGCCAGCTCCGACCTGACCTGCTCGGCCAGGTCCTCGGCCGCGGCGCGCCGGGCCGCTGAGATCGCCGCCGCATCCGCCGCGAGCGCGGCGTCGAGTTCGGCGATGCGGGCACGGAGCACCTCGATGCGCTCGTCGCTGCCCACCAGTTCGCCCAGCCGCGCAGCGGAGGACTCGGCCCAGGCCAGGACCTCGTCGACGGTGGTGCCGTACTTGCGGGTCAACCCGGCCAGCGCACCCCGCCGCTGCCCCACCGCCTCGAGCCGCAGCGGGTCAGCCACGAGGTCGTCGACGTAGCCGGCGACGTCTGCGGCCAGCTCGCCGGCGAGCATGGTGAGCTCGACGGCGCGGCCGGCCAGTGCGGCGGCCGCCTCGTCACGGCCTGCCAGCGCCGTGAGTGCCTTGCGCGCCTCCCCGGCCAGGGCCACTGCGCTGGGCGCGTCGTAGTCGGTCTCGGAGCCGCTGAGTGCTTCGTGCGCGGTGCCGGCGAGGCTGCGCAGCTCGTCGAGGTCCATCAGCTTGGCCTGCTCCGCGGCCAACGCGTCGTCCTCGCCCGGTTGCGGGGCCACCGCGGCGATCTCGTCGAGGCCGAAGCGGAGCATGTCTGCCTCGCGGGCGCGGGCCAGGGATTGCTGCTCGAGTTCCTGCAGTTCCGCGGCCGCGGCCCTGCGTTCGGCGAAGTTGGCCCGGTAGCGCTCCAGCTGGGCCGGCTTCGCGTGGGCGTCGAGGAGTTCGCGTTGCCTGTCCGGGCTGGACAGCCTCATCTGCCCGGACTGGCCGTGGATGGTGGCGATCTCGCCGATGACGTCCGCCAGCGCGGAGATCGGCACCCCGGCGCCGCCGACGACCGCCCGCGATCGGCCCTGCGCCGACACCTGCCGCAGCGTGACGAGTTCGCCGTCCTCCGCGTCGCCGCCCAGCTCGCGGACCCGGGCGGCCACGTCGTCGGGCACCTCCCAGCGCCCCTCGACGACGGCGCGCTCCGCGCCGCGTCGCACGATGCCGGCGTCCCCTCGGCTGCCGAGGAGGTGGCCGAGGCCCGAGACGATCATGGTCTTGCCTGCGCCTGTCTCGCCGGTGAGCGCGGTGAGGCCGGGACCCAACTCGAGCTCGGCCTCGTCCACGACGCCGAACGCCGTCATCCGCAGGGCGCTCAGCATCACTTCTCCGTCTGCTTGCGCCACCCCTGCACGGGCAGCGCGAACTTCTTCACCAGGCGCGTCGTGAACGGCTGTTCCCGCAGGCGCGCCAGGCGCAGCTTCGCGTGGAGTTGCGTGACCTCGATGACCTCACCGTCGGCGACCTCGTGGCTGCGGCGCCCGTCGCACCACAGGATGCCGCTGGCCTGGAGGTCGGGGATGATGTCGAGCCGCACCTTCGACGACGGGCTGAGCACCATCGGACGGTTGAACAGCGCGTGCGCGGCGAGCGGCACCACGAGCATGGCCTTGACGTCGGGCCACACGACCGGGCCGCCGGCCGAGAAGCCGTAGGCGGTGGACCCCGTGGGGGTGGACACGAGGACGCCGTCGCAGCCCCAGCGCGACAGTGGACGCTCGTCGATGCTGACCAGCACGTTGAGCATGCGCTCCCTGGCCCGCTTCTCCAGCGACACCTCGTTGACCGCCGCCGACGTCCAGGTGACCCGCCCGTCCTGGTCCCTGACCTGCACCTCGAGTGCGAGGCGTTCCTCCACCTGGTAGCGGCGTTCCGCCACCACGGTGGCCAGTTCGTGGAGGTCCGACGGTTCGAGTTCCGCGAGGAAGCCGACGTGGCCGAGGTTGACGCCGAGCAGCGGCACGCCCAGCGGCAGGGCCCACTCGGCTGCGCGCAGGATCGTGCCGTCGCCGCCGAAGACCACGGCCAGTTCCGCCATGCGGCTGTCGAGCGCCTCGAACTCGACCTCCGGCGCCACCCTGTCGGCGATGCGCTGGAGGTCGTCGTCGAAGACGAGGAAGTCGAAGCCCATGGCGTGGAGGTCCGCCATGAACGCGATGGCGTTGTCGAGGGCCTCCTCCCTGTCCGGGTGGACGAGGACGGCCACGGTTCGTTTGGTCACCTGCCCAGCCTAGCGAGTCAGGTGGACGAAGTACTCGACGTTGCCGGTGGCTCCGGGCAGTTCGCTCACGCCCCGCCAGCGCTGCCGCCACCCGAGCGCCTCGGCATCGGCGACGACGGCGTCGACGGCCTCCGCACGGAGCCGCTCGTCGCGGACCACCCCGCCAGAGCCCAGCCGCTCCCTGCCCACCTCGAACTGCGGTTTGACGAGCAGCAGCGCCTCCCCGTCGTCGCGCAGCACGCTCCACAGTGCGGGCAACAGAAGCCGGAGCGAGATGAACGAGACGTCGCCCACAACGCGGTCGACGGGGAGGCCGTCGAGGTCGTCGAGCGTGAGGTCGCGGAGGTTGAGCCCCTCACGCACGCGGACGCGGGGGTCGGCGCGCAGTTCGGGGGCCAGTTGGTCGTGTCCAACGTCGACGGCGTACACCACGTCGGCGCCCCGCTCGAGGCACACCTGGGTGAAACCGCCCGTGGAGGCCCCGGCGTCGAGCACGCGGCCACGGATGTCCACCCCGGAGCCGGCCAGGGCGCCCAGCAGCTTGTGGGCCGCGCGCGAGACCCAGAGTTCGGCGCGGGCCGTCAGTTCGTCGTCGGTGCCGATCCTGGCCGACGCCTTCGTGGTGGTGGCACCGTTCACGGCCACACGACCTTCGGCGATCAGAGTGGCCGCGTGGGTGCGGGAGCGGGCGAGGCCGCGCTCGACGAGGGCGACGTCGAGTCTCACCGGGCGACGCCGGGGATGCCCAGCTGCGCGAGGGTCGGGTCGTTGTTCAGCACGGCCTGCAGGACGGACTGTGCCTCGGCCAGCTTCGCGGTCTGTTCCTCGAGCGGCAGGTGGTCGAGGTGGTCGAGCCCGGCCATCACCTCACCCACGAGTTCCGTGCGGCGCACGTCTGCGGGCGCGGCGCTGCGCGGCGTGGGCGCGTCGGTCATCGCAGGGCGTCCAGCGAGTTGAGCACGGCGGTGATGTCGACGTCGAAGCGCCACTTCGCCTGCAGGCCTGCCCACAGCGCGTCGAGCTGCTCGTCGCGCGTGAGGGGGCGGGTGGAGAGGTAACCGACGCCCTCGGTGAAGTCGACCTCCTGGTAGCCGCAGATGTAGCGCTGGCCCTGGAACTCGGCCTCCCGCTTGGGTTCCAGCAGGGCGCTGGCGTCGAAGCCGATGTGCGTGGGGCGGTACTCCGGCGCCGCCTCGGCGAGGTCGGCCTTGCCGTGGGCGCCGGTGAACACGAACAGCGAGTCCATGCCGACGATGTTCGCGCCGAGGATGTCGGTGTCGGTGCGGTCGCCCACGAAGATCGGGTTCTTGGCGCTGAGCCGCAGCACCGTCTCGTCGAGGAGGGGCCGGTACGGCTTGCCGGCGATCTTGGGGTCGATCGCCACACAGTTGCGCACCACCTGGAGTTGCGAGCCCAGACCGGGCACGATGCCACGCTCGGACGGCCGGGTGAGGTCCGGGTTGGTGGCGTACCAGACGGCGCCCCGCTGGATGGCGAGCGCGGCGTCCTCGAGCCGCGGCCACTCGATGGTGGGGTGGTAGCCCTGCACCACGGCCATCGGGTCCTCGTCGAGCGAGTGGACGACGGTGAACCCGGCGCCGGCCAGTTGGTGCGCCAGCGCGTTGGTGCCGACGGCCAGCACCCGGGCGCCGGCGGGCAGGTCTGCCGCCAGCATCCGGAGCGTGGCCTGGGTGGAGTTGACCACGTCGGCCTCGGTGGCGCGGATGCCGAGTTCCTCGAGGTGCACCGCGACTGCAGCCGGGGTGCGGGCGGCATTGTTCGTGACGAAGCCCAGGTGGGTGCCCCGCGACCGCAACTCCTCGAGCGCCTCGGGAATGCCCTCGACCGCGTACGGGCCGAGGTAGATCACCCCGTCGAGGTCGAACAGCGCTGCGTCGTAGTCAGCGGCAAGGGCCTTCATCGATCGGTCTCCTCCGTCGTCGGGTCCCCCAGCGTATCGGGCCGTCTGTCGTCCTCCTCGCCGGGTGCGGCTTCGACGGCGTCCGGTCCATCGACGACCGGAGCCTCCACCGCGGAGAAATCCTCCTGCACGTCGAGGTCATCCTCGGGTGTTTCCAGGTCGGCTTCGTCGTCCGCTTCGTCGTCAGCGAAATCGTCGTCGAAGTCGTCGTCGTCGAGGTCATCGTCATCGTCGAGATCGTCGTCGTCGAGGTCGCCCGTCTCGTCTTCCTCGGCAGCCTCCTCGTCGGAGAACTCGTCGTCCTCGTCCTCGAAGAAGTCGGGGAGGGTGATGCCGTCGATGGCGGCCAGCCGCTCCGCGGTGTCGAGATCGCCGTAGCGGTCGAGCTCTGCGGCGGACGCGAACCATTGGCGGGCGCCGGCGCTGTCGCCGTTCTCCTCGAGCAGGTTCGCGAGGGCGTACTGCAATCTGGCCTGTGCCTGCGGCGGGCCCACCTTGCGGGAGATCGCGGCCGTGAGCAGTCGCTCGGCCTCTTCACGCTGGCCCAGGTCGTCGCGGATGCCTGCCTCGACGAGGAGGCACTCGATGTGCAGGTTGACGTCCGGATGCTTCGGGTTGAGTTCCTGGAGCACCTCGAGCGCGTCGCGGTGACGGCCCAGGGCGCGTTCGCAGTCGGCGATGAGCGGGATGAGCTCGTCGCCACCGGACATCCGGCGGATGGCGCGGAACTCACGCAGGGCGACGGCGAACTCGCCGGCGGCGTAGGCCGTTTCGGCGGCGGCTTCGCGGACGATCGGCAGGCGGCCCGCACGGCGCCGGGCGGCCTCGGCGTGGCGGAAGGCCAGGTCGGGGTCGACGTCGATCAGCTGGCCCGCCGCCCAGATGTGCGCGGCGACGGTGTCGGCCAGGTCCTTGGGGAGCCCCTTGAGTTCCGCCTTCACGCCGGGGTGCAGCTGCGAGTCGTCGAACTCCAGCGGCGTCGGGGGCTCGTCCGCCCGCGGCGCCGTCCCGGGGCGGTGCACGCGCTCTTCGCGCTCCTCCCTGCCCCAGCGGTCGTCATCGCGACGGGGACCGCGGCGGTCGTCGTCCCGACGGGGACCACGGCGATCATCATCGCGACGGGGACCACGTCGGTCGTCCCGGTCACCCCAGCGCGGTCCCTGAGCCGAGCGCGAGGAACGAGCCTCGGACGAAGGGCCCCCGAACCGGTCATCACGAGGACCACGGCGATCATCGTCGCGACGGGGACCACGACGGTCATCATCGCGACGGGGACCACGTCGGTCGTCCCGGTCACCCCAGGTGCGACGATCTCCCTCGGCGCGGGGACCACGACGGTCATCATCGCGACGCGGGCCGCGACGGTCGTCCCGGTCACCCCAGCGCGGTCCCTGAGCCGAGCGCGAGGAACGAGCCTCGGACGAAGGGCCGCCGAAGCGGTCATCGCGACGGGGACCACGTCGGTCGTCGCGGTCGCCCCAGCGGGGTCCCTGAGCCGAGCGCGAGGAACGAGCCTCGGACGAAGGGCCCCCGAACCGGTCATCACGAGGGCCGCGACGGTCATCGTCGCGACGCGGGCCGCGACGGTCGTCCCGGTCGCCCCAGCGCGGTCCCTGAGCCGAGCGCGAGGAACGACCCTCGGACGAAGGGCCGCCGAACCGGTCATCACGGGGACCACGACGGTCGTCCCGGTCACCCCAGGTGCGACGATCACCCTCGGCGCGGGGGCCGCGACGGTCGTCCCGGTCACCCCAGCGGGGTCCCTGAGCCGAGCGCGAGGAACGACCCTCGGACGAAGGGCCACCGAACCGGTCATCACGGGGACCACGACGGTCGTCCCGGTCACCCCAGGTGCGACGATCACCCTCGGCGCGGGGACCACGACGATCATCATCCCGCCGCGGGCCGCGACGGTCATCCCGGTCACCCCAGCGCGGTCCC
The DNA here is from genome assembly GCF_039544535.1 of Tessaracoccus lubricantis. Taxonomy (NCBI): domain Bacteria; kingdom Bacillati; phylum Actinomycetota; class Actinomycetes; order Propionibacteriales; family Propionibacteriaceae; genus Tessaracoccus; species Tessaracoccus lubricantis. The sequence continues at coordinate 49,731 of NZ_BAABLV010000003.1, forward strand.
TGAGCCGAGCGCGAGGAACGAGCCTCGGACGAAGGGCCCCCGAACCGGTCATCACGGGGACCACGGCGGTCGTCCCGGTCACCCCAGGTCCGGCGCTCCCCACCCTGACGAGGGCCGCGACGGTCGTCGTCGCGTCGGGGTCCGCGGCCGCCTCGCGGCGCGCCGTCACCCCGCGGGGCCCGGCGTTCGTGGTCGTTGCCGTCGCGCCCGCGGTTTCCCTGGCCTTCGTCCGGTGTGGAGTTGTCAGTCATAGGGTCCATCATCCCAGCCGGAGGGCTGTTCTCCCAAGTTTCCGGGGCATTGCGCAATGGGGAGGCCGGCGCGTGGCCGATCCTCCCAGCTGCCGGCCCGGCCCGCCGCTACTTGTAGAGCGGCTTGTCGTTCTCGAAGCGCTCGTCGATGGTCTGCAGCAGCATCGCGTCGACCTCGACGTCGGTGATGGGGGTGCCGTCGCTGGACCCGAACCAGGCGCGGGCAGCCTCGATGATCTGGGCCACCGCCTCGTCCTCCGACAGCTCGGAGGTGTCCACCACCAGTGGTAGCTGTCCTCCGCCGCCCAGTTCTCGCCGTAGTAGCGGCGAACGAATCGCGTCTTGGTGTCGGTGTCACGGTCCACCATCTCCCGCGCGACCCCCTGGGACACCCGGCTGTCTTCCACCACCCGGCGGACGCGTTCGTCATCGGGCGCCGTGACGAGCACGTTGAAAACGTCCGAATGACCCTTCAGCGCGGCGAAACCGCCCCGCCCGAGGATGACCACGTCGTGGCGGGCGGCCAGCGTGACGAGTGTCTTGTTCATCCACTGGATGGTCATCGCGGTGTTCTCGTTGAACAGGTCGAGCAGTGTCGGCGGCTTGTCGTAGAGGTCCCTGAGGGCGATCAGGCCGTATTCGCTGATCACCCCGTCGACGAAGGCTCGATCGGCGAATTTCCAGCCCAGCTCCTGGGCCACCCGTTCGGCGATGCGGCCGCCGTAGGAGCCCAGCTTGCGGGAAACGGTGATGGCACTCATGTCAGTCCTCCTCGGGAGCAGCGCACGGCAGTGGCAACTTCCCTGCCAAGTCTACGTCCGGGAGTATGGGCAGGGATCGAAAGCGTCACTTGCCCACGAGCACGGTGGGCGAGCAAACCCCCTGAAATGCAACAAACCCCCTGAACCAGGTTCAGGGGGTTTGTATGTAAGAAGTCCGGCGGCGTCCTAGTCTCCCACGAGGTCCCCCTCGCAGTACCATCGGCGCAGAGAGGCTTAACTTCCGGGTTCGGGATGGGACCGGGTGTTTCCCTCTCGCTATGGCCACCGAAACACTATGGGTGATAGTGATCGGATCCGACACATACTCAAGATTGTTGAGTTGTTCACGGTTTCCCGACCGTATCCCGAGAAACCTCACAGTGGACGCGTAGCATCTTTGTAGAAAAGACAAGCCCTCGGCCTATTAGTATCGGTCAGCTCCACACATTGCTGTGCTTCCACATCCGACCTATCACC
>NZ_BAABLV010000004.1:0-2958 GCF_039544535.1 Tessaracoccus lubricantis
CCGCCTCAGAATGCTCCTCATCGGCGGCGGTCTACGACTATGACCCCACGCTCAGGTACGAAGAGCCGGTTTCCCATGACTGACCGTCTCAAGTCCCTCACCGATGCCGGCGTCTCGATCTGGCTCGACGACCTCTCCCGCGGCCGCCTCACCAGCGGCAACCTCGCGGAACTGATCGCCACCAAGCACGTCGTCGGCGTGACCACGAACCCCACCATCTTCGCCAAGGCCCTCAGCGACGGCGAGGACTACGCCGACCAGCTCAAGGGCCTCACGGACGTCGACGAGGCAATCCGCCTCGCCACCACCACCGACGTCCGCGACGCCGCAGACCTGTTCCGGGACATCCACCGCAACTCCAACGGCTTCGACGGCCGCGTGTCCATCGAGGTGGCGCCGGACCTCGCCCACGACACCCAGGCCACCGTCGAGCAGGCGCAGGACCTCTACGACACCGTCGGGCGCGAGAACCTGCTGGTCAAGATCCCCGCCACCAAGGCCGGCGTGCCGGCCATCGCGGAGACGATCGGCCGCGGCATCTCCGTCAACGTCACCCTCATCTTCGACGAAGCGCGCTACCGCGAGGTCATGGACGCCTACCTGACCGGCCTCGAGACCGCCGACGCAGCGGGGCGCGACCTGTCCAAGATCCACTCCGTCGCGTCGTTCTTCATCTCGCGCGTCGACTCCGAGATCGACCGACGACTCGAGGAGCTCGGCCGCGACGACCTCAAGGGCCGGGCCGGCATCGCCAACGCCCAGGTGGCGCTGGGCGCCTACGACGAGGTCTTCGGCTCCGAGCGGTTCGCCAAGCTCAAGGCCAAGGGCGCCAACCCGCAGCGGCCGCTGTGGGCGTCGACCGGCACCAAGGACCCGGCGTACCCGGACACGCTCTACGTCTCGGAGCTCGTCGCCCGCGGCGTGGTCAACACCATGCCGGAGAAGACCCTCGAGGCGTTCGCCGACCACGGCGAACTCGGCCGCCCCATGGAGGGCACCGAGGCCGAGGGCCGGCAGGTACTGCAGCAGATCGCCGACGCCGGGGTGGACCTGGCGGACGTCTTCAAGGTGCTGGAGGACGAGGGCGTCGAGAAGTTCATCGTCAGCTGGAACGAGCTGAAGGAAACCGTCCGAGTCGCGCTGCACGGCTGACCAACAGGGCCGGCGCCCCGGTCGTCGCTGACAAGGATCGGGAGCCCTGCCCAGCCGGTGCGGTTCCGGGTTAGTCTCGGCCCCATGGGGGCATCGTCATCGCGGCCGGACTTCGTCTTCGACGGCCAGGGGATCACAGGGCCAGCCCCGGGCTGGCCCCATCACAATGAGCCGGAACGTCCGCCTCAGGCGATCCCGCCTGCACCCGTGGCCGACCTCCTGCACTCGGCCGCGGGCTCGAGCCTCGCGGCCCAAGCCCAGGCTGCTTCCGCATCACCGGTGGCCGGTGACCGGTTCGTGCAGCAACCCTACGGGGCGTCCGACCCCCAGTCCTCCTGGCGCGTCGGGATGCTGGGCGAGCGGAGCGTGGCCCGCGAACTGATCCGGCTCAGGCAATTGGATCGACGGTGGGGCTTCCTCCATTCGATCCCCGTCGGCGCGAAGGGCGCCGACATCGATCACCTCCTGATCGGCCCCGGTGGCGTCTTCACGCTCAACACGAAGCACCACGCCCGCGCGAGGCTCTGGGTGGCCGGAAGCACCTTCATGGTCAGCGGTCACCGCCAGCCGTATGTGCGCAACAGCCGCCACGAGGCCCAGCGAGCGGCACGGCTCCTGTCCACGGCAGTGGGCAGGCCGGTGCGCGTCGTCGGCGTCATCGTTCCGGTCGCCGCGCAGTCGCTGGTGGTGCGCGAGCAGCCGGGAGACGTGTGGGTCATTCCCAGCCATCAGTTGGCGGGGGTCTTCAGCTCGTGCATCCCTGCCTTGCCGGCAGAGATGGTGCTGGAGCTGTTCGCCCATGCCCGTAGGCCGGAAACCTGGCGTGCGCATTGAGGGAGCTGCCGCGCCCCAGAGGGATGACGGAGCGCGGCATCCCGTCCTACCGAGACAGCAGGTTCCGCTCGAAGAACGCGGCCAACGCCGCCGTGTCGTGCAGCGGCAGGACGTGCGCCACATACTGGTCCGGGCGCGCCACCACGACGGCGCCTCCTCGATCGATGGCACGCTCGGCGAAAATGTCCTCGTCCTCGCTGAGGCGGGCGTACACCTTCTCCAGGTACGTGAGCCGGAACGGGCCCACCTCGGGCTTGAACACGGCCGGCACCGCCATCAGGTCCACGTCCTCGTGCGCCTGCTGGTAGATCGCCCTCACGTCGAACACGGAGTCGACGTCGGCGCCCTCCGGCGTGTAGCGCACGACGGGTGAGTCGTCCCCACCGGCCAACCACTGCGCCCACGCGTCGAGGCCGGAACCGTCGACATCGGCGAAGGCGTAGAGCCGCCACCGTCCGTCGGCCCTGGCCTGGTGGCCCAGGTGGAGTGGGTTGCCGTCGCACACCCGCGCCACGCGCGCCGACTTGAAGCGCTTGCCAATCGGGAACCCGGCAGCCCTGGCGAACCAATCTTGAGGGCCAGCCCAGGCGCAAACAGCTTGGGCCGGTGCAGATCCCCTGAAATGCAACAAACCCCCTGAACCAGGTTCAGGGGGTTTGTTTGAAAGAAGTCCGGCGGCGTCCTAGTCTCCCACGAGGTCCCCCTCGCAGTACCATCGGCGCAGAGAGGCTTAACTTCCGGGTTCGGGATGGGACCGGGTGTTTCCCTCTCGCTATGGCCACCGAAACACTATGGGTGATAGTGATCGGATCCGACACATACTCAAGATTGTTGAGTTGTTCACGGTTTCCCGACCGTATCCCGAGAAACCTCACAGTGGACGCGTAGCATCTTTGTAGTAAGACAAGCCCTCGGCCTATTAGTATCGGTCAGCTCCACACATTGCTGTGCTTCCACATCCGACCTATCACC
>NZ_BAABLV010000005.1:0-198948 GCF_039544535.1 Tessaracoccus lubricantis
TGGATTACGAGACCCCTGCTGAGAAACTGGCCAAACTAGTTGGTGTTGCACCCACCGATTGAATCCGCCCGCCGAGAAACACATCCTAAGGCGTCCGTGACCCCATCCAATTGCTCACGGAATCGACGGCGGGCCGGGGGGCCGGAGGGCGGAAGCCCGTCAGGAGTTGAACTTGTTCTGGGTGACCGTGAGGCCCTCGCGCACGAGGGTCTCGACGGCGTCGCCGGCCACTGCGGCGTCGACGCGCATCGCGTCCAGGTCCTTGGGCTTCAGCTTGGCCAGCACGTAGTCGGCGGCGGCCTGGCGGCCCGGCGGGCGGCCGATGCCGACCCGCACGCGGTAGAAGTCGCCCGTGCCCAGGTGTTGGCGCATGGACTTGAGCCCGTTGTGCCCGTTGTCCCCGCCGCCGAGCTTCACGCGCAAGCGGCCGGGGTCGAGGTCCAGCTCGTCGTGGATGGCGATCACGTGGTCGGGCTCGATCTTGTGGAACGACGCGATGGCCTTGACCGCCACGCCGGACAGGTTCATGAACGTCGTGGGCCGCGCCAGGACCAGCTTCACCGGCTGCGGGCCGGGCAGCGTCACCGTCGCGACCTCCGCCCTCTGACGCGAGTTGAGGGAAAACGAGGAGCCGTGGCGGTCCGCCAGGTCCGCCACGGCCCAGAACCCGACGTTGTGCCGGGTGATCTCGTAGGCCGGGCCCGGATTGCCGAGCCCGACCACGAGATAGGTGGAGTTGGTCACTCTGCCGCTTCGTCGCCCTCGGCGGCCTCAGCGGCCTCGCCCTCGGCACCCTCGGAGGCTTCGGTCTCGGCCTCGACGATCGGGGCGTTGACGGACAGGACGAGGGTGTCGGCCTCGGCGACCGCCTCGACGCCCTCGGGGAGCTTCACGTCGGAAACCAGCACCTGGTCGCCGATGACGAGACCGTCGAGGGAAACCTCGAGCTCGGTCGGGATGTCGGTGGCGGGCGCCAGGACGGTCAGCGAGACGAGGTCGTGGTTGACCAGCGAGCCGCGCTCGGCCTCGCCGGTCAGCAGGAGCTGGACGTCGACCTGCACCTTCTCGCCGGCCTTCACCAGGAGGAGGTCGACGTGCTCGATGACGGGACGGATCGGGTCACGCTGGATCTGCTTCACGAGGGCCAGCACGGGCTTCTTGCCCCCGTCGACGGTGATCTCGAGGAGCGCGTTGGCGGTACGCAGCGCGAGGAAGGTCTCCTGCGCGGGCAGGGCGAGGTGCACGGGGTCGGTGCCGTGGCCGTAGAGGACGGCGGGGGTGGCGCCCTCGCGGCGCAGGCGGCGCGAGGCGCCCTTGCCGAATTCGGTGCGGGTGGAAGCGGAAAGCTTGGCGTCAGCGGCCATGGGGTGAACTCCTCAAGCTCGAGAGATGGATGGTGCGCATGCAGGCGCCGAGCGAGAAGCGAGCTAGTCGATCACGGATCCGTGGGGATCCCTCGCCAGGCAACCCCGTCAGCTTACCCCAGCGCGCCCGGCGCCGGAAATCGTGGCCGGGTGGACGGTGAGCAGGTTCCAGTCGGCCTCGAACAGGTCCGCGAACGTCCTCATCGGCGCGACGCCCACCTCCCGCGCGACCTTGCGGAAGGCGCCGGGCGCCAGTGGCAACCTCACGTACACGAGACGCAGCAGCGCGGACGCGACCCGGTCACCTGCGCGCGCGAGGCGCCCCTCGCCCCGGACCAGGCCGAGCCGACCGACCTGCTCCACCTGGGGGCGGGTCAGGGCGAAGGGCACGGGGTAGACGAGCGGCACGCCCTCTGCACGCGCCGAGGGGCCCGGCATCGCCAGCGGTCGCACACCCCTCTCGGGGCGCACACCCGAGTACTTCGGCGAGGACCCTGTGCTCAGCGGCGTGATGGGCGCGGCTGCGGTGCGCGGTCTCGAGGATGGCAACCCCGGCAAGGGCGTCATCTCGAACCCGAAGCACTTCGTCACCAACGAGCAGGAGCTCGACCGTCAGGCCAGCTCGTCGAACCTCGACGAGCGCACCCTGCAGGAGCTCTACGTGCTCCCCTACGAGATCGCCGTGCGCGAGAGCGACCCGGACAGCGTGATGTGCTCCTACAACCAGATCAACGGGGTCTGGGCGTGTGAGAACCCGATCATGAACGACGACCTCAGGAGCGCATCGGCTTCAAGGGCTACGTCATGAGCGACTTCGGCGCGGTGCACTCCACCGCGGACGCGCTCAACGCCGGCCTCGACCAGGAGCTCAACCGCCCCATCTGGTTCACCCCTCAACGTCTCGACGCAGCGCTGGGCGCCGGCGAGATCACCCAGGAGGCCATCGACGAGGCCGCGTTCCGCGTCGTGCGTGCGTACATCAACGTGGGCCTGTTCGACAACCCGGTGCCGCAGCCCCCGATCACGGGGGTCTCGACGGCCGAGCACAAGGCGGTCGCCCGGGAACTCGCCGAGCAGAGCACCGTCCTGCTCAAGAACGACGGTGGCACCCTCCCGCTCGACGGGGCGCCCACCATCGCCATCATCGGCCCGACGGCGTCCGTCACCCCCACGGGGACGGTCAGCGCCAAGACGGCCTGCGCCGCCAACGGCTTCCGCGGCAACGCGGTGCTCAACTGTGACGCGATCGTCGACCCACTCACCGCGATCACCGAGCGTGCCGTGGCAGCTGGTGCCACCGTCGTGTTCGACAACGGAGCAGACCCGGCCCAGGCCGCCGCAGTGGCGGCCGAGGCCGATGTCGCCGTCGTCTTCGGGCACCTCGGCATGGGCGAGTTCTCCGACATCAACGACCTCAACCTCGATCACGGCGGCGACGCCCTCATCGAGGCCGTGTCCGGTGCTGCGCAGGCGACGATCGTGGTACTGAACTCGGGCACCGCCGTGGTCATGCCGTGGCTCGAGGACGTCGACGCGGTGCTGCAGGCCTGGTACGGCGGCGAGCAGTTCGGCCCGGCCCTGGCCGGGATCCTGTTCGGCGACGTCAACCCGTCGGGCAAGCTGCCGATGTCGTTCCCGAAGTCGCTGGCCGACACGCCCACCTCGACGCCGGAACAGTACCCGGGCATCTTCTCCGACGGCACGACGCAGCGCACGGTCGCCGGTGAGATCCGTCAGGTCAACTACACCGAGGGCCTCAAGGTGGGCTACCGCTGGTACGAGGCGAGGGCATCGACCCCCTGTACGCCTTCGGCCACGGCCTGTCCTACACCTCGTTCGAGTACTCGAAGGTGAACGTCACCCCGAAGAACACCGACGGCAGCAAGGCCATCCGGGTGAGCTTCCGGCTGACGAACACCGGCGACGTCCCCGGCACCGAGGTGGCCCAGGTCTACGCCGAGCTGCCCTCGGCCGCCGACCTCCCGTCGAAGCGGCTCGTGGGTTGGGAGCGCGTGACGCTGCAGCCCGGAGAGCACCGCAACGTCACCGTCGAACTGACCCCCCGGCAGCTGCGTGAGCGCCACCTTCTCGACGTCTGGGACGAGGGGGCCAGCGAGTGGGTCACCCCGAAGGGTCAGGTGTCGTTCATGGTGGGCGGGGCTTCCGACGCCGTGTCCCTTGGCGTGACTACAACGCTCAACTGAGCGTGAGGGGGCGAGCATGGATCTGGATGCAACGCATGCACGCCCCCTGTTGAACCGTTACAAATTCGTTGCACGAAATGCTGGACACGCTTCGTGGATCGGTCTACAGTTCTCAGTAGACCGATCCACAAAGCTCGACGAAGAGGTGTGAACATGGCCGCACTGAACGCGGTGACCATCGCAGACGTGGCACAGCACGCCGGAGTCTCCCGCGCTGCTGTCTCGAAGGTGATCCGCAACGCGTACGGCGTCAGCGACGCCATGCGCACCAAGGTGCAGGCCGCCATCGAGGAGCTCGGCTACCGGCCCAGCGTCACGGCGCGGGCCATGCGTGGGCGCAGTTACACCATCGGGATCGAGGTGCCCACCACGGTCAACGCGTTCCTCGACGACGTGATCGAGGGGGCCACGGCGGCCCTCGCCGGAACCCCCTACAAGATCGTCATCGCGCCAGCCGGCCCGGACTACAGCTTCGGGCCAGAGGCGATCCAGGTCCTGGCAGACCGACAGGTCGACGGCATCCTCGCAGTCTCCCCCGCCGTCGACCCCGAATGGCTCGAGGACCTCGGGAGCCACATCCCCCTGGTGCTGTTGGGCCGCCACGACCAGTCGGTCAACTACGACACGATCGTCGACGACGACGCGTTGGGCACTCGGCTCGTGCTGGAGCACCTGCACGGGCTCGGCCACCGAGACATCGCTCACCTGACGATCGAACCGGCGGCCGAGAAGCACATGCGCCACGCACCCCACGCCATTCGCGCCACCACCTACCGGGAGTGGATGGCGGAGGCGGGGCTGGAGCAGCACATCCGCGTGCTCCACATCTCCCCCACGGAGGGCGCCGCCCATGAGCGGACGCTGCAACTCCTGGACGACCCGAAACGCCCCACCGCCATCTACGCCGGCCACGACGAGCTGGCGATGGGCGTCCTGAGCGCCGCAACAGAGCGCGGGCTGACCCCGGAGGACCTCTCCGTGGTCGGGTACGACGACACCCGGATCGCCGCACACCCGCTCATCTCCCTGACCAGCGTGCACCAGGCGGGCGAACGCATCGGTTCGCTCGCCATGGGCCTGATCCTCGAGCGGCTCGACGGCCGCACCGAACCCACCCATGAGGTGATCATTCCCGAGCTCCGGGCCCGCAGGTCGACCACGGCAGCCGCCGTCGTCTGACCACATCCACCCACCGGTCCCCTGAGGGGACCAGACCAGAAGGAAACAACGAAGTGTCCTCATTCCGCACCGGCCGAAAGGCCCTCATCACCGGCATCGCCGGCGTGCTCTCCCTGACCGCGTGCTCGGTAGGCTCCCTCGGCAGCAGCGATCCGTCGTCCCCCTCAGCGGCAGGCGACGGCGAGGCCGTCGAGATCACCATGCTGATCGACAACTCCGCCCACACCACGGCCACCGGCCAGGCCATGGCCGACGCCTTCAACGAGTCCCAGGACGACGTCGTGGTCAAGGTCGAGACGCGCCCCGAGGGCGCGGAGGCCGACAACCTGGTCAAGACCCGGCTCGCCACCGGGGAGATGACCGACATCTTCCAGTACAACTCCGGCTCGCTGCTCGCGGCGCTGGACCCGGCGAAGAACATGGTCCCGCTTACCGACGAGCCCTTCCTCGAGAACATCGATGAAACGTTCCAGACCGCGGTCACCTTCAACGACCAGACCTACGGCGTGCCGTTCGGGCAGGCCATGGCCGGGGGCATCCTCTACAACAAGAAGGTCTACGCCGACCTGGGCCTCGAGGTGCCCAAGACCTGGGACGACTTCATGGCCAACAACGCCGCCATCAAGGAGGCCGGGATCGATCCGGTCCTCCAGTCCTACGGTGAAACCTGGACGTCCCAGCTGTTCGTGCTGGCCGACTTCCACAACGTGACCGCCGAACAGCCCGACTGGGCCGAGAAGTACACCGCCAACCAGGCCAAGTACTCGGAGGAGCCAGCCCTCAAGGGCTTCCAGCGCCTGCAGGAGGTCTACGACGCCGGCTACTTCAACAAGGACTTCGCCTCCATCCAGATGCCGCAGGCCCTGCAATACCTGGTCGAGGGCAAGGGCGCGCACTACCCCATGCTGACCTTCGCGGTGCCCGGCTACGTGGAACTCGCCGAGGACGCCGCCGAGAACATCGGCTTCTTCGCCCAGCCAGGCGACGACGCGGAGAACTACGGCCTCACCGTCTGGACACCGGCCGCGCTCGTCATCCCCACCACCACGGAGGGCGAGAAGCTCGAGGCCGCGAAGAAGTTCCTCGCCTACGTGGCCACCCCCGAGGCCTCCGATGCGCAAACCGCTGCAGTGGACCCGACGGGCCCCTACATGGTGAAGGGCTCCACGCTTCCCGACGGACTTCCCGCCGCGGTGCAGGACCTCCAGGCGTACTTCGACGAGGGCAACACCAGCCCTGCGCTCGAGTTCCTGTCCCCCATCAAGGGCCCCAACCTCGAGAAGATCACCGTCGAGGTGGGCTCCGGCATCGCCACCGCCGAGGAGGGCGCCGCCCGCTACGACGAGGACGTCAAGAAGCAGGCGCAGCAGCTCGGTCTCGAGGGCTGGTGACCTGCGGGCGGTGGCGGGGCTCCGGCCGCGCCACCGCCCCCGCGCCCATCTCCACCTGCACCCCAAGGAATCGACGATGACCTCCACCATCAGCGCGCCGAGCGTGCCACCCATTCCGGATGAAGCCACGGCCCCAAGCCCCCGGCGTCGAGTGCGCCACATGGACAGGACCTACCCCATGTGGTTCTACCTCCCCGGCGGCGTGATCTACTTCGTGCTCTTCATCATCCCCACGCTCGTCTCGTTCTATTTCGCGTTCACACGCTGGACGCTGTTCGAGTCGTTCTTCGTGGGCTTCGAGAACTTCGTGATGTTCTTCGAGGAGCCGGGCCTGATCGGTTCGCTCTGGAACACCCTCATCTACGGCTTCGTCACCTCCGCCGCCAAGGTGGTGCTCGGCATGGCGTTGGCCGTCGTCCTGTCCGCCCCCATCATCGCCCGCGGCTACCTGCGCTCCGTCACCTTCTTCCCGGTGCTGCTCAGCTCCGTGGGAGTCGGCCTCACGTTCCAGATCCTCCTCGATCCGTTCAACGGGCTGGTGAACAAGGTGATCAGCGGCATCACCGGCAGCGACGGGCCCGGTTGGCTGACCAACCCCGACCTCGCGCTGCTCAGTGTGGCGGGCATCGACGTGTGGAAGGGCCTCGGCCTGGCCACGCTGATCTACATCGCGGGCATAGCCGCGATCCCCAACGAGTACTTCGAGGCCGCGCGCGTCGATGGAGCCACCTCCTGGCAGGTGTTCCGCAGCATCATCCTGCCGCTGTCATTCCCCGCCACCTCGACCGTCATCCTCCTGTCCCTCATCGGCGGCCTGCGCTCATTCGACCTCATCTGGACCACGACGCAGGGTGGCCCGGGCTTCGCCTCAGATGTCATCGCGTCGGTCATCTACAAGCAGTACCAGGCCGGCTTCTACGGCCTGTCCACGGCCGGCAACGTCATCCTCTTCATCGTGGTGACGGCCATCATCTACCCGCTGTCACGCTGGATGAACTCCAAGGAGACTGACCTGTGAACGCGATGCGCACCCCCACCCGGTGGATCGTCGGAATCGTCGGCATCGTCGTCACCACGGTCCTGTTCCTGGTCCCCTTCGCGTTCGTGTTCACCACCGCCGCGAAGTCGCCACAGGAGGCCGCCCGCCTCGAGTTCTCGTGGCCCGAGCAGTTCCAGCTGGCCAGCAACGTCGTCGAGGTCTTCCAGGCACGCGACTACATGCTGATCATCGCCTTCATCAACTCGACGATCCTGACGGTGGCCAGCGTCGCCCTGATGGTGCTGTTCGGGTCGATGATCGCCTACGTGCTGTCCAGGCGGGCCAGCCGCTGGAACGGGCTCATCAACGGCTTGGTGCTGGCAGGCCTCATCATCCCGCCGGCGGTCGTGCCGACGATCTGGGTGATGCAGACGCTGGGCCTCTTCAAGACGTTGCCCGGCCTGATCCTCATCGAGGTCGCCTTCGGCCTGTCGTTCACCGTCCTGATGATGCGAGCGTTCGTCTCCACCATCCCACGCGAGATCGACGAGGCCGCAGTCGTCGACGGCGCCGGCCCCGTGCGGCTCTTCTTCAGCGTGATCCTGCCGCTGCTGAAGCCCGTGATCGTCACGATCATCGTGGTGCAGTCGATCTTCGTGTTCAACGACTTCCAGAACCCGCTCTACTTCCTCCCCGGCGACTCCAATGCGACGGTGCAGCTGACGCTGTTCAACTTCCGCAGCCAGTTCGTCACGGACTACAACCTGCTGTTCACCAACATCCTGGTGATCACCGTGCCGATGCTCGTCCTCTACATCCTCTTCCAGCGCCACATCGTCGCCGGCATGACCGCCGGCGCCGTCAAGGGCTGAATCACCCACCTGAAAGGTGCACCATGCCTCACGTGGCTGACGCGCCCCGCCTCGAGTACGGACTCGACGGCGGTGCCGTCCCCATCGCCCGCCCCCGGCTGTCCTGGCGCTCCCGCGCCGAGGAGCCCGACTGGCAGCAGTCCGCAGCGGAGATCCGTCTCGACCTGGACGGCGAGGAACACCTCGCGCGGGTCGACGGCGACGCCAGCGTCTTCGTCGCCTGGCCCTTCGCGGACCTCACGCCGCGAGCACGAGGCACGGTGCGGGTGCGCACCGAAGGTGCCAGCGGGTGGTCCGACTGGAGCCAGCCGGCCCCGTTGATTGCCACGTTCTTGGGATCGGGCGAATGGCAGGCACACTTCATCGGGCTGCAGGAGCCCTCGGCGGAGGCCCAGCCGGCGCAGTTGCGCCGCGAGTTCGAGGTAGGCTCCGGGCTTCGGCGCGCCACGCTCTACGCCACCGCCCACGGGGTCTACCAGGCGTTCGTCAACGGTTCGGCCGTCGACGACCAGCACATGAAACCCGGCTGGACTCCGTACCAGTACCGGCTGGTGCACGAGACAACGGACGTGACGGCGCTTCTCGAGGAGGGCCGCAACGCGCTGGGGATCGCGCTGGCCGGCGGCTGGTACACCGAGCACTACGGGTTCCAGGGCCAGGCCCGGCCCTTCTACGGGACCCAGCCCGCCGTCGCCGGCCAGTTGTTGCTGGAGTATGCAGACGGCACCCATGACTGGGTTGTCACCGACGCCTCGTGGCGCGCAGCCGGAGACGGGCCGTGGCTCACCGCCGGGCTCTACCGGGGCGAGCGGTTCGACGCCAGCCGGCTCCAGTCCGCTTGGGACCGGCCGGGGTTCGACGATTCGGCCTGGCGCTCCGTCGCGTTGGCGGATCCGGGCCCCGTGCCCAGCCCTCGCACGTCGCCCTCGGTACGGGTGACCCAGGTGCTGCCCGTCCGCGAGGTGCTCACCTCGCCCTCCGGCAAGGTCCTGCTCGATTTCGGGCAGAACCTGGTGGGCCGGCTTCGCATCCGCGTGGTTGGCGAGGCGGGCAGCACCGTGATCCTGCGCCACGCCGAGGTCCTCGAGAACGGGGAGCTGGGCACCCGCCCGCTGCGCGTGGCCGCCGCCACGGATGCGTACACGCTCTCCGGCGTGGGCGAGGAGGTCTGGGCGCCGTCCTTCACGTTCCACGGCTTCAGGTACGCCCAGGTCGATGGCTGGCCCGGTGACTTCGATCCGGAGGCGGTGGTCGCCGAGGTGATCGGCTCCGACATGCGCCGCACCGGTTGGTTCGAGTGCTCCGACGCCATGGTCAACCGGCTGCACGAGAACGTCGTGTGGAGCATGCGCGGCAACTTCCTGTACCTGCCCACGGACTGCCCCCAGCGCGACGAGCGGCTGGGCTGGACCGGAGACATCCAGATCTTCGGCCCGACGGCGGCCTTTCTCCACGATTCGGACTCCTTCCTGTCCTCCTGGCTGGTGGATCTGGCGCTGGAGCAGGAGCAGACCGGCGGCAGCGTGGGCTTCACCGTCCCGGACGTACTCGACTCGGGGCGGATTCCGACGGCCGCCTGGGGCGACGCGGCGACGGTGTTGCCGTGGCTGCTGCACGAGCGTTTCGGCGACCGCGCCACCCTGGCCCGCCAGTACCCCTCGATGAAGGGGTGGACCGACCACATCCTCGGCCTCGCCGGCGAGCGGCACCTGTGGGAGGGCATGTACCAGTGGGGCGACTGGGTGGACCCAGACGCCCCCGCCGACGACCCGGCCCGGGCCAAGACCGACCCCGACCTGGTGGCCAGCGCCTTCCTGTTCCTGTCCGCGACCCTCACCGCGAAGGCGGCCGGCGAACTCGGGTTCGACGCGGACGCGTCGCGCTACCGGGCCGCCGCCGAGCGGGTCCGCGACGCGTGGCTGGCCGAGTTCGTCACCCCCGCCGGCCGCATCCTCTCCGACGCCCAGACGGCGTATGCGCTGGCCTTGGAGTTCGGCATCGCCACCCCGGAACTGGCCGCGGGGTTCGGCAGGCGGCTCGCCGAGCTGGTGCGTCGCGACGGGTACCGGATCAGCACGGGCTTCGTCGGCACCCCGCTGGTGACGCACGCGCTGACCAGCACCGGTCACACCGCTGCCGCGGCCCGCATGCTGCTGCAGACGGAGTGCCCCTCCTGGCTCTACTCGGTCACGATGGGCGCGACGACGGTGTGGGAACGCTGGGACTCGATGCTGCCGGACGGTTCCATCAACCCCGGGGAGATGACCTCCTTCAACCACTACGCCCTCGGCTCCGTGGCCGACTGGCTGCATCGCGTCGTCGCTGGTCTGGGCCCCGCCGAGCCCGCCTACCGAACCGTCAGGGTGGCGCCGGTGCCCATCCCGGGTCTCGAGCACGCCGCCGCCCGCTTCGACGGGCCGTACGGCGAGATCCGGGTGGGTTGGCGTCGGGAGGGTGGCTCCGTCGTGGTGACTGCCACCATCCCTGCCAACTCGCGGGCCGAGGTGACGCTCCCCGGCCGCGACGCCTTCGAGGTCGCCTCCGGCACGCACACCTGGACGATCGACGACCCCGAGCCCGGGCGCGACACCGCAGCCATCACGATGGACACCCCGCTCTCCGCGGTGATCGACGACCCAGCCGCCTACGCCGCCGTCGTGGCGGCGTTCGACTCCGTCGATCCGGCCGTCGGGCAGGACTTCCGCCGGCGCACCCGTTGGGTTGCCAACCAACCCCTCGCCAGCACGACCCGGCTGGTGTCGACCACGGTGGTCAGCGCCTTGGAGACCAAGCTCGACGAGCTCAACGCAGGGCGCGGGGTGCGTTGACGTGCCCGCATCACCTTGGCTCGACCCACAACGGCCGCTTGAGGAGCGCGTGGCAGCACTGCTCTGCGATCTCGACGACGCCGACCGGCAGGCAGTCGCCCTCGGCGACTTCACCGCCCTGACGTCGCGGGGGATCCCGGAGCCCCACTACGTGGATGCCGGCACAGGCCTGCGCGGCGTCGAGTCGGCCACCGCCTTCCCTGCGGGGATCGCGCTGGCGGCCAGCTTCGACGAGGAACTGGCCCATGCCTACGGCGCGGCGGTCGGCGAGGAGGCCCGGCGCGCGGGGTTCACCGTCGTCCTGGGCCCGACGGTGGACCTTGCCCGCGACCCAGTCGGCGGCCGTGTCGGCGAGGCCCTCGGAGAGGACCCGCACCTGGCGGGCACCTTGGGCGCAGCCCACGTGCGGGGCCTGCAGAGTCGCCATGTCGTGGCCCAGGTGAAGCACTTCGTGGCCTACAACGGTGAGAAGCGTCGCACGGGTCACGGCCTGGAAACCGAACGCGGCGACTCCGTGGACGTCGAGGCGTCCCGGTCACTGCTGCACGATGTCTACCTGAGGCCGTTCGAGGCTGCAGTGCGCGCAGGTGCGTGGTCGATGATGGGTTCCTACAACCGGCTCGGCGGCCGTTACGTCTGCGAGTCGCCTGAGATGCTCAGCCTCCCCCGGCGGCTCTGGGGGTGGCGCGGGTTCTACTGCCCGGACTTCATCTTCGCCGTGCGCGACCCGATGAAGGCTCTCCAGGCCGGACTTGACCTCGGCGCGCTCGGCGGGGACGGCGGGCGCACGCCCGACATGGTCGCCTCCGCGGGGCCCACCGTCCTCCACGACGCAGTCGCCAACGTTGCACGCGCGATGATCGGCGCCGGGCTCGTGGAGCATCCGCCCCAGCCACCCAGCCAGCCGTCGTCGGAGGCGCACCGTGAGCTCGCGTTCCGGGCCGCGGTTGGCGGCTCCGTGCTGCTGCGCAACGCCGATGGCCTGCTGCCGTTGTCACCCGACCAGCGCGTCGCATTGATCGGGCCTTCGCATGACGGCGCCTTCCTCGTCGGGGGTGGGGCCGCGTCGGTGTCGCTGACGCCCGAGCGCATCACCTCACCGCGCGATGCGATCGCCGCCAGGGCAGCCGGTGTGGCGGTCGTCGACGGCTCGCTGGGCGACGTGCCGCTGCCCACAGTGCCCGCGTCAGCCTTCACCGTTCCAGACGGTTCCGGGCCGGGCGTGGAGGTGGACTTCACCGACGGCAGGACCACGTGGCGCGAAGTGCTTCCTCGGATCGACCACGCGTCGGACCCCTCAGACCCGGGCGCCGCTTGGCCCCGCGCATG
This sequence comes from Tessaracoccus lubricantis, assembly GCF_039544535.1. Lineage (NCBI taxonomy): Bacteria > Bacillati > Actinomycetota > Actinomycetes > Propionibacteriales > Propionibacteriaceae > Tessaracoccus > Tessaracoccus lubricantis. The sequence continues at coordinate 12,147 of NZ_BAABLV010000005.1, forward strand.
GCGCACGCTGATCACCGCTGCCGCGACGGGTGAGCACCGGCTGAGCCTCACGCTGGGGGGCTCGGCCCGCGTCCGGCTCGACGGCGTCGAGATCATGGCCGGCGCGCGTGAGGCGGAACAGTTCATCAGCGGCCCGCACTACCCGATGCAGGCGATAGTCCACCTGAGCGCCGGCGCGCCTGGCCTCCTCGAGATCGACTACGAGCCCGGGCCGGCGATCTCGATCCCGCCTATGGGACTGGGCCCGACGCTGCGGTTGGGCTGGCAGCAGCCCGACGGCCGCCTCGAGGAGGCGCAGCGAGCCGCCGCCGAGGCCGACGTCGCCGTGGTGTTCGTGACGGTGGCCGCAGGCGAGGGCATGGACCGCGACGGCCTGTCCTTGCCAGGGGACCAGGACGACCTCGTCCGCAGGGTGGCTGGAGCCAATCCCCTCACGCTCGTGGTGCTCAACACCCCTGGCGCCGTTGAGTTCGACTGGGCCGATGAGGTGGCCGCGATCCTGCAGGTCTGGTACCCCGGCGAACGTTACGGCGAGGCCTTGGCCGCGATGCTCTACGGCGACGAGGAGCCGGGCGGCCGCCTGCCGCTCACCTTCCCCCACCGTCGCGCGCACCTCCCTGGGGAACGGCGTGCCGGGTGCGCCCCGGAAAGGGTCGACTACGACGCGGACGGCGGCATCGGCTACCGCTCGCCCGGCATCGCCGAACACGGTGCCCGTTTCCCGTTCGGTCACGGCCTCGGGTACTCCCCCACGGTCGTGGACGTTGACGCGCACACGCACGGCGACGGATCCGTCCAGCTAGGGGTCACCGTGACCAACGCGGGCAGCCGGGACACCACCCATGTCGTCCAGGTCTACGCCCACCTGGAGGGCGAGGCCACGCGCGAACTGGTGGCATTCCGTCGCGTGCCCGTGGCGGTCGGATCATCGGCCAGCACAGTGCTGACGGTGCATCCCACCGACCTTGCGCGCTGGAATCCGGAGACCGGCGCGCGCGTCCCCGTCGCGGGTCGGCACTCCCTCCACGTGGCGCGGGACTCAGCTGACGAGGGCGTACGCGTGCCGATGACCATCATGGGCTGAGTCGGCGGGGTGAAACGCTTCACGCGATGGATAGCATGGGCGGATGGAGAAGATGACGAAGGGCGGCTCCGTGGTCGGCATCAAGGACGTCGCACGCGCGGCGGGCGTATCCGTCGGCACGGTCTCCAACGTCATGAACCGCCCCGATGTCGTGTCGCCCAGCAGTCGCGAGAAGGTCCAGAAGGCCATCGAGGAGCTCGGCTACGTACCCAACGACGCGGCCCGGCAACTGAAGGCCGGCACCAGCCGCGCCGTCGGCCTGGTGGTCGTCGACACCCAGAACCCGTTCTACGGGACCATCGCCCTGGAGGCCGAGGAGGCCGCCGAGGAGCGTGGGCTGGGTCTCTTCATCGCCAACTCCCACCGTCGCCAGGCCAAGGAGCAGTTCTACCTCTCCCAGTTCGAGCAGCAGCGCGCCCGCGGGGTGCTGGTGACCCCCGTCTCGGCGGACCTCGACGTGCAGCGGAGCGTGGCCAATCGCGGCACCCGGGTGGTCCTCGTCGACGCCGTCGAACCGGACGACGACTTCTGCGCAGTCGCCGCCGACGACTTCCACGGCGGCTACCTGGCCGTCAAGCACCTGCTCGACCTGGGCCGTCGCCGCATCACCGTCCTCGGCGGTCCCGAGCACTTCCGGCAGGTGGGCCACCGACTCGCCGGCGCGCGACAGGCCGCCACCGAGGCGGACGACGTCGACCTCGAATACCTCGCGCCGCCGGAGATGAGCATCATGGCCGGGCGCGACGCTGCCCTCGAGATCGCCGCGCGGGAAAACAGGCCCGACGCGATCTTCGCCATGAACGACCTGCTCGCCATCGGCGTCCTGCAGGCCTTGGTCATGATGCGGTCCCTCCGGGTGCCGGAGGACATCGCCCTGATCGGCTACGACGACATCGACTTCTGCGAGGACGCCGTGGTGCCCATCTCGTCCATCCGGCAGCCCAGCGCGCAGATGGGCCGCACCGCCGTCGAGCTGCTCGACGACGAGATCACCGAGGGCGAGGACCACACCCACCGTTGGGTGCTGCTGAAGCCGGAGTTGGTCGCACGACGCTCGACGAGGGGCGCCACCGCAACCGACGCCTGACCACGCGGGCTTGGCCACTGAGGCCGACCCCGCGCGATCGACACACCGTCCCTTGACTACCCCACGCATTCTTTGTACCGTTTCAATTGAAACGTCTCAATGATCAGAACCGCAAGGAGGCGGCGCATGTTCGACGACAACGTCAGCGCCCAACTGGCCGCGCAGGCCATCGAGGTCCCGTCGTGGGCCTACGGAAATTCCGGCACCCGCTTCAGGGTCTTCGGCACCCCGGGCACCCCGCGCGACGTGCACGAGAAGCTCGCCGACGCGGCCCAGGTGCACCAGTACACCGGCCTCGCACCCCGGGTGTCGCTCCACTACCCCTGGGACAAGGTCGACGACTGGAAGGGCCTGGTCGAGTACGCCCGCGAGCTGGGCGTCGGCATCGGCACCATCAACTCCAACACGTTCCAGGACGACGAGTACAAGTTCGGCAGCCTGGCCCACCACGACTCCGGCGTGCGCCGCCGCGCCGTCGAGCACCACCTCGAGTGCATCGAGTTGATGGACCAGACCGGGTCGCAGGACCTCAAGATCTGGCTGGCCGACGGCACGAACTACCCGGGCCAGGGAGACCTGCGTCGCCGCCAGGACTGGCTGGCGGAGTCCCTCGGCGAGATCTACTCCCACATCGGCGAGCACCAGCGTCTCGTGCTGGAGTACAAGTTCTTCGAGCCGGCGTTCTACCACACCGACGTGCCGGACTGGGGCACCTCCTACGCCCACGTCTCCGCGCTCGGCGAGCGCGCCGTCGTGTGCCTCGACACCGGCCATCACGCGCCCGGCACGAACATCGAGTTCATCGTCGCGCAGCTGCTACGCCTCGGGAAGTTGGGCTCCTTCGACTTCAACTCGCGCTTCTACGCCGACGACGACCTCATCGTCGGCGCGGCAGATCCGTTCCAGCTCTTCCGCATCCTGTGGGAGGTCCGCCGCGGTGGTGGCCTCGACGCGGACAGCGGCGTGGTCTTCATGCTGGACCAGTGCCACAACATCGAGGACAAGATCCCCGGGCAGATCCGCTCCGTCCTCAACGTGCAGGAGATGACGGCGCGCACCCTCCTCGTCGACGCCGCCGCACTCGAGGCCGCGCAGGAGGCCGGCGACGTGCTGGGCGCGAACGCCGTGTTCATGGACGCGTTCTACACCGACGTCCGCCCGGCCCTGGCGCAGTGGCGCGAGTCCCGCGGGCTCCCGGCGGACCCGATGCGCGCGTTCGCCGAGAGCGGCTACCTCGCGGGGATCGCAGCGGAGCGGGTGGGCGGCGCGCAGTCGAGCTGGGGCGCCTGACGCCATGGCCTCGGTCATCGCGGTCGACCTCGGGGCCACCAGCGGCCGGGTCATCCTCACCACCGTCGGTGAGCGCCTCACGCTGACCGAGGTGCACCGCTTCTCCACGGCCGCGCGGCGCACCGACCAGGGCCTCCGGCTCGACGTCGTGGCCCTGTTCGACGAGGTCCAGGAGGGCCTGGGGCTGGCCATGGCCGCCGCCGACGGCGACGTCGCCGCCGTGGGAATCGACTGCTGGTCGGTGGACTACGCCCTCCTCGGCGAGGACGGCCTGCTGGACCTGCCGTACAACTACCGCGACGACCGCACCACGGCCGGCCGCGCCGTCGTGGAGGCGGTGATCCCGCACGCGGAGCTCTACACCCACTCGGGGCTCCAGGACGTCGTGTTCAACACCGTCAACCAGCTGGGGCACGACCTGACGACGGGGCGCCTCGAGCACGCCACCACCCTGCTGATGCTGCCCGACCTCCTCGGATACTGGCTCACCGGCAGGGCCGTGGCGGAGCGCACCAACGCGTCGAGCACCGCGCTGCTCGACCCCCGCACCGGCCAATGGGACTGGACGGTGATCGACAGGCTCGGCCTGCCGCGCCGGATCTTCCCCCAGATCGTCGAACCGGGCACCGTGCTGGGCGACATCACCGTCGGCCCTGCCGCCGGTGTACCGCTGGTTGCGGTCGGTTCCCACGACACCGCCTCCGCCGTCGTGGGGGCGCCCCTCCGGGATGAGGGCGACGTCTTCATCTCGTCGGGCACCTGGTCGCTGGTCGGCATGGAACTGCCGGCGCCGGTGCTGACCGAGGAGTCACGGCTGGCCAACTTCACCAACGAGGGCGGGGTCGACGGCACGACGCGCTACCTCAAGAACGTGATGGGCCTGTGGCTGGTCTCCGAGGCCATCCGCCACTGGGAGACGGAGGGGCACCGCCACACGGCGCCCGCGCTCGCCGCAGCGGCGCGCCGCGTGGCCGACGCGCCGGTCTTCGACGTCAACCACCCCACCCTGCTGGCACCCGGCGACATGCCCGGGCGCGTCCGCACCCTCGTCGACGACGACCGCCTCGCCGACCCCACCTTCTTCACCCGCTGCGTGCTCGAGTCGCTCGCGGCGGCCTACGCCGACACCGTCGCCCAACTCGCCCAGCTCACGGGACGCCGCCCACGCCGCGTCGTCATCGTCGGCGGCGGCTCGGCCAACGCACTGCTCAACCAACTCACCGCCGACCGCACCCGGCTACCGGTGGTGGCCGGCCCCGTCGAGGCCACCGCCATCGGCAACTCGCTCATCCAGGCCCGCGCCGCGGGCCTGCTGCACGGCTCCCTCACCGACCTGCGAAAGATCGTGACGATGTCCACGGACCTCACCTCCTACACCCCCTCCCCCGAACGCCCGTCGGGCCTGCTGCGCGAGATCGTGTCGCTCTCCAACGAGTTCGGCGCGGACCCCGCCTTCACCAGGGCAGGCGGCGGCAACTCCTCGGTCAAGGCCGACGGGGTCCTGTGGATCAAGCCCAGCGGGGTGTCCATGGCCACGCTGACGGCCGACGACCTGGTGCCGCTCGCCGTCGACACCCTCACCGCCGCGCTGTCGGCGCCAGACCCCGACCCTGCCCTGGGCGACCCCGTCAACCACCTGGCGAGCCTCGCCAGGCTCGACGACGGGCCGCGCCGCCCGTCGGTCGAGATCCTGTTCCACGCCCTCATCGACGACACCTTCGTGCTGCACACGCACCCGCTGCTGATCAACGCGGTCACGTGCAACGCCGACGGCGTCGAACTCACGCGGCGGCTGTTCGGCGACGAAGTGCTCTGGGTGCCCTACGTCGACCCCGGCCTGCCACTGGCCCGCGAGGTCGCCCGGTGCCGCGACGAGTTCACGGCCCGCACGGGCCGGGCCGCCCCGAAGGTCACCTTCCTGATGAACCACGGCCTGATCGTCTCCGGTGATGATCCGGAGCAGATCCGCCGCGACAGCCACCGCGTGCTGCGCCGCATCCAGCAGGCGGTGTCGGCTGCCGACGGCGGGCTCCATGCGGTGGGCGAGGCGTTCCGCGCGGCGGTGGGCGCCGAGTTCACGGCGTTCGACCAGAGCGAGGTCTCCGTCGAGTTCCCCCTGAGCGAGGCCGGCGCCCGGTTCCTGCAGGAGGGGCCGCTCATCCCCGACCAGATCGTCTACGCGGGTTCCTTCCCCGTGGTGCTGCACCCCGGCGACGACGCGGCCGAGGCCGTGCGCCGCCACCGGGCCCGGCACGGGGTCGACCCGGTCGTCGCCGTGGTCCCGGGCGTGGGCGTGGTCGCCGTCGGGCCGGATGAGAAGCAGGCCCGCACCGCGCTCGAGGTGTACGTGGACGCCTTGACGGTGGGGCAGGCGGCCACGGCGCTGGGCAGGGTCCGCGCCCTGGACGAGCGGGAACGCCGCTTCATCGAGGAGTGGGAGGCCGAGGCCTACCGGAAGCAGGTCGCCTCCGAGTAGGCCCCGGCCGCGCGTCACTCGGCCGCCAGCGCCTCCGTCGGCGGGGCGCTCGCCGCCTTCTGACCGGGCAGCAGCGAGGCCAGCACCGCCGCCACGAGGCACACCCCGATCAGGCCTGCCGTGTAGAGCCCGTCTATCGAGAAGTGCAGCTCCACGTTCTCGCCGGGGATCATCAGCAGCGCCGACGACACCCCCAACCAGCCGAAGAACATCCCGGCCACCAGGCCCACCAGCACGCCGACACCGACCAGCGCCAGCGCCTCCACCAACAGCATCCACCGCAGCCCCGAGCGCTGCATGCCGAGCGCCCGCAGCAACGCCGACTCCCGCTGCCGCTCGATCACCGACAGCCCCAGCGTGTTGCTCACGCCGACGAGAGCGATGACCACCGCGACGCCCAACAGGCCCGTCAGCACGATCAGCATCACGTCGAGCACCTGGTTGAGCACCAGGATGGCGCCCGCGCCCGACATGCCGAAGTCGGCGTCGGGGACGGTCTCGAGCACCTTGACCACCTGGTTGATGGCGGTCACGTCGCCGCGGTCCTGCAGCGTGATCCAGATCTCGCGCTCGACGGCGTCCCCGCCGAGCAGCCCGAAGGTCTCGGTCGACACCGAGGCCTGGTCGTAGCGCAGGCCGTCACCGGTGCGCACCTTCAGGGTGAGGTCGCCGCTGGTGCCAGGCAGCGTGACGCTGTCGCGCCCCTGCGCGATCATGCTGTCGGGCGCCACGAGGATCTCACCGTCGCGGGGCGCGGCGTCCTCCGGGATGCGCTTGCCCAGTTCACGCAGCAGGCCGTTCTGGTCGAAGACCACCACGCCCTCCTCCGTCAGCTTGGACGGGACCTTCCGCACCCCGGCCACGCCGTCCATGCCCTCGAGCCGGTCGATGAGGTCAGCCGGGACCTCGTCGCGGAACGACACGGAGAAGTCGACGGGGTACGTGGCGTAGATGGATTCGCTGCCGGAGGTGCGGGCGGTGGCCAGCGCCACCTGCAGCGTCACGATGAGCCCGACGGCCAGCATCAGCGCGGTGGCGGTGGCGGCCGCGCGCTTCGGGTTGCGGGCGGCGTTGGTGAACGCGAGCCGCGCCGTCGGCCCGGTACGGCCGAAGGCCGCGCCCAGCAGGCGCAGCAGCGGCGGCACGAAGAACGGCGCCGCGCCGAGCACCGCCACCGTCAGGAAGGCACCGGAACCGACTGCCCACAGCACGCTGAGGTCCGTGTTGACGCGGCTCATCACGAACAGCAGGGCGCCGATGACGCCGGCGAGGGCCACGAGGATGATGCGCACGAGGCCGGCCCGGCGGGCCTGGGCCGCCGTCGGCACCACCTGCAGCGCCTCGAGCGGCTTGACCCTCGACGCCACCACCGCGGGCGCGATGGCGGAGATCATCGTGGCCGCGACACCGGCGGCGAACGCCAGCGCGAGTTCTCCCCACGCCACGTCGAGGCCCCAGTGGAGCGACCCGGTGATGGAGCCGCCGATGAGCGCCACGCCGAAGCCCAACGCGATGCCGAGCAGCGAGCCGATGACCCCCAGCAGGAACGACTCGACGATGACGCGCCCCATCACCTGCCCGGGCGACGCACCGACGGCGCGCAGCAGGCCCACCTGGCGGCGGCGCTGGGCCACGAGGATGGTGAACGTGTTCGCGATCGTGATCATGCCCACCAGCAGCGCCACCACGCCGAAGGTCTGCAGGAGGTACTTGAAGACGTCGAAGTCGTTGGTGAGGTGGTCCAGCGCCTTCTGCCGCTGGTCTGCCGCGGTGGTCACCGTGACCTGCGGGTCCAGTTCCCTGGCCGAGGCCGACACGGCGGCGAGGGCGTCGACGGTGGACGCGCCGTCGTCGAGCAGCACCGCGTACTCACCGGTCGACCAGTCCTCGCCCACCTGCACGTAGCCGATGGCGGACCACAGCGACTTGGGGTCGTCGGTGGCACCCACCACCGTCAGGCTGTTCTCCCCGCTGTTGTCGGGGGAGAGCGAGTCGCCGACGTTCGCGGCGAGCGCGTCGAGGCCGGCCCTCGACAGGACGATCTCGCGGTTGGTGGCGGGCCAGCGGCCGTCGACCAGCTCAGACCATTGGAGGTCCTCCGGCGGCACGGCGTACAGCTGGCTCAGCGTGGAACGGTCGCCGTTGTTGAGGATCAGGGGCTGGGCGTAGGGCACCTGGTGGACGCCGCGGACGCCCTCGACGGCACTGATGGTGTCTGCCAGGTCGGGCACCTCGGCGCCCTGGGTGGAGATGTAGAGGTCGGCGTTGGCCAGCGGCAGGGACGAGGCCTTGCCGAGCGCCGACTGCTCGGAGTTCACGAACACCGAGATGGCGGCGATGAACCCGACGCTGATCGCGATGGCGATGAGCGTGGCCACGAAGCGGCCGGGGTGGAGCCTCAGCTCAGAGACGGCCTGGCGCCACATCAGGCGGCCGCCTGCTGCAGGAAGGCGCTGACGCCCTCGGCGGTGGGATTCTCGATGTCGGCGACGATGTGGCCGTCGAGCAGCATCAGGGCGCGGTCGGCATAGGAGGCGGCGCGGGCGTCGTGGGTGACCATGATGATGGTCTGGCCGTGCTCCTTCGAGCAGACCTGGAGGTACTCGAGCAGGGCGGTGCCGGTCTTGAGGTCGAGCGCGCCGGTGGGTTCGTCGGCGAAGATCACCTCGGGCCGGGTGACCATGGCGCGGGCGATGGCGACGCGCTGCTGCTGGCCGCCGGACAGCTGCGACGGGCGGTGCGTGAGCCGGTCGGTGAGCCCGAGCGAGCCCACCACCTGCTGGAAGAACTGCCGATCCACCTTCTTGCCGGCCAACTCCAGCGGCAGGAGGATGTTCTGCTCGGCCGTGAGGGTGGGCAACAGGTTGAAGCTCTGGAACACGAAGCCGATCTTGTCGCGGCGGATGCGGGTGACCGCCTTCTCCGGGAGTCGTGCCAGGTCGTCGCTGCCGACGAGCACCGAGCCCGCCGTCGGCCGGTCGAGCCCGGCCATGCAGTGCATCAGGGTCGACTTGCCGGAACCGGAGGGGCCCATGATCGCCGTGAACGAGCCGGGGCGGATCGCCACGGAGACGTCGTTGACGGCGACCACCTGCCGGTCGCCGGAGCCGTAGACCTTGGTGAGGTGCTGGGCGCCGCACGCCGGGAGCAGGGTGGGCTGGGTGTGGGTCATGTCAATCCTTCCTGGTGGTTCGTCGATCAACCTATTGAGCCGGCACGGCACCAGGCATCAGCCCCACGTGCCAGATCCTCCGCCGCAGGTAGGACCGTGGAGTGCGACGGTGGTCATGGCAAACCCTGAGTCCACCAGCCCTCCCCCGGCGAAACTCCCTTACCTTGGCATGAAAGGGATTTCCAGCGGATGGATATTCACCGTTGTTCTTGCGACGCGGGTGACCGCCTTTCGGCTCTTTGCGCACGTTGTCGTCTCCTGCTCCCCAAACGCGCTATGGTCGCCTCACGAGCGATGGGAATCAACGATGTCAGAGACAAAACACGCTGCGATCCTGCGTTGGGTCGCGTCCGGCCGCATGACCGACGTGACGCTGAGTTGCGAGGAGTCGCCCCTGCCGGGGGCGGTGGTCCTCGACCGCTGCCTGACTGAAGTTCCTTTCGCCTGGCTGGTGGAACTCGCCGGATTGGCTCGGTTGCACCTGGCCGTCGACCATTGTGCGCACTCGTGGGAGGCCGCTGAGCGGTTCGCAGACCTGGCCACGCTCACCACGCGCATCCGTCTCGACGGCGGGCCCGGCACCGGAGTACAGGTGCGCTACGTCGCTCCCCCGGCCACGGATGCGGAGGAGCTCCCGCCCGGCATCACGCAGATCCTGGCGCCGCGGGGCACGTACGCCGAGCGGCTCGCCGTCGCCTTGGCGCAACTCCCCGACGACCTGATCACCACCCGCGGCTGACCGGCGGGACTATCTCTACCCAAAGAGGGGGGTCGATGTGGATTATCCACACCGACCCCCCTCTTCAGGTAGGGATAAGTTGGGCCTCAGGCCTGACCCCCGAACAGCGACGTCACGGAGCCGTCGAGGAACACCGCGTCGATCGCCTTGGCGATCAGCGGGGCGATCGACAGCACCGTCAGGTTCTGGATGGGCTCCGGCGTGCGGATGGGCAGCGTGTTGGTCACGATGATCTCCTCCATGCCCGAGGAGTTGAGGCGCTGCGCCGCGGGGCCGGAGAACACCGCGTGCGTGGCCGCCGCGATGACGCGCTTCGCGCCACGCTCCAGCAGCGCCTGCGCGGCCTGCGCGATGGTGCCTGCCGTGTCGATCATGTCGTCGACGAGCAGACAGGTCAGGCCCTCGACATCACCGACGACCTCGTGCACGGCCACCGTGTTGGCCTTGTTCGGGTCGCGACGCTTGTGGATGATCGCCAGCGAGCACCCCAGGTGGTCGGTCCACAGGTCCGCGAGGCGCACGCGGCCAGCGTCGGGCGACACGATGGCCATCTCGGAGGTGTCGTACTTCTCCTTGACGTACTCGGACAACACCGGCAGGCCCCACAGGTGGTCCACCGGGCCGTCGAAGAAGCCCTGAATCTGGGCGGCGTGCAGGTCCACCGACATGATGCGGTCCGCGCCGGCGGCCTTGTACAGGTCTGCCACCAGGCGCGCGGAGATGGGTTCGCGGCCGAGGTGCTTCTTGTCCTGGCGGGCGTACGGGTAGAACGGGGCCACGACCGTGATCCGCTTCGCCGAGGCGCGCTTCAGCGCGTCCACCATGATCAGCTGCTCCATGATCCACTCGTTGACCGGAGCCGTGTGGGACTGGATGACGAAGGCGTCGCAGCCACGCACCGACTCCTCGAAGCGCACGTAGATCTCGGAGTTCGCATACGTCAGCGCACGGGTCGGCACCAGCGGGCAGCCCATCAGGTTCGCCACCTCCTCAGCGAGCTCTGGGTAGGCGCGCCCGCTGAACAGCATCAGGTGCTTGTCGTTCTTGGCGATCTGGTGGGACATGTGGCTCAGGCCTTCTTCTCTCGGGACTCGATCACTGCCGGATGGATGGTGCCGTCGCTTTCGGCCGCCGCGGCGGCCTGCTTGGAATCCGGACGACTCCGGGTCATCCAGCCCTCGACGTTGCGCTGCCTCCCCCGGGCCACGCCCAACGCACCCGCAGGCACGTCGTCCGTGATCGTAGACCCAGCGGCCACCAGCGCGCCAGCGCCGACGTCGACGGGTGCCACCAGCACCGAGTTGGACCCCACGAACGCGGCCCTGCCCACGTGGGTCGTCGACTTGTGCACGCCGTCGTAGTTGGCGAAGATCGTGCCGGCCCCGATGTTGGCGCCCTCGTCGATGAAGGCATCGCCCACGTAGGACAGGTGCGGCACCTTCGTGCCCGCCCCGATCTGCGCGTTCTTGGTCTCCACGAAGCTGCCGATCTTCCCGTCGGCGCCGAGGATGGTGCCGGGCCGCAGGTACGCGAAGGGGCCGACGACGGCGCCCTCGCCGATGACCGCGAACGAGCCATGCGTGCGGATGACCTCCGCGCCGGCGCCGACCTCCACGTCCATCAACGTGGTGCTGGGGCCGATGACGGCGCCCTCGCCGATCGTGGTGGCACCCTGCAGGATCACGCCGGGGTGGATGAGCACGTCGGGCGCGAGGTCGACGTCGACGTCGATGAACGTCGACGCGGGGTCGATCATCGTGACGCCCTTGATCATCCACGAATCGCGGATGCGGCGCTGCATCTCCTGGTTGATGCGCGCCAGCTGGATGCGGTCGTTGACGCCCTCGGTCTGCCACACGTCGTCGACGAGGTGGGCGCCCACGCGCTGCGAACGCTCGTGGCAGAACTTCACCACGTCGGTGAGGTACAGCTCCCCCTGGTCGTTGTCGGTCTTGAGCGACGCGAGGCCCTCGCGGAGGCTGGCCGCGTCGAAGACGTAGATGCCCGAGTTGATCTCGTCGATGGCGCGCTGCTCGTCGGTGGCGTCGCGGTCCTCCACGATGCCGGTGACCTCGTCGTTGACGCGGATGACGCGGCCGTAGCCCGTGGGGTCGGCCACGCGCGACGTCATGACGGTGACCGCGTTGTGGCGGCCGCGGTGCACGGCGACCAGTTGGCGCAGCGTGTCGCCACCCAGCATCGGCACGTCCGCGTAGGTGACGACGATGTCGCCCTCGATGTCGCCGAGTTCGGCCAGGCCGCAGGCGACTGCGTGGCCGGTGCCCAGCTGCTCCTCCTGCACCGCCGTGGTCAGCTGCTCCGAGAGCCGCTCGAGGTGTTCGACGACCTGCTCGCGCTGGTGCCCGACAACCACGACGAGGTGCTCGGGGTCGAGCGCCGCCGCCGCGGACACCGCGTAGCTCAGCATCGGCTTGCCCGCCACCTCGTGCAGCAGCTTGGAGGTCTTCGACTTCATGCGGGTCCCGCCCCCTGCGGCGAGGACTACGACGGCCGCGACCTGCGCGAGCTCGTTGTCAGTGTTCGACACCAGATTTCCCTTCGACGACGGCCGGGATGCTCCCTCAGAAACTACCAGCCCCGGCGCCCCGCCCGGCACGAAACGACGGGGCCCCGCGGCGAACCGCGGGGCCCCGAAGCTGGTGGTCGGAGGTCAGGACGCGACCACGGTGGCCTCCACCGTGGTGCCGTTGACGGTCACCGTCACGGTGTGGTTGCCCGCGGCGAGCGCCACGAAACGGCCCGTCGCCGGGTCGAACTCCACGCCCTCCGAGACCACCCAGTCGGCGGCCACCGGGTAGCGCACGGGCACCCGGCGGTTCTCCTGGACGACGGTGGCGGTCACCTCGGCGGGCTCCCCCACGACGACGGCCACGGGCGCGTCGATCACCAGGGCGTCCACGTGCGGGCGGAACTCCACCGACATCCACTGGCGCGGCTGCTCCCAGCGACGCTCGGTCAGGGGCTGCGGCTCGGCCGCGGGGTCGATGCCCACCAGCGCCCAGCCGGTGAAGCCGCCCCACGACGGCGAGCCCGAGGGCCCCTTGCCTGCATTGCCGTTGATGAGCTGCAGCACGCCGTCGGTGCTCGAGGCGTGGAACAGGCCGACGCCGGCCGCCTGCAGCGCGATGCCCTTGCCCGACTCCTTGGCGAACTCGGCGAACCAGTCGGCCAGCATCGCGGCCTCCTTCGGGTCGCTCAGCGCAGAGCCGCCGGTGGCGGTCGGGTCCGTCATCGGGTGGTGCTGCACCACGACGACGTTGTTGACGTCCTCGTTGGTGGCCGCGTCGTCGAGCTGCGCCTTGAGGTCGACGATCTGGTCGAAGCCGCCGGAGCGCAGCGTGTAGCCGGGCGTCGAGCGGAAGATGAACCGCGTGCCCTTGTGGTCGAACGTGTGGCTGGGTTCGCCGAAGACCTTGATCCACTCGGCCAGGCTCGACGGGCCCGCGTACTCGTGGTTGCCCGGCGCGTAGTGCACCGGCACCCGGCCGCCCACCTCCTCGTCGATGACCCGCTTGGCCAGCGCGATGTCCTGGGCGAAGCCCCTGTCCACCCAGTCGCCCGCGATGACGATGAACTCGGGGTCAGCCGCGAGCGCCTCGCGGAGCGTGCGGCGGGCCTGGGCCACGACGTCGGAGGTGGGGTTGTCGGCGGTGAACTGGGCGTCGGAGACCACCGCGTAGCGCCAGAAGCCGGCGGGCACCGTGCCGTCGGTGACGAGTGCGGCGTTGGTCTCCTGCGGGATGTCCAGCGCCGGCAGCTCGGGGGCCGAGCGGAGGGTGAGGCCGTCGAACAGCACCCGGCCTGAGTACTGAAGCGCCGGGTTGGTCTCCACCACGTAGAGGCGGAAGAACCGCAGCGGCATGTTGAGCCCGGCAGGGATGTCGGCCTCGACGTAGCGCCAGCCCGTCCAGTCGATCTTGGACGCGACGTTGATGGTCTTGGCGGAGCCCCCGGTCGACTCGTAGACGTTGGCGCGCAGCCACGCGCCCTTGCCGTCGCCGTACACCCAGACGCCGAGCTTCTGCGGCGTGCCGCTGAGCGCGATGTTGGGGCTCGCCGCGAGGTATGCGGCGCGGGTGGCGGTGGTGCCGGTCAGCGAGTAGTCGAGCGCGATCGCGTTGCCGCCGTCGCGGCCCTGGCCCACGGCCAGCGAGGCCGTCGCACCCACGGCTGCGGGGAACTTGGTGGCGCTCCACCCGGTCATCGAGTCCATCTCGTCGACGACGGTGCTGGCCAGGCCGATGCTGGCGGCCAGTTCGGTCTGCACGCCGGCCGCGGTGACGCGGATGAGCGCGGAGCCGGACTCCACCTTCGGGGTGACGACGAAGCGGTCGCCGTCGGCGGTGATGCTCAGCACGGCCGGGTCATAGTCGAGCTGCACGTCACGCGGCTCGATCCAGGTGGTGAAGCCGCGGTTGTCGTGGCCGAAGACCTGGAAGGTGTCGCGGGCGGAGATGGACGCGAAGCTGACCTGTGGCGTCGAGGTGGAGATGCGCACCGGCTCGCCGAGCACGACGATCTCCTGGCGGCTGACCTCCTGGCCCTGCCCCACCACGACCTCGGTGGTGCCGGCGGCGCGGCCCGTCAGGACGACGGTGTCGGCGGCGTCGGACGCCTCGACGCGGGCATTGGCACCCAGCACGTTCCACCTGGGGGCGGCATCGACCGGGGCGTAGCTCTCGTCATAGGCCTGCGCGGTGACGACGCGGCTCAGGCCCGTGAAGAGGTGGAGGTCCTTCGAGGCGTCGGCGTCGGCCGACTGCATCAGCGAGTTGGTGGCCACCACGGAGAAGCCGCGGGCCTCGCCCGAGCCGTCGCCCGAGTGGAAGATGCCCAGCGAGTTGGCGGTGTGCCGCTCGCCGCCGTCGGACGGGGCCGAGCGGATCGTGGGCGCCGACTGGCCCGCGAGGCGGGCGTTCATCTGCGACGAGCCGCCACCGTCGAGGTTGAGGACGTGGTGGTAGCCCTTGCTGAGGAAGAAGTCGGCGGTCTCCACCTCCGTCATGCCGCGCGAGTTGGCCTGACGGCCGTCGACGGTCAGCAGCGCCATCTGGCTGCCGTCCTCGGTGATGGCGAGGACGGTGCGCGGGTGGAGGTCGGTGTCGTTGCGGGTGACGACCTCGCCGTCGATGGCCACGGGGAAGAAGCCGTTGATGGCGGCGGAGATGTCGTCGGCCCCGCGCAGCTCGTAGTCGACGTCCACGCTCTCGCCGACGGTGAACTGGGCCAGCTCGGCGGAGCCGCCGTCGCGGGAGATGAGGACCTGCTCGTTGTCGGCGAGCTGCGCCGCGTCGACGTTCGGGCCGGACGAGACGACCACGCCGTCGCGCAGCAGCACCTGCCACAGGTTCGCGCCGGAGTTGAGGGTGCGGGCCACGGCGACGTCACCCCACTGCGGCGTGAACAGCGCGATGGCCCCGGCCGAGACGTTGGGGGCGTTGAGGTAGTCGATGCGCAGCGTGTGCTCGCCGTCGGTGGCGGTGGCCTCGAGGAACAGCTGCGCCACCTGGGCGAGGCCGTCCTTGCCGATCACGGCGCTGGGGCCGCGCTGATGCCCCGCGCCCTGCGCGTAGCCGGAGACGACCTCCCCCTCGCTGCGGACGCCGAGGCCCACGGGTGCGCCCGTGTCGTTGATGTCGAAGCCGTCGCCGTTGACGCCGGCGATGGCGCCTGCGTTGCCGAGCTGGCGGGTGAGGGTGTCGGTCGCGGCCACCTTGCCCGAGTTGACGTAGTCGAGCTCGAAGCCGTCGCTGGTGAGGTCGAGGGTGAGGAGGTCGCCGCGGACCCAGCCGTTGGGGGCGTAGCGGTCGAAGGAGGTGTAGTGCACGCCGGGCGCGACGGCCGCGTCGGAGCGGTTGGTCAGCAGGGTGCCTTCGGGGGCGAGCTGGGCGTCGGTCACGACGATGGCGGAGTCGTCGCGGAACGCGTCCGGCTTGGCCTGCGCCGGGGTCACCAGCGACAGGCTGATCAACGACGCGACCGTGGCCAGCGCGGCCAGCGAGCGGGTGGACAGGATGGGCATGGGGGCTCCTGTGATGGGGGAAACGTCCTGTCATTTCCTACTGGAGCCCCCACAACGGGGGGTTGCCTGAAGGTGTCGTGCCGGTGTCGGTTCGGTGAACCCCAGCCCATGGCCGGATGCGGACTGTGAGGCTCCGGTGAGGAAAAAGGGACCGAGATGACAGGGGTGGGCGGGGATGATGGTCACGTGACAGCCACCGTTCCCCTCACCCCCGACAGCGCGGGACGCAGCGGAGCGGCCACGGCCCGGGCCAGGGAGCAGCAGCACGTCATCGCCACCCACTTCACCGTGATCGAGGGCTGGCTCGAGTTGTTGGACGACGATGACGTCGACCCGGCGATGCGGCGCAGGGCTGCGCACGTGCTGCGGGCCCGCACCATGGAACTGCGGCTGGAACTCGACGCGCTGATGCACCGGCTGCAGCGCCTCGACTAGCGCACGGGCTACTGGCCCGCAGGCAGGGAGACGACGAACTGGGCGCCGGGTCCGTCGGTGCGGTTGCCGCCCGCCACGCGGCCGCCCATCGCCTCGACCAGGGTGGCCACCACGTGGAGGCCGAGCCCGTTGCCACCGGAGGCGCGGTCCTTCACGAAGGGGGCGAACAGCTGGACGTCGTCGGGGATGGGGTCGCCGTCGTTGCGCACCACGATCTCCACGGTCCGGCCCGGCACCTCACGAGTGAGCACCTCGACGCCGCCGCCTTCCCGGGCGTGGTGCAACGAGTTCTCCACCAGGTGGCGCACGATGGTGTCCAGGCCCTCGGCGGACGCGGTGGCCGTGACGCCGGAGGCCGGCGACACCCTGAGGTACCGGTCCTGCGCCAGGCCCTGGTAGTCGGCCGCGACCGTCGAGACCACGGCCGCGGCATCCACCGGCCCCACCTCGATGGCGTCGGCCCGGGCGAGGAAGGCCGACTCGTTCATCAGGCCCTTGACGTGCGCCACCAGCGACGTCGAGTTGCGGCGGATCGCGCCGATCGCCTCGTCGCGCACGGCCGGAGCCAGGTCGTCGAACGAGCGCTCCAGGATGCCCGACCACCCCTCCACCACAGACAGGTGCGTGCGCAGCGTGTGCTCCACGCGGGCCAGGTAATCGGCATGCCGCGCGGTGCGCCGCACGCGGACCTCCGCGGCCCGGTGGGCCTCCGTCATGTCCACGACGCTCCCCCTGAGCTGCACCGCGCCGGTGCGCGCGTCGATGGAGGAGGCGATGCGGCCGCAGACGCGCCGCACCTCGCCGTCGCCCCGGCGCAGGTCGAACTCGACCTCGGCGTTGCCGGCCCCTGCCAGCGCCGCCTCGAGCGCATCGATCGCCCTCTGGCGCGCGTCGCCGACGATGGGGTCAGTCAGTGCCTCCATCGTGGTCAGTTCGCGGGTGACGGGCAGGCCGTAGATGCGGCGCAGCTCGTCGGACCACTCGAACCTGTCGAGCTTCGCGTTGTGGGTCCAGCTCCCGGCCCGGGCGAGTCGCTGGGCCTCGGCAAGCTCCTGGCGACTCCGCTCGAGGTGGTCGAGCACCGCCTGCTGCCGCGTGGTGTCCCGGAGGATCACCGTGACGTGGTCGGCACCGTCCCTGCTCCACACCGCCAGGGAGTACTCGCCGGGGAACGTGGTGCCGTCGCGGCGGAGGGCGCGCACCCGGTGCGTGCGTTCGGCTGCCGCGCGCAGCTCTGGGCCAGTCGGGTCTGCGAGCCACCGCTCCACCACGCCCCAGTAACGCTTGGGCAGGAACAGGCGGTATCTCTCACCCAGCGCCTCCGCTTCGGCGTAGCCGAACATATCGACGGCGGCGTGGTTCCACGCCACCACGGTGCCGGCACCGTTGACGGTGATGAACGCGTCGGTCACGGAGGTGCCGATGGCTTCGAACATGGCGCGCTCCTCCCGGAGGCGGCGGCGCATCGAGACCTCGGCGTCGATGTCGCGACACGACACCACCCACAGCGCCTCGCCCGATGCCTGTGAGCCCGCCAGGTTGAAGCGCACGTCCATCCAGCGGTGGCCGCCGCCGGCGCACCGCAGCCGCGCCTCCGCGTGGCGCGGCCCTGCAGTGCGGGGCCCCATGGCCGCTCGCGCCATGGGCGCGTCGTCGGGGTGGACGAGCCGCTCGAGCGCCGAGCCCAGCAGCTGCTGGGGGCTGAACCCGAGGACCGACTCCACCGACGGCGAGACCCACTCCACGGCCCACTCGGTGGCGCACAGCACCACGTCGGAGGCGTTCTCGGCCAGCAGTTGGTAGCGCCGGCCGGCCTCGGCAGCCGCAGCGGCGGCGAGGTGACGGGAGGTCACGTCCGCCCAGCTGATGCTGACCTTGTCGCCCGAGACCCGCGTCGCGCGCACGTCGAAGTAGGCGACGCTGCCCAGCATCTCGCTGGCGTACTCCAGGCCGGTCAGGATGGTGGGGCGGCCGGTCTCCAGGGTGTCGACGAGCCGCCCGTGGACGCCCGCGGCGCGCAGCCCGGGGAGCAGGTCGAGCAGGCCGACGCCCAGCACGTCCTCGCGCTCGACGCCCCAGGCGTCGAGGGCCGTCTGGTTGACGAGCAGCACCACCAGGTCCTGCAGGGTGCCGTCGTCGTGGCGCGACGGGCCGACGAGGATGTGCAGGTCGACCAGACCGTCCAGCGCAGCGGTGAGGAGCTCCTCCGTGGTGTCCATGCTCAGCCCTCCCCGTCCGGGGCGCCGGACGCGCCCTCCAGGGCGGCGGTCAGCACCGCGGAGAGCGCGAGGGGGTCGAAGGGCTTGGCCATCCGCGCCGCATACCCCGTCTCGGGCACCCTGCTGGCGGATGGGCCGTCGGCCCAGGCGCTGAGAAGGACGACAGGGCGGGGAGCGGCAGCGGCACGAACCGTCTCGGAGGTGCCGTCCCCCAGCTGTCCGTCGGTCAGCACGATGTCGATGCCGTCGCCGGCCTCGAGGGCCACGAGCGCATCCGCGACGCTTGCCGCTGCCTGCACGGTCCAGACACCGTCGAGGCGGAGCGAGAACTCGATCAGCGAGCGGACGTCTGCGTCGTCCTCGACGACAAGCACCGTGGGCGACATTGCTACTCCTCAGCTGGTCAAGCGGTATCCCACCCCTCTGACCGCATGGGCCACTCTCGGCCCGCCGGCTTCGACGATGCGTTGGCGGAGTCGGGACAGGTGGACGTCGAGGTGGTGGTCGGTACCGTACCACTGCCCCCACACCCGCTCGACCAGCTGCTCCCTCGTCACGACGCGGCGCGGTTCCTCCACCAGCGGCACGAGGAGGTCGAACTGGATGCGCGTCAGGTCGACGGGGGTCCCCTTGACGCGGACGGTGCGGGCGACGAGGTCGAGTTCGATGCCCTCGGCGGTCAACTCGGTGGGGTCGCTCGTCCGGCCGGATCCGTTGACGCGGCGCAGGATGGCGGCGATGCGCGCCAGGAGCAGCCGGTGGTTGACCGGCTTGGTCACGTAGTCGTCGGCCCCGGAGGAGAACCCGACGATCTGGTCGACCGGGTCAGCATGCGTGGTGAGGAACGCCACGGGCACGTCGCTGTGGCGCCGGATGCGGCGGCAGACCTCGAGGCCGTCGATGGAGTGGGGGCCCAGCGCGATGTCGAGCAGCACCAGGTGCGGTGCGTGGGCGTGGAAGCGTTCGAGGGCGGAGTCGCCGTCGGCGGCCTCGACGGTGCGGTAGCCCGAGTTGGCGAGGCTCACCGTCATGAGTTCCCGCAGGTCCGGGTCGTCCTCGACCACCAGGATGAGCGGCTGCGTCACGGCGTCACCTCGCGCTGCAGCACTGAGGCGATGTGGGTTGCGCGGTGCTCGAGTTCGGCGAGCTGATCCGGAAGGTCGCCCAGGAGTTCCCGCACCGCAGCACCCGCCGTCGGGAAGCCGAAGACATCCAGCTTGCCGGCCAACCGGTGGAGCAGGGCCGGCAGTTCCTCGGCGGTCGCGGCCCGCAACTCGCTGATCGCGGAGACCGCGACACGTTCGCGCCGCTGCGCAACAAAGTCCTCGATGCCCTGGGCCTGACCGCTTGTGAACGACACCCCCACGGTCGCTCCCCCTCTCGTCCACGGCGATTCTGCCAGCAAACGAGGGGGAATCCCACCCCGGCCCCGATTACGTCAGGCCCGGCCCTGATCAGCGGTTTCGCGGCCGGTGCGCCCGGGCAGGAACAGGAGCAGCGACAGCGCCCCCAGGCCCAACGCCAGCAGGATCGAAGAGGTCCCCGGACGCACCGCAGGCAGGGGAAGCCCGTGCGTCGGGATGGCCGCGACGTATACGGGCACCGTCGCCGAGGTGACCCGCAACGTCCAGGCGTCCGGAGCCGGGTTGTTGTCGCCCTGCGTCGTCACGACAGGCCCGTCAGGGGTGTGGTCCACGCTCAGGATGCGGTGGATGAAGAGCGTGTCGCTGTCGGGCTGCGGCAACACGACGACCTGTCCGACGGCCAGGTCCGCCGCTGGGCGGTCCTGCACGATGACATGGTCCCCCACCGAGAACGTGGGCGCCATGGAGTTCGACAGCACTCGCGTCACGTGGAAGTTTCCTGCCGTCGTGATGACGGCCAGGGCCACGCAGGACAGCACCAGCGCGCTGAGCAGCACCCAACCGACCACGCTGCCCACGCGACGGCTGCGCCTGACCCGCGGCGCAGGCCTGGCTTCGGTGTCATCGCTCATGTACGTGGCTCACTCTCGAACGGTCAGCTGTTGGTGGTGGCGGAGGCGCGGATCTGGTCATGGGAGACCGAGACCTGGAGGCTTGATCGGAAGTGGTTGGGGTTCGACGAGTGCAGCACGCGGATGCTGAGGCGCCCACCGGTGGTGATGGGCACGACGGAGGTGAGCGCATTGCCCGCGCTGGCCCCGACGCGCACGGTGGTGCCTGAGCAACTGCCGGAGACCGCGTCCCAGTCGGCCCCGACGCAGGCGTCGAAGTAGAGCCAAGGTGCCGTGTTGTTGCCCCCGGAGACCGGCACGGAGTCCAGCAGTAGCGTGGCCGAGCTGACAGGGACCGTGCCGACGTTGACCAGGTCGACGAAGGCGTAGCGGAGCCCCTTGACGTTGACCCAGGTGAGGGTGAGGGGGGACATGGTGGGCGCCGCGCCCTGGGCCACCGCCACCACCCCCCAAGTGGCGGCGGTCGCCCTCATCGTGGCCTCGGCGTGCGCGCGGTGGGCCGCCGAGGCGCTGGGCGCGGTGGAGAGGAGCAGGACCAGGGCGGTCACCGCTGCAACCAGACTGCGTCTCACTCCTCTCCTCCCCTGATGTCGCGTCAGCGGTGGGTGGTGCCCGGGGCGGCCTGGGTCTCGCTGAACGTGTAGGTCAGTGCCACCTGGCCGCCTTGGACGGTGCCCGCCGGCAACTGCCCGTTGACGGTGGTCTCGGCCTGGTCCGGCAGCGCGACGCCCACCTGCAGGTGCGCGGCGCCACCGGCCGCGAGCCCGGTGGTGGCGACGAACGACTTGGCCGCGGCGAACCCGGACAGCGGGGCGGCCGCCACCTCGGTCTTCGTCGTCCCGGCGCAGGTGCCGTCCACCGCGTTCCAGGCCACGGAGCAGGAGGTGACCGTGACGCGCAGGGCCTTGCTGGTGACACCGTCGGTGATGAGCGACTGGGTGCCGGTGGCGGTGACGCCGAGGCTCAGCCCCGTCGAGGCCAGCGACCCGCCGTTGGTGAGGGTGACGTAGCGGTTGGCGACGTCACCAGGCGCGAGGTTGGCGATGTTGGCGGCGAAGCCCGCGGAGTCGGCGCCGGCGCCCAGGGTGAGCGACAGCGTCCCCGACGCGGCCTCCTGCGGCGTGACGTTCTCGGCGGTGGCGTTGAGGGTGGCGTAGATGCCGGTGGCGCCCACCGTGAGCGCGGAGGCTCCGATCAGGGCGGCGGCGGCGAGCCGGAGTGAGGTGCTGAGCTTCTTGCGGTCCATGTGGTCTCCTCGGGTTGCTGGGCTGAAGCTGTTCGCCCGGTTCTCCCGGGCACAGCCCTAGCCAACGGCTCGAAGATTGCTGCCGTGCCTACCCCACATTGCGGCAGGGGCTCAGGTTCCTCACTTTTCTGTGAGCGACGACCTACCCGGCCGGGTGCGTGGGCCCCTGGTAGTCGCGGACCAGCTCATGCACGCCGTCGAGCACCTCGACGGGGCGGAACGGCCGGATCTTCAGGCTCTCCTGCGTCTCGATGCCCGTGAGCACCAGGACGGTGTGCAGCCCGGCCTCCATGCCGGCGATGATGTCGGTGTCCATGCGGTCGCCGATCATGCCCGTCTCCTCCGAGTGGGCACCGATCTTGTTGAGGGCGGAGCGGAACATCATGGGGTTCGGCTTGCCGACGACGTACGGCTTGAGGCCGGTGGCCTCGGTCATGAGCGCCGCGATGGCGCCCGTGGCGGGGATGATGCCGTCGGGGCTGGGCCCGGTGGCGTCGGGGTTGGTGACCACGAACCGGGCACCCGCCGCGATCAGCCGGATGGCGGTGGTGACCTGCTCGAACGAGTAGGTGCGGGTCTCGCCGACGATGACGAAGTCCGGGTTGCGGTCCGTCATGATGAAGCCCTTCTCGTGGAGGGCGGTGATGATGCCGGCCTCACCGATCACGTAGGCCGAGCCGCCGGGCTTCTGCTGCGAGACGAAGTCGGCCGTTGCCAGCGCGGACGTCCACAGGCGCTCCTCCGGCACGTCCAGGCCCGAGGCCCGGAGACGTGCCGCGAGGTCGCGCGGGGTGAAGATGGAGTTGTTGGTCAGGACGAGGAACTCCGTCCCGTCGGCCTTCCACTGATCGATGAGTTCGGCCGCGCCGGGCAGCGCCACGTTCTCGTGGACGAGGACGCCGTCCATGTCGGTCAGCCAGCTCTTGATGTCTTTGCGCTCACGCATGGTTGAACACTATGCCAAGAGGGCCGGTCCCTGAGCGTGGCCCATCGAAGGGCCGGTCCCTGAGCGTGGCGTGTGCGAGCTTGCGCTTGTCCTGAGTGTTCGCGAGGAACGAGCGAATCAATCGAAGGAAGCATCGAGCCACCACGAAGGGCCGCACACGGTCCCTGAGCGTGGCATGTGCGAGGAACGAGCACCAGGACACGACGAAGGGGCCCCGCAGCCGACCCAGCACCGTCACCAAAGACGTTTGGGGATTCGATGACAAACGTCATCGATATTGACCCCATGTTCGTTTAGAATAGTGGTCATGAACGAGACAGTCGAGTTGCTGCAACGCGCGATGGCCGCGTTGTGGGATTCTGCTGCCTCCCTCAGCCCAGACGGCGCCCGCCGGCCCGAACGCCTCCGCCTGGTCGAACTGATCGCCGAAACCAAGGCACAACTGGCCGGGCTGGAGCTCCACCTCCTCGAGGACGCCTGGACTTCCGGTGACCTGATGACCGTCGAAGGCGTGCGCAACTCCGTGCGTGCGAATACGGGCCAGTCGCGGGCCGCGTTCAAGCTGGCGCTCGACTTGGGCGGCCGCTTCCCACTGATCGCCGCCGCGTTGCGCGACGGCACGGTCTCGTTGGAGCAGGTCCAGGCCATCGTGCATGCGCTGCGGAAACTGCCCGTCTCCCTGGGCCGTGCTGAGGTCGAGAAGTGTCAGGAGTCGATCCTGCGGCACGCCCACGAACTGGGCCCCGACGAACTACGCGCCCTGTCGGTCAAGCTGTACGAGATGGTCGACCCCGACGGCGCCGAAGCAGACGAGAAGAAGAAACTCGAAGCGCAGGACCGTCGCGCGATGCGCAACAGGTTCCTGCGGATCACCCCCGACCACCACGGCGGGATGAAGATCACCGGACTCCTCCCGGTGGCGAGGGCGGAGTTGCTGAGGGCTCAGTTGGAGGCAGTGGAGCCGCCGTTGTCGTCCTACCGTGAGGCCGACGAACTCCCCGACAAGGAAATGCGCCGCGCCGACGCGTTCATGCTGCTCATCCAGACCGCCGCCGCCACAGGGAACCTGCCCGCGCACGGTGGGGACCGGCCCCAGGTGCACATCACCCTCGACTACCACACCCTGATCACCGGACTCGGCAAGGCCGGCATCATCGGCGCCGAGAACCTCGACGGGCTCTCCGCCGGCGACGCGCGGCGGCTCGCCTGCGACGCCGACATCATCCCCGCCGTCCTGGGATCCGACTCCCGCCCGCTGGATGTGGCTAGGGCCCACCGGATGTTCCCCGCCGCCATCCGTACCGCGCTGATCCTGCGTGACGGGGGCTGCGCATTCCCCGGCTGCACCACCACACCCCGCGCCTGCGAAGCACACCACATCGTCCCCTGGTGGGCAGACGGCCTCACCTGCCTCGGCAACGCCGTCCTCCTGTGTCCCCATCATCACCGGCTGGTGGAACCAGACCCGGACCAGTCACCCGAATCCCAGTGGCATGTGCACCTCGATCCCGACACCGGACTGCCGTGGTTCACCCCACCCACACACATCGACCCCGGCAGAACACCCAAACTCCACCGCCGTTTCCAACTGCGCACCATCCGCTACGAACACTCGCCGGACCAGCCACCGGGCCGCAACCGGGACGGCAGCCAACGCCGACCACCCCGCCGACACAACCTCGGCCGTCGACTACCACGCGGACTCACCGCACCCACCCAGGCACCACCACGCCCAACACCCCAACCCCCACCCCAACAAAGCGAATCCTCACCAGCCTGGCGCTACCAGGAATGAGGACGCGTGCGAAAACGGGACCGCAAGCAGCCAGTTGCCCAAGAGAGGGCTGGAAACTATTGACTTGACGGGGGCCGTTGAACAGGCTGTCCCGTATGCGGTCGACCAGTCGAGGTTGGCCGACTACTCAAAGGGGATCTCATGAAGTTTCGCAGCGTGGCGCTGGCCTCAGCTACCCTCCTTGTCCTCGTACCCGCCGGCATGGCCCAGGCGGCTCCCAGTTCTGACCCCACCGTCGTGACCGGCGGGCTCACCACCCCGCTCCACCTGTCCGCCGGCCCGGATGGCACCGTCGCGGTGGCACAGTCGTTCGCGGGCATGCTGTCGACCGTCACCGACGGTGAAGCCACCACCGTCCATGCAGACGAGGGATGGGAGATCGGCGGGGTCGACTACCAGGGCGACACCCTCTACTTCCTTCAGAGCATGGGCGCCGGCCCAGAAGACCCGCGGCCCATGGTGGGCATCCTCCAGGCCATCGATGCCGAGGGCAACGTGACCACCATCACGGACGAGCTCGCCACCCACGAGATCGAGAACAACCTCGACGCCGAGGTGCGCTACGGCCTGTCGGTGGAGGACGCCGAGGCCAACCCCGAGTGTGTGGCTGAGTTGGGTGAGCTCGGCATCCCGGCCAGCTACGCCGGCGCGGACGTCGAAGTGGATTCACACGCCTACTCCGTGGCGGTCCGCGGCAACACCGCGTACGTCGCAGACGCGGGCGCCAACGCAGTGCTGGCCGTCAACCTGACCACCGGCGCTATCTCCACCGTCGCCGTACTGCCCGCGCAGATGGCCATGATTTCCGATGAGGCCGCGGCGGGCATGGGTGTCCCGTCCTGTGGCGGCCTGGAGTACGGCTTCGAGGCCGTCCCGACGGACATCGAGTTCGGGCCCGGCGGCAAGCTCTACGTCGGCCTGCTCCCGGGCGGCCCGGAGGATCCCAGCCTCGGTGCTCGCGGTTCCGTCTACAGCATCGACCTGCGCACCGGTGAGGCCGAGCCCTACGTGACCGGGCTGCTCTCCCCGACCGGCATCGCCTTCCAGGGCCGCGACCTGTACGTCGCTTCACTGTTCGGCGGCGCCGTCTACAAGGTCGACGCGCGGACGATGGAGATGACCACGGTCCTCGAGGCCCCGCTGCCCTCGGATATCGACATCAGCGGCTCGACCCTCTATGCCTTGACGCAGTCGCTGTTCGAGGGTCCCTCGGGTCAGCTCGTCTCGCTGAAGTTGAAGTGACCCAGTGATCGGCCAGAGGCCGGCTCCCGGTTTGGGGCCGGCCTCTCGTCGTCTCACCCAGACGCCGGACGAGGGCGCCACCACATTCAGTTGCTGAAAGGGGAAACACCATGCGAACTCATGTGAGCACCCGGGCAGAGGCGTTCAACCGCTCGGGCTTCGGGGTCTGGATCAACAGTCCGACGGGCCGTGTCTTCCGGGTCGTCGCTGGTACGGCCTTCCTGACGGCGGGATTCGCCACAGCCGGGTCCGCCTGGGGTGTGGCATCGATCGTCTGGGGCATCCTGCCGTTGACGGCCGGCCTGTTCGACGTCTGCTACATCAGCGCGGCGTTGGGCGGACCGCTGCGTGGCGGTGAGTGCCGGGCAGCTGCCCGGACCCCGGGGTAACGGTCAGCCGTCGGCGTCCATGTCTCCTGCGAAGACCCGGAACTCGCCTCGTTCGGTGTGCATGGACCACAGCTTCTCCGCGAGGGCGACAGGGTCCTTGCGGGGATGCCCGGCGATGATGCCTCCGGGGATGACGAGTTGGCCGACATGGATGTTGTCGGGTTCGAGGGCCTCGTGGAGCGCGGCGCCCAACGCCGATTCGCCGTGGAAGGCGACGGACGTCCCGCCGAACTTCGCGAGTGGGCGCACGGCCGTGCCGCCGTTGACGAAGATGATGGTGCCGCCGCCCATGAAGCGCATGTTCTGCAGCACGTGATGGGCCGCCGTCAGGGCCCCGTAGACGGAGAACTCGATGGCCGACTGCAGGTCCTCCACCGTCGTCTCCAGGATGGGGCGCATGAACTCACGGGCCGGCAGCGGGCTGTACTGGAGGGCGGTGATGGCGCCGAGCTCCGCCGCAGCGGCATCCAGTGCCTCCCGGAGCGCTGGGCGGTCCTTGACGTTGGCCGCGTAGGCGCGGGCGTTGATCCCCTCGCCGCGCAACTCCTCGGCGACCGCTTCGACCCGCTCGGCGGTGCGGGAGATCAGCGCGACGGCGAACCCTTCGCGAGCGAACCTACGGGCGACGGCGGCCCCCAACTGCGAACCGGCACCGACGATGGCGAGAGTGGGCATCCTTGCTCCTCGATCTCTTGACTTCCCCCACCCTATCCCTCGGGTGCCGGGGCACACTCGCACCATGTCGATCCACAGTGACCATCCGTTCCTGCCACCGCGAGACCTGCGCGACCCGGTCCGCAGGCTCCGCGGCCTGATGCCGTCCCCGGTCACGATCTGGACCAGCGCCGACGGCACCACGCGCGATGGGTGGACCATCTCGTCCGTGCTGGTGGCCGACGGGGAGCCCGCTGAATTGGTGGCGCTGGTGGACGAGGACAGCGACTGGTGGACCCTGTTCCGCAGGACGGGGCTGGCCACCGTCAACGTCCTGCCACATGGGCAGGGTTGGCTCTCCGACGTGTTCGCCCGCGTGGCACCGTCCCCTGGCGGGCCGTTCCGTACCGGAGAGTGGAGCGACGACCCGCGCGGCCCCCGCCTGGTCCATGCTGCGGCCTGGGCCGGCGTAAGACTCCTCGACGCGAACCCGGGGCACGCCGGGTGGGGGCTGCTCGTGAGGGCAGTGATCGAATCCGTCGAACTCCCGGGCTCCGACGTGGAGGCCCTCGTGCATCGCCGGGGCCGCTACCAGTGATGTGCCCCGGCACTCGAGCGCCACGATGCGGGCCGGGGGCCACACCGTAATCCAGTAGACCGCACCCTCATCTCCGAAACTGGGTAGCTTGGCACAGGTACGCGGTTTTCGGATGCACAACCCGAAGCCTTCCGGTCCGGGCTCCCGAAGACCACCGTCGGAGAGGTATCCATCGTGAACAGCTTCCACACCCGCAGCACGTTGAACGTCGGCGACAACTCCTACGAGATCTTCCGTCTCGACAAGGTAGCGACCGCCTCCCGCTTGCCCTACAGCCTGAAGGTCCTCCTGGAGAACCTCCTGCGCAACGAGGATGGGCGTCTCGTCACCAAGGAGCAGATCGACGCCCTCCGCGCGTGGACGCCGGAGACCGCGAGCGGCGAGATCCAGTTCTCTCCCGCGCGGGTCCTGATGCAGGACTTCACCGGCGTACCGTGCGTCGTCGACCTGGTGGCCATGCGCGACGCCATGACCGACCTGGGTGGGGACCCGAAGAGGATCAACCCGCTCATCCCCGGCGAGCTCGTCATCGACCACTCCCTCATCGCGGATGCCTTCGGCTCACCCAGAGCGTTGGGCATCAACGCGCAGCTCGAGTTCGATCGCAATCAGGAACGATATGAGCTGCTCCGCTGGGCGCAGGAGTCGTTCGCCGATTTTGTCGTGGTGCCGCCAGACACAGGCATCTGCCATCAGGTCAACCTCGAGTACCTCTCCCGCGTGGTGTTCACCAAGGAGCGCGACGGCGTGACCCAGGCGTATCCCGACACGCTCGTCGGCACTGACTCACACACACCCATGGTCAACGGGCTTGGCGTGCTCGGCTGGGGCGTGGGCGGCATCGAAGCGGAAGCGGCGATGCTGGGCCTGCCCGCCAGCCTCCTCATCCCGGAGGTCGTCGGGCTCAAGCTCACCGGCGAACTGCCCGCGGGAACGACTGCCACCGACCTGGTACTCACCGTCACCGAGTTGCTCCGCCGGACCAGGGTGGTGGGCAAGTTCGTCGAGTTCTTCGGCCCAGGCGTGGCCAGCGTGCCGCTCGCGAACCGCGCAACCCTCGGCAACATGAGCCCCGAGTACGGCGCCACCGTCGCCATCTTCCCCATCGATGACGTGACCCTCAACTACCTGAGACTCACGGGCCGCAGCGAGGCTCAGATCGCGCTCGTCGAGCAGTATGCGAAGGCGCAGGGACTCTGGCATGACCCGGACCAGCCGGCTGACTACTCACAGGTGGTCGAGCTGGACCTCTCCACAGTGGAGCCGTCGATAGCCGGACCCAGGCGCCCACAGGACCGCATCCCGCTGGGCGACGCGCCCGCCACAGTGCTCGGGCTGCTTGCAGGGGAGCGCAGCACGTTCGAGCCGGCGGCGGGCGGCGTCGACGACACCTCCTCGGATTCGTTCCCGGCCAGCGATCCCGCGGCGCTGACCCCTGGACCCCGCAAGGACGCCCCGCCGCGCACGCTCACGGAGGCCGAGCTCACGGCCAATGCGCAACTCGGCTGGCCGAGCGACGCCGTCAAGGTGGTGATCAACGACACCAAGGCGACCGTGGACCACGGCGACGTGGTGATCGCGGCGATCACGTCGTGCACGAACACCTCCAACCCGTCGGTCATGATCGGTGCGGCGCTGCTGGCGAAGAAGGCCGTCGAGCGCGGGATGAGGCCCAGGCCGTGGGTCAAGACCACCCTGGCCCCAGGCTCCCGCGTCGTGACGGACTATTACGACCGCGCGGGCCTCACTCAGTACATGGATGCCCTCGGCTTCCACAACGTCGGGTACGGCTGCACCACGTGCATCGGCAACTCCGGACCGTTGATCCCTGAGGTCAGCCAGGCGGTGACGGGCAACAACCTCAACGTCGCGTCGGTGCTCTCGGGCAACCGCAACTCGAGGGCAGGATCCACCCCGAGGTGAAGATGAACTTCCTCGCCTCCCCACCGCTGGTGGTCGCCTACGCCCTCGCCGGCAGCCTGCACACAGACCTGCTCAGCGACCCCCTCGCGAAGGATGCCGACGGCAACGACGTCTACCTGCGCGACCTCTGGCCGACAGAGGAGGAGATCCGCGAGGTGGTCGAGGCCAACGTGCGTGCGGAGATGTTCTCCGACGGCTACAGTAATGTGTTCGACGGCGACCAGAATTGGCAGGGCATGCACGTGCCGGAGGGCGACGCATATGCGTGGTCCACCGACTCCACCTACATTCGCAAGCCGCCCTACTTCAACGGCATGACGGCCGAGCCGACGCCGGTCCGGGACATCAGTGGGGCCCGAGTGCTGGCGCTGTTGGGCGATTCCGTCACCACGGACCACATCTCGCCAGCCGGCACCATCAGCCCGAAGTCACCGGCCGGCCAGTACCTGCAGGCGCAGGGTGTGGCGGTCAAGGACTTCAACTCCTATGGCTCACGCCGCGGCAACCACGAGGTGATGATCCGGGGCACGTTCGCGAACGTGCGCCTGCGCAACCTGCTGGCCCCCGGAACGGAGGGCGGCGTGACGCGTCACCTGCCTGATGGGGAGCAGATGTCGATCTTCGACGCTGCCATGAGGTACCAGGCAGAGGGCACACCTCTCGTCGTCATTGCCGGCGCCGAGTACGGCTCGGGCTCGTCGCGGGACTGGGCCGCGAAGGGCACAACGCTGCTCGGCGTCCGCGCGGTCATCGCCGTGTCCTACGAGCGCATCCATCGTTCGAACCTGGTGGGCATGGGCGTCTTGCCCCTGCAATTCGTTGAGGGGACGACGGCGGAATCGCTCGGTCTCACCGGCGAGGAGGTCTTCACCATCACCGGTCTGGCCGATGGCGACACCCTGCCCGAGCGGGTCACGGTGACGGCCGATGACCTGGAGTTCGACGCCATCGTCCGGGTGGACACCCCCGCAGAGGAGGCGTACTTCCGGCATGGCGGGATCCTGCCGTACGTGCTGCGGCAGTTGCTCTGACCGCGCGCTGTTCATCGCGATCGCTCTGCGCTCCCCGGGTAGGAGTCGAACCTACTTCGCTAATCCTGATTCAAAGTCAGGCGGGCCCTGCCGAAAGACCAACCGGGGATCAGCCTCGTCTGAGGCTCCGGTGAGTCTACCAAGGGGCCCGAGGGTTATCCACAGCAGCCGAAACCATCGAAATTCCGGTAGCCAAGTGGCCAGAGTGGAAGCGAGACTTGTTCCTGCCATGAAGGAGAACCAGATGGACAAGGTGCGTTGCTTCGGCGCCGACGACCCGCTCTACCAGACCTATCACGACGAGGAGTGGGGCCGCCCGCTCGAGGCCTCGGACGACGAACATGAGCTGCTCGAACGCGTCTGCCTGGAGGGCTTCCAGGCGGGCCTCAGCTGGATCACGGTGCTGCGCAAGCGCGAGGCGTTCCGCGAGGCCTTCGCGAGCTTCGACCCTGCGGTGGTGGCGGAGTTCGACGAGGACGACGTCGAGGTGCTCATGTCCAACACCGGCATCATCCGCAACCGGCTGAAGATCCAGGCAGCCATCGGCAACGCACGCGCGCTCAACGAGATGCATGACAACGGCGAACGCTTGGCAGACGTCATCGCCGGGTACGCGCCCGAGCCGCGGGAGCAGGCGTCACTCACCTGGTTCGACGTCCCCGCCAGCACACCGGAGTCGGTGGCGCTCAGCAAGGACCTGCGCCGACGAGGCTTCCGGTTCGTCGGCCCCACCACGATGTACGCACTGATGCAGGCGATCGGGCACGTCGACGACCACATCAAGGGCTGCTGGCTGGCGCGCGCCTGAGGCATGGGCCAGACTGGGGCAGTGACCACTCCCGCCGCGCCCAACCGTGCCCGCCGCTCGCGGACGCGGATGACGGCGGCCCAACGCAGGGAGCAGCTCATCGAGATCTCCCGCGAGCTGTTCGCCGAGCGGGGCTTCGAGGGCACGGCGGTCGAGGAGATCGCCGCCCGCGCCGGCGTGTCGAAGCCGGTGGTCTACGAACACTTCGGCGGCAAGGAGGGCGCCTACGCCGTCGTCGTCGACAGGGAGACGCAGACGCTGCACAACGCCATCCGCAGCGCGCTGACCACGCCCGGCGCCGGCTCGCGGGAACTGCTGGAACGCGGGGCCATGGCGCTGCTGGAGTACATCGAGCAGCGGCCAGACGGCTTCCGCATCCTCTCGCGTGACCCCTCGTCCGTCCCCACCTCGGGGCAGACGGGCGGATCGTTCGCGTCGATCCTCAGCGACATCGCGGTACAGGTCGAAGACCTCCTCGCCACAGAGTTCACCCGCCTGGGCCACGACCCGCAGTTCGCCGGCCTGTACGCCCAGGCCCTCGTCGGGCTGGTGGCGCAGACCGGTCAGCAGTGGCTGGACAACCGTGAGCCGTCACGCGAGGTGGTGGCGCGGCATCTGATCAACCTCGCCTGGAACGGCATGGCGCACCTCAAGCCAGACCCCAAACTGATCATGGAGACCATCGACAAGCGACGTGACAAGCAGGCAGCGGCGGAGGAGCCTCAGGACGAGCCCAGGAGCAGGCGCCGCAAGTAGTGGGCCAGCCGGTCCTGGTCCGTCTGTTCCCAATTCGCCAGCAGATCCGCCTCGAGCCGGATCAGCGTCGCCATGGCGGCGTCGACGAGCGTCAGACCGTGCTCCGTCAGCGACACCAGCACGCCACGGCCGTCATTGGGGTCGGGCTCTCGGGTCACCGCTCCCCTGTGCACCAGCCGGTCCACCCGGTTCGTCATGGTGCCTGAGGTGACGTGCGTCTCCTTCAGCAGCTGGCCGGGCGTCATCTGGTACGGGTCTCCGGCGCGACGCAGCGCGGCCAACACGTCGAACTCCCAGCCCTCGATGCCGTGCTGCGCGAATGCCTCCTTGCGCTGCACCGCCAGGATGCCGGCGAGCCGGTCGATCCGCGACCACACCTGCAGCGGCGCCAGCTCCAGGTCTGGCCGCACCCGCTCCCAGGCGGCGACGACGGCGTCGACCTCGTCGTTCATCCCATCACCTGCGCTCCCGCGACGGGGCCGTAGGCGCGTCGGACCGCCCTGACGCCGCTGAACACGGCCAGGGCCTCGGCGATCTCGTGGCTGTGCGCCTCCGAGCCCGCGAGGAACGCGCACGTCGGGCCCGAGCCGCTGACGATCGAACCCAACGCGCCCGCGTCGCGACCCAACCTGAGGGTGTGCGCCAGCGTGGGCTGCAGCGAGATGGCCGCCTCTTCGAGGTCGTTGGACAGCGCGGCCCCGACGGCGGGCACGTCGCCGGCACGGAGCGCCTCGACCAGTTCGTCGGCCACCGCCGGTTGGCCCGGAGTCGAGAGCCGGTCGAACTCCTTGAACACCGACGGGGTGGACAGCCCGGTGTGCGAGAGCGCGAACGTCCAGTGGTAGGTGCCCGACGTCATCAGCGGCGCCAACTGTTCACCGCGGCCGGTGCCGATGGCGGTGCCGCCCAGCAGGAGGAAGGGCACGTCCGAGCCGAGCTCTGCCGCCAAGGGGTGGAGCTCCTCACGGGTGAGCCCGAGGCCCCACAGCGCGGAGCAGGCCACCAGCACCGCAGCGGCATCAGCCGAGCCGCCGGCCATGCCGCCGGCCACCGGGATGCGCTTGCGGATGACCAGCGAGACGCCCACGTCGTCGAGCTCGGCGTGACGGGCCAGCAGCTTCGCGGCCCTGATCGCGAGGTTGGTGTCGTCGACCGGCAGGAACGCGGCACCCTCGCCGTGGAACGCCAACTTGAACTCACCGGGCCGGGCGACCTCGGCGGTGACCTCGTCGCCGAGGGAGACGGCCTGAAAAACCGTTGCCAGCTCGTGGAAGCCCTGAGTGTCGGTCCCACCGACGCTCAGAGCGAGATTCACCTTCGCAGGCACGCGCACACGCACCGTGTTGCTCACGGCATGAAACCTACCCCAGAAGTCGTTCGGCAATACGGGCAAATGCCTCGATGTCAAGCATTTCCCCGCGCAGCTGAGGATCGAGGCCCGCCGCCTCGATTGCGGCGGACGCGGCAGCCGACGAACCTGCCATCCCGGCGAGCGCGGCCCTCAACATCTTGCGCCGCTGCGCGAAGGCGGCGTCCACTACCTCGAACACCTGCGCGCGGGTGGCCGTGGTCTCCGGAGCGGGCCGCCGCGTGATGCGCACCAGCCCCGAGTCGACGTTGGGCACCGGCCAGAACACCTTCGGTGGCACCGTGCCGACGCGCGAGGTCTCGGCGTACCACGCCGCCTTCGCGCTGGGCACGCCGTAGACCTTGGAGCCGGGGGCGGCCACCAACCGGTCTGCCACTTCCAACTGCACCATGACCAGGCCGCGGGTCCAGTCGGGGAACAGCTCGAACATCCGGAGCAGTACCGGCACCGACACGTTGTACGGCAGGTTCGCCACCAGCGCGGTGGGCGCCAGCGGCAACTGGTCGACCTGCAGCGCGTCGGCCTCGACGACGTGCAACCGGCCGGCCGCGTCGTCGCCCATCCGCTCGCGCACCGTCCGTTCGAGACGCTGCGCCAGGCGGTCGTCGATCTCCACCGCCACGACGGTGGCGCCCCGCTCCAGGAGCCCCAGCGTCAGCGACCCCAGGCCTGGGCCGATCTCCAGCACCACATCGTCGGCCACCACCTCGGCGAGGTCGACGATGCGCCGCACGGTGTTGGGGTCGATGACGAAGTTCTGGCCCCGCTGCTTGGTGGGCCGCAGGTCCAGTTCCGCGGCGATCTTCCGGACCGACGACGGGTCCAGCAGCCCCAGCTCAGGCATCTCCCCACCTCCCGCCGTACGCGGCGAACGTGTTGGCCGTGACCTGGTCGCAGAACTCGGCGAGGTCCACGTCGAGCAACTCGGCCAGGAAACGGACGGTGTGCGGCAGCAGGTAGGGCGCGTTGGCCTTGCCCCGCTGCGGCTTGGGCGTGAGGTACGGCGCATCCGTCTCCACCAGGATCCGGTCCAGCGGCGTGGCCAGCGCGGCCTCGCGCAGCGCCTCTGCCGAGCCGAAGGTGACCACGCCGGGGAACGACAGCCAGCCGCCGCGCTCCAGGCAACGGTGGGCGAAGTCGGCGTCGCCCGAGAAGCAGTGCATGACGAAGCGCTCCGGCACGCCCTCGTCGTCGAGCACGCGGAGGATGTCGTCGTGCGCGTCGCGGTCGTGGATCATCAGCGTCTTCCCGAGGCGCTTGGCCCACTGGACGTGCCGTCTGAAGGCGACTTCCTGCGCCCGGCGCCCCTCGGCCTCGCGGGTGCGGAAGTAGTCCAGGCCCGTCTCGCCCACGGCCACCACGCCGGGATCCGCGCACAGTTCCTCGATCACGGCGAGGTCGGCCTCCAGCCGCGACTCCCCCGCCTTGAGGAACGTCCGGGCCACGTCGTTGGGGTGCAGCGCCACCGCCGCCCGCACCTGCGGGTCCGCGCCGGCCAGTTCGACGGCGAACCTGGCGCTCTCCACGTCGCAGCCCACCTCGATCAGCCGCGTGACGCCGACCCCGGCGGCCAGCGCCAGGTTGTCGGCCACCTGCAGGCCCGAGTACTCCGCCGTCGACGTGAGGTGCGTGTGGTTGTCGACCACCGGGCGCGGCAACGCCTCCGGCAGCGGGGGCAGGCCCAGTTCGTCGAGGACGCTCATCACTTCTCCTTGTCGGCCAGCGCGGCCGCGTACAGTGCCTTGCGGTTGGTGCCGGTGACCTTGGCCACCTCAGCCACCGCAGCAGACAGTTTCGCACCACCGGCCATGGCCTGCCGAACCAGCGCCAGCGCGTCGTCGGCGGAGGTCTCCGGCGCCTCGGCGCCCGCGATCACGACGGTGACCTCACCGCGCACCTCCCCTGCGGCCCACTGCGCCAGTTCGGACAACGGCCCGCGGATGATCTCCTCGTACGGCTTCGTCAGTTCGCGGCACACGGCGCCACGGCGGCCGGCCCCCAACTCGGCGGCGGCGTCGGACAGGAAGTCCTCCAACCGGTGCGGCGCCTCGAAGAACACCATCGTGCGCTCCTCCGTCGCCAGTGCCCCCAGCCGACGGCGGCGCTCCCCGGCCTTGCGCGGCAGGAAGCCCTCGAAGCAGAACCGGTCCACCGGCAGCCCCGACACGGCAAGCGCCGTCAGCACGGCCGACGGGCCGGGCACCGCCGTCACGCGCAGGCCCTCGTCGATGCAGGCGGTGACCACCCGGTAGCCGGGGTCGCTGACCGACGGCATGCCGGCATCGGTGACCAGCACCACGCGCTGCCCCGCCGCGACGGCGTCGACCAGTTCCCGCGTGCGGCTGGCCTCGTTGCCCTCGAAGTAGCTCACCACGCGTGCGGCGGGCTCGATGCCGAGCCGCTTGGTGAGGGTGAGGAAACGTCGGGTGTCCTCCGCCGCGATCAGGTCCGCCGTCGTCAGGGCGTCGCGCAGCTTCTGGCTGGCGTCGTCGGACGAACCGATCGGTGTGGCTGCAAGGATCAGCCTTCCGTCGCTCAGGTCATGCATGGGTAGAGCCTATGATGCCTGTGTGCAAACGACCTTGAGGGCGCTCGACGACGGCCGCCTCCGCGACTGGACGCTCGGGTGGATCGTGACGATCTCGATCACCCTCATGGCCTTCGCGCTGCGCTTCTACAACATCGGCTTCCCCCACAAGGTGCTCTTCGACGAGACCTATTACGCCAAGGACGCCTGGGCCATCCTGCAGTCCGGCTACGAGCGCAACTGGACGGATGAGGCCAACGACCTCCTCCTCAAGGGGGACCTCAGCGGCATGGAGGACACTGCCGCGTTCGTCGTCCACCCACCGCTCGGCAAGCTGCTGATCGGCGCCGGCGAGGCCATGTTCGGCATGAACCCGTTCGGGTGGCGCTTCATGGCGCTCATCTTCGGCACGCTGCTGGTGTTCTTCACCATCCGGCTGGCCCGCCGCCTGTCCCGCTCCACGCTGGTGGGTGCCGTCGCCGGCCTGCTCCTGACGTTCGACGGGCTCGCGTTCGTGATGAGCCGCATCGCGCTGCTCGACATCTTCCAGGCCACGCTCGCCGTCGCCGCCGTCGCCGCGCTGGTCGCGGACCGCGACTGGTTCAGGCACCGGCTGGCCAACCACCTCCGGCGCCATGACCTCGTCGACCTGGGGGGCCGGTTCGGCCCGCTCCTGCTGTTTCGCCCCTGGCGCCTCACCGCAGGCATCCTGTTCGGCCTGTCCTGCGCGGTGAAGTGGAACACCATCTACCTGTTGGCCGTG
Source organism: Tessaracoccus lubricantis (assembly GCF_039544535.1). Lineage (NCBI taxonomy): Bacteria > Bacillati > Actinomycetota > Actinomycetes > Propionibacteriales > Propionibacteriaceae > Tessaracoccus > Tessaracoccus lubricantis. Next base: position 48,735 of record NZ_BAABLV010000005.1, read on the forward strand.
TTCGGCATCGTCGCCGTCATCTGGGACCTGGGTGCCCGGCAGCTCGCCGGCGCCCGGTACCGGAAGTGGCTCTCGCTCGTGATCGACGCGCCTGCCGCGTTCGTGCAGCTCGTCGTCGTGGCCGTGCCCGCCTACCTGGTCACCTGGTGGGGCTGGCTGAGCACCACCGGTGGCTACACCCGGGACTGGGGCGAGCACAACCCCGACCACCCGCTGGTGAAGTTCTTCGGCAAGGCCCTCGCGTCGCTCATGTGGTACCACAAGCAGGCCTACGAGTTCCACACCAGCGAGAAGATGATGACGGAGACGGACCACCCGTACGAGTCGCACCCGGCCAGCTGGATCCTGATGCTGCGCCCCATCGGCATCGAGGCCGAGAACGACATCCAGCCCGGCACCCAAGGCTGCGAGGCCGTCGGCGACACGTGCATGCGGATCATCTCCGGCATGGGCACGCCGTTCCTGTGGTGGGCCGCCGCCCTGGCGCTGCTGCTCGGCCTCTACTGGTGGATCATCAAGCGCGACTGGCGCTTCGCCGTGCCCGTCCTGGCGCTGGCCGCCGTCTGGCTGCCGTGGTTCCAGTACGCCGACCGCCCCATCTTCTTCTTCTACGCGATCATGATGATCCCGTTCAGCACCGTGGCCCTGGCCATGGCCATCGGCAAGATCATCGGCCCGGCGGACCATCCCCAGCGGATGCTGCGCTCCGTCGTGGCCGGGTTCATCGTCGCCCTCGTGATCGCGAACTTCGTCTACCTCTACCCCATCCTGACCGCAGACCTGATCAGCCGGAGCAGTTGGTGGGCGCGGATGTGGCTGGGCAACACCTGGGTCTGACCCATTCGACGCGCGCTGCCGCACAAGGCTCAACCGGTCTGCGCACTTTGGGGCTCCCCGTTCCTGACGCACCTTGTGAGCACAAGAATGGCCCGGAACTGTCCACATTCGACACAGGTTGGTCAACGATGTCCCGCTTATCAAAGGCAATCGTTGCAGCAGTATCGGCGGCTCTGGTCACCACCACGGCTGTAACGCCCGTGCTGTCGCAAACGGCAAACGCGGCCCCCACCACGACCCAGCAGGACCCGCTGGTCCTGAAGTACTCCGCACCCGCCCCGCTGAACCGCTGGCAGGAGGAGTCGCTGCCCATCGGCAACGGCGCGCTGGGCGCGTCGATCTTCGGCCAGGTGGCCAACGACGAGGTCTTCCTCAACGAGAAGACCCTCTGGACCGGCGGCCCCGGCGTGCCCGGCTACCGCTACGGCAACTACCCCGAGGCTGAGGTCGCGCAGCGCCGCGCCAACCTGCAGGAGGTGCGCGACGTCATCAACACCACCGGCGAGGCGACCGCCGGATGGGTGGCGGGCAAGCTGGGCCAGCCGAAGGTGGGCTACGGCAACTACCAGTCCTTCGGCAAGCTGATGTTCGCGTTCAACAACGGCGTCGGCACCCCCACCGACTACGAACGCTCCCTCGACATCGACAACTCGGTGGCCAAGGTCACCTACAAGGTCGGCGAGACGACCTTCACGCGCGAGTACATCGCCTCGTACCCCGACAACGTCGTCATGATGAAGATCTCCGCCGACAAGCCCGGCGCCGTGAACTTCACCACCACCTACGACAAGAAGCTGCAGTCCGGCATGGCCGCAGACCAGCAGGCGCTGAGCAGCGGCACCGTCACGGCTTCCGGCTCGCGCATCACGTTGGCCGGCACGTCGCCGAACAACGGGCTGAAGTACAACGCCCAGGCCGACGTCGTCACCGACGGCGGCACGACGACGGCGGCCGGCGCCACGATCACCGTGGCCGGGGCCAACTCGGCCACGATCGTGTGGGCCGCGGCCACCGACTACGGCGCCGAGTACAACGCCGACATCACGAAGTCCTACCGGGACGGCCGCACGGCCGCCGAGGTCGCGGCCGAGGTGACCCAGCGGGTCACCGACGCGCAGACGAAGGGCTGGGCAGAGGTCAAGACGGCCCACCAGGCCGACTACAAGGCGATCTACGACCGTGTGAAGCTCGACCTGAACGGCGCGGCCCTGACCGTGCCCACGAACCAGGCCCGGTCGGCGTACCGCGGCACCTCCGCCGCAGACCGCACGCTCGAGACCATGTACTACCAGTACGGCCGCTACCTGCTGATCTCGTCGTCGCGTGACCACGTGCTGGGCGCGGCCAACCTGCAGGGCGTGTGGAACCAGGTCAACAACCCGCCGTGGTCGGCCGACTACCACACCAACATCAACGTCCAGATGAACTACTGGCCGGCGCTGTCGGGCAACATGCCCGAGACCTACGACGCGTACCTCGACTACATCGACTCCCTCGTCGGCGCCGGTGCCACCTCCGCGCAGAACGTGCTCGGCATCGAGGACTCCTGGATGGTGATGAACGAGACCACGCCCTTCGGCTTCACCGGCGTGTTCGACTGGTCCACCGCTTTCTGGTTCCCCGAGGCCAACGCCTGGCTGGCGCAGGCCTTCTGGTGGAAGTACCTGTACACCGGTGACGAGGACTTCCTGCGCACCACCGCCTACCCGATGCTGAAGAAGACCTCGAAGTTCTGGGAGCAGTACCTCGTCGAGGACCCGCGGGACGGCCAGCTCGTCGCCAACCCCTCGTACTCGCCGGAGCACGGCCCGTTCGTGGCCGGCGCCTCGATGAGCCAGCAGATCGCCACCGAACTGTTCCAGTCGACCATCGAGGCCGCAGAGGTCCTCGGCCTCGAGTCCGAGGTCACCGGCCTGCGCACCACGCTCGCCGACACCGACGACGGCCTCACCATCAGCGAGGAGACCGGCATGCTCCTCGAATGGAAGGGCACCGAGCAGCTCGGCGAGATCGGCCACCGCCACGTCTCGCACCTCTACGCCCTGTGGCCGGGCCGCAACATCTCCGTCAACACCACGCCCGAGCTGGCGGAGGCGGCCCGCAAGTCGCTGGTCCACCGCGGCGACGGCGGCACCGGATGGTCCATGGCGTGGAAGATCAACTTCTGGGCCAAGCTGTTCGACGGTGACCACGCCCACCAGATGGTGAAGAACATCATCTCGAACTCCACCTACCCGAACCTCTGGGACGCGCACCCGCCGTTCCAGATCGACGGCAACTTCGGCGCCACCTCCGGCATCAACGAGATGCTCGTGGCCAACGACCCCGGCCTGATCACCGTCCTCCCGGCGGTCCCCGCCGCCTGGGCCGACGGCTCGTTCGACGGCATCAAGGCCTGGAACGACGTCACGGTCGGCGCCACCTGGTCCTCCGGCGCCACCGACCAGGTCCGCCTCACCACCGGCAACGCCGGCCCGGTGAAGGTCAAGACGACCCTGGCCGGCGGCGCCGTCACCGTGCGTGACGGCTCCGGCGCCACCGTCGCCTCCACGCGTGCCGACGGCGTCGTGTCCTTCACTGCCACCGCCGGTGGCACCTACACCATCGACGGCAACGTCAAGGTCACCGTCGCCGACGCGCCCGACTCGCTCGTGTACTCCACCGACGGCACCGTGACCGTCAACTACACCGGCGCCCCCGCCGGCAGCGAGCTCGTCGTCGAGGCACCGGAGGGCTGGCAGGTCTCCCCCGTGCGCCAGCTGGTCGGGGAGGGTGACGGCACCGCGTCGTTCACCGTCCGCGCCCCCAACACGGGCACGCAGGGCACCCTGCGGGTGAAGCTGGTCGGGCCCGACCTCGAGGTCTCGGGCACCGTCGGCATCCAGCTGGTGGATCCGTCGATCGTCCCGGTCCAGGGGATCGCGGCGTGGGACAGCGCCGAGGTCACCGGTGAGGGCCCCACCAACGGCTTCGTGTCGGCCGCCATCGACGGCAATCCGTCGACGTTCTGGCACACGCAGTGGTCGGGCGGCAGCCCCGCCTACCCGCACTACATCGTGCTCGACCTGGGCTCGGAGAAGACGTTCCAGTCGTTCGTCTACACCCCGCGCCCGAAGAGCGACTGCGGTTCGTCGAACGACCCGGCCGTCTGCAACGGCCAGATCGGCGGGTACTCCATCCAGGTCCCGACGGCCGGCACCTTCGTCGCACCCACCGCGGCGCAGCTGCGCCAGGCCCAGTACGCCCAGCCGGCCGACGCCGTCTACGAGACCGTCGCCAGCGGCACGTTCGAGAAGAACACCGCCCCGAAGACGGTGACGTTCGACGAGCCGGTGACCGCCCGTTACGTGAAGCTCCTCGCCACCACGCCGGCCGCTGCCGGTCAGGCGTGGGCCCACGCGGGCGAGCTCGGCGTCCGCGCCGCCGCCGCGGCAGAGCCGGAGCCGCTGCCCGCGGCCGCCATCACGGTCTCGCCCGCCGAGGCCGAGGCCGGTGACACCGTCACCGTCAGCGGCGCCGGATGGGCATCCGGTGAGGTCGTGAAGGTCTCCATCGGCGACACCGTGGTGAACGCCACGGCCGACGCCCAGGGCGCGTTCACCGCCTCCGTCGCGGTGCCCACCTCGCTCGCCCCCGGCGAGACGGTGGTGCGGGCCGTGGGCACGTCGAACGTGGTGACCACTGCAGCCCTGCTCGTGGTCGACGCCACTGGCCCGGAGGTCTCGCAGATCGCTGCGCAGAACGCCACCGTCGGGGAGGCCTTCGAACTGCAGGTGTCGGCCACAGACCAGTCACAGCCCCTCACCTACACCCTGGCTGGCAACCCGTCGTGGTTGACGGTCGACGCCACCGGGAAGCTCTCGGGCACCCCGACCGGCCCAGGCACGTTCGGCGTGACCGTCAGTGTCTCGGACGTTGAGGGCAACACCTCGCAGGTGACGTTCACGCTGAAGGTCCAGCGCAAGCCGGGCCCCACGTCGTCGCCGTCGCCGTCGGTGTCGACCCAGCCGACGACGTCGCCCAGCCCCAAGCCGACGACGTCGCCGACGAAGCCGGGTGCCGACTTCGTCCGCACGGCGCCCTACACGCTGGCGGGCACGCACGAGCTGAACGGCCGCCAGTGGATGACCACCTGTGAGGACTACTCGCAGACCGAGCGCTGCCGCACGGAGATCTGGGCCACCGTGGTGCAGATCGAGGGCGGCGAGTTCGTGCGCAAGAGCGGCTGGGTGTTCAACAACCTCACCTACCTGCCGTTCATGACGCGGGACGCCTGGAAGGGCAACCCGCTGGGCGCCGCCGGTGAGTTCACCTCCGCCGGCCGTCAGTGGCGCACCGAGTGCGACACCGCGGCCACCGGCCGTGGTGCGTGCCGCTCGTACACGTGGACGACGGTGTACGCCGCCACCGCCAGGCCCATGGGTGGATATTCCTTCAGCCAGAACAACGAATGGGTGTTCAACAACATCGTGATGTTCAAGAGCTGAGCAACCACCACAGGGGGCCCCGGAGTCGACGACTCCGGGGCCCCTTCGTGTCTGTCAGAGGCTGCGCAGCACCCGCGACCCGAAGGCCCGCAGCTTGCTGATGGGGGGCAGGGCGTTGCCGCTCTTCTGGTGCCCGGCCAGCAGTCGCGCGAGGTAGTGCCCGCTGGCGGTGCCGTTCATCAGCTCGCCCCGGCCGTTGCCCCGGGCATAGAACCCGCCCGGGATGGCGGAGGCGCCGACGACGGGCCGGCCGTGGTCGCTCGGGTCGATCGCCAGACGGCTGTGCTCGAGGTCGGTCGCGCCGAGGTTCGCCACGGCCCAGGCCTCGAGTGCCCGGGACGCGTCCGCCACGCCGTTCAGCGTCGTCTTCTGGCCCAGCAGCAGGGCCGTGTCCCCCGTCGGGCGCACCATCCAGACGTCGGGCCGGGCGTGCAGCGACACCTCGGTCACCGGCTCGGCCGGCGTGCAGCGCAGCACCGGCACGTACTCCGCCGGCCCGATCCGCGCCACGCGCCCCCAGGGGCTGACGCCCAGGGTGTCGATGACCGCCATGCCGGTGACGTGTCCCATGTCGTGGACCCAGGCCATGTTGTTGCGGAAGTAGATGCGGGTGGCGCCGTCGCGCCTGGTGAGGTGCGTCACGGTCACGCCGTGCACCACGTTCGCCCCCGCTGCGACGGCGGCCCTGCGCAGTTCGACGGCGTAGGCCGCGGGGTCCACGACGAGGACCTCGGTCATGAGCGCGATGGCGTCGGGCGCCACCAGCACGTCGGCCTTGCCACCCTCGCCCCGGTACAGCTCGGCCAGCTGCAGGGTCTCCCCCTCGTCGCCGCCCGGAAGGGAGTTGTCACGCATCTGCAGGCGTTGGGCGTCGGGGAGGACGGAGTTGATCTGCGCGAGGCCGGCGATGTTGCGGCGGGTGTGCTCGCGGGCGGCGGCCAGGCCGTAGAAGTGGGCCATGTTCGCCACGGTGGAGGCGTGCCCGATGGCGGCGACGCCGTGGCCGATGGCGGCGCTGATCCCCTCGGTGTTGGGGTCGAGCACGACGACGCCGAAGCCCTCGGACGCGAGCAGGCGGGCGACCGTGAGACCAGCCACGGTCGCGCCGAGGACCACCACGTCATGCGCCATGTCCCAACCCTAACCGGCGACGTCGGAGCAGTGCCGGGCGGCACGCAGCCGCCGCGTTCATTCGGGGACCCGAGCTTCCTGCGGGGGCGGGCGCGCGAGTAACATTCCGCCGACGAAAGGAAGCCCCCCTCATGTGGAAGCTGCACAACAACGGAGTCCTCCTCCCCGACGCGGTGGTCAAGCCCACCGAACGCCTCGGCTGGGGACGCACCATCGGGCTCGGCGCCCAGCACGTCGTGGCCATGTTCGGCGCCACGTTCGTGTTCCCCCTCCTGATGGGCCTCAACCCGCAGCTCGCGGTGATGATGTCGGGCGTGGCGACGCTGCTGTTCCTGTTCGTGGTCAAGCACCGCGTGCCCAGCTACCTCGGCTCCTCGGCCTCATTCGTGGGCGTCGCCACCGCCATCTACGCGGCGGGCGGCAACCCCGCCACGCTGACCGGGGCGCTGTTCGTCGTCGGCCTGCTGCTGTTCATGGTGGGCATCATCATCCACTTCGCCGGCGCGCGCGTGATCCACAAGGCGCTGCCGCCCGTGGTGACCGGCGCGGTGGTCATGCTGATCGGCTTCAACCTGGCGCCGGTGGTGGCTGGCGTGTACTGGCCGGTCGACCCGTGGCTCGCCTTCGTCGTCATGCTCATCGTGGTGGGTCTGTCCATCGGGCTCCGGGGCTTCTGGGGGCGCATCGCGATCTTCCTGTCGCTGGTGATCGGCTACGTGCTGAGCTGGCTGGCCGACGTGGTGTTCGGCCCCATGGTCAAGGAGGGTGCAGACGGCACCGTGACCGAGCAGCTGCGCGTCGACTGGGGCGCAGTGCAGCAGGCCGACTGGTTCGGCCTGCCCCCGGTCACCGACCTCGCCACCTGGGAGTTCGGCGCCACGACCAACGTCGTCGGCCTGCACCTGCCGCAGTTCTCGCTCGGTGCCATCATCATCGCGCTGCCCGTCGTGATCGCCCTGATCGCGGAGAACACCGGCCACGTCAAGGCGGTGGCCGAGATGACCAAGGAAGACCTCGACCCGCTCATGGGCCGCGCCATCGCGGCCGACGGCGCCGCCTCCATGCTGGCCACCGCGGTCGGCGCCGGCCCCACCACCACGTACGCGGAGAACATCGGCGTGATGGCGGCCTCGCGCGTCTACTCGACGGCGGCCTACGTCGTCGCGGCCATCGTGGCCATCCTGTTCGGCTTCTCGCCCGTCTTCGGCGCCGTCATCTCGGCCACGCCCTCGGCCGTGCTCGGCGGCATCACCGTGGTGCTCTACGGCATGATCGGCCTGCTGGGCGCGAAGATCTGGAAGGAGAACCACGTCGACTTCGGCAACCCCGTCAACCTCATCCCGGCCGCTGCGGGCATCATCATCGGCATCGGCGACGTCAAGGTGCCGATCGGCGACTTCGAGCTGGGCGGCATCGCGCTGGGCACCATCGTGACGATCGCCGTGTACCACCTGGCCCGCGCCATCGCCCCGCGCCAGATGCGTGAGGAGGCCGACGGCGCCACCCTGCAGTACGACGTGGAGGGCATGCACCACGTCGACGAGGACTGAGGGTCGCCGGGCACCCGCCCACCGCGTCGTAGGCGCCACCGCGCCGAGCGACTACGGTGGACGGGTGCACGAACTTGAGGTGAGCTTCCGCGAGGCCATGGCCCGCGTGCCTTCGCCGGTGACCGTGGTCACCACCATGCTCGACGGCGTGCCGACGGGCACCACGGTGTCGGCCTTCGCCTCCCTGTCGGTGACGCCTCCCATGGTGTTCTTCGCGCTGGACAACCGCTCCGGCATGATCGAGCGCATCCGCGAGACCGGCCGAGTCGGCATCAACATCTTGGCCGCGGGCCAGGGCGAGGTGGCCCTCCGCTTCGCCCGCCGCGACATCCCCGACCGGTTCGCCGACCTCGCCTGGCAGGACGACCACGGGCTCCCCCGCCTCGAAGGCTCCGTGTCCTGGCTGCGGTGCGAGCAGCTCGAGTTCGTGGCGGGTGGTGACCACACCGTCGTGTTGGCGACGGTGGCGGCGGCCGAGGCACACAGCGACAGCAGCCTGGGCTACCACCTGCGCCAGTTCCGCGACGTCATCCCATACTGATGCTAAAGAACTCTTGCGAAAGAGTTCTTTAGCATTTACCGTGGGGTCATGACCGCACCCCAGGGACACGCCGACCACACCTCGGACCCGACCCGCATCCGCGCGCTCGCGCACCCCACGCGCCTGGCGCTGCTGGACTACCTCTCCGGTGTGGAGCACGCCACCGCCACGCAGTGCGCCGAGGCCATCGGCGAATCCGTGGCCAGCTGCTCGTTCCACCTGCGCACGTTGGCCAAGCACGGCTACATCAAGCGTGCCGAATCCGGCGACGCCAAGAGCCGCCCCTGGGAGGTGGCCGCACGTGACCGCACGCAGTCGTTCGCGGCCGAGGACCCGGCGTCGCTGCCGGCCATCACCGCGCTGGGCACCGCCGTCCTGGCGCAGGAGACCGGACGGCTCGAGGCCTTCCTGCGCGCCATGCCCACGCTGCCCACCGAGGCGATGAACCGGACGCTGTTGGCGCACACGGCGCTGTGGCTCACCGAGGAGGAGCACGAGGAACTCATGGACGCCGTGCTGGCGCTGTTCCAACCGTTCAAGGAGCGCAACACCGACGGCTCACTTCGGCCCGAGGGCGCGCAGCGCAACACGGTGTTCATGGCCAGCACGCCGGACCTGGCGCACTATGCCCGCCCCGCCGTCGACGCCGACGAAGCGCAGGAGGAGGGACGATGAGCGTGTCCACCGAGGAGTTCGGCGGCACCCGCGAGGCGCTGCGCATCCCCACCTACCGCAAGCTGGTCACGGCGTGGTCCATCGGCAACCTGGGCGACTCCGCGCTCTTTCTGACCATTGGCATCTGGGTGAAGGTGCTCACCGGCTCGGACGTGTTCGCGGCCTCGGTGTTCATCTTCCTGGGCGTGCCGGCGCTCTTCGCCCCCGCGTTGGGCCTGCTGGCCGACAAGTTCTCGCGCAAGTGGCTGTTGGTGGGCACCAACACGCTGATCGCGCTGGCGGTGCTGAGCCTGCTCACCGTGACCGACGCCTCGCAGCTGTGGCTGATCTTCGTGGTCACGTTCGTCTATTCGCTGGCGACGTACCTCAACGCCGCCGCGCAGGGCGGCCTGCTGCGCGACACGCTGCCCGACCACCTGCTGGCCGCCGCCAACGGCCTGTTCGGCAGCATCGACCAGGGCCTGCGGATCATCGCCCCGCTGGGCGCGGCCGGCGCGTTCGCGCTGTGGGGCATGCGCCCCATCCTCGTGGCGACGGCTGGTGCCTTCCTGGTCTACGCGCTGCTGCTGGCCAACATCAGGATCACGGAGACCAGGAACGAGATCTCCAGCGAGAGACACTGGTTCCACACGTCGCTCGAGGGCTTCGGCGCGCTGCACTCGCGCCCGCGGTTGTGGCGCTTCACGCTCGCCCTGGCCCTGGCGGTGCTGGCCGGAGGTGCCATCAACGCGTTGATCTTCCCCATCCTCGACACCGGTCTGGGGCTGCGCCCCGAGATGTTGTCGGTGTTCATCTCGGTGCAGGGCGTCTTCGCGGTGATCGCCGGGCTCAACGCCGCGCGCCTGTTGAAGAAGTGGGGCTATGACCGGTTGATGATGGTGGGCTTGGCGCTGTTCGTGGCGTCGTTCGCGGCGCTGACCGTCCAGCACGTCGTGGTGGTGGCCGTGGCCATCGCCCTGCTGGGCATGTCGATGCCGTTGATGATCGTGGCCACCGTGACCCTGCGCCAACTCGAGCTGCCGCTCAACCTGCAGGGCCGCTCCGGCGCGGCGATGAACATGATGTTCAACGTGCCGCAGGTGCTCACGTCCGCCGTCGTGGCAGCGCTCATCGGCGCGGTCGCCTACCCCTGGCTCATCGGGGCGGCGACGGTGGTGGCGGCCACCGGCTTCATCCCGCTGCTGTCGCAGCTCAAGGCGTCGCGGCGGGAGGCGTCGGCGGCTGCGCTCGCCGTGCCCTGAACGGGAACAACCACAGTGCGGCGAACGCGATCACGCCGGCGATGAGGGTGTCGACGCCCCGGTCGATCGCCAGCTGCACGGGCGGCTCGGCCGGCATGAGCGGCACCGACATGAACAGCGCCAGCACGGTGATGAGGACCGAGCCGATCAGGTAGTTGCGCGCCGTCCAACGCGCCACGAACCACAGCAGCACGCACAGAGCAGCCACGAACCCCGCCGTGCCCAAATGCAGGCCTGACAACGGCAGGAAGACGAGGACGCCGACGGCGGTCCCCAGCAGGCGCGAGAGTGCCCGGACGGTGAGCTGACCGGTGTCGCCTGGATAGGACAGCACCAGCACCACCACCAGCACCGTCCAGAACGGGTGCCGGTCGGCCAGCAGCCAACTGGCGGTCATCGCCGCGGTGACCGCAAGGCAGATGCGCACCAGCACCACGCGGTCGGGGAACGGGGCCGGGCGCGGCAGCGGGGGTGGCCCCGGGCGCGTGAGCACGGCGTCGAGCGCGCCCACGAGCATGGCCAGCAACGACCCCAGCGCGATGTACGCCAAGGTGAGCGGCACGCCGATGCCGCTGCCCGACAGCAGCGTGCCCGCGCCCATCATGAGCACGAAGAAGTAGGCCCCCGGTGGGCCGGGATCCAGCCAGCGCTTGAGGAACACGGCCACGAACGCCGTCGCGAGGTATCCGGCCAGGATGAGCAGCGACGACCCCGCCACCACCATGCCGACGGCCACCGCGGTGAGCAGCCCGACGGCGGCGAGGGCGTAGGCGCGCAGGCGCGGCCGCAGCGGCCGGCCGCCGCCGAACAACACGATGTAGCCGCCGAGCGCGACCAGCAGCCCCTGGAGGGGTTGGCCCAGCGCCGTGAAGACGATGAGACCGCCCCAGACCGGAAGCAGCAGCACCAACGTGGTGCGCCTCGGCATCAGGGGCGGTCTCACCGCGAGGAGTGAGGATCGAATGCCCATTCCCCCATCATCCGGCATGGCGGATCAGGACTGGGCACGCCCCATGCGACGGAGGCTGTCCAGGGTCACGGCCAGGACGATCACGACGCCCTTGATGATCAGCTGGTAGAAGAACGGCACGTTCATCAGCACCAGGCCGTTGGTGAGCACGCCGATGATCAACGCGCCGATCAGCGTGCCCATCACCCGGCCGCGCCCGCCGGCCAGCGACGTGCCGCCCAGGACGACGGCGGCGATGGCGTCGAGCTCATAGCCCGTGCCCGCCGTCGGCTGCGCGGACAACACGCGGGCGGAGAAGATGATGCCCGCCAGGCCCGCGGCCGCACCCGCGATGGTGTAGACCCACAGCAGCGTGCGCTTGACGTTGATGCCGGCCAGGCGTGCCGCTTCGGCGTTGCCACCCACGGCGTACACGTGCCGGCCGAACTTGGTGCGCTCCAGCAGGAACCAGAACACCGCGTAGACGCCGATCATGACGACCACCGGGATGGGTACCCCGGCGATGGCGCCGTTGCCGATGGCGCGGTAGCCCAGCTGGTTGGCGATGAGCGGCTGGCCGTCGAGCAGCGAGTAGGCCGTACCCCTGAGGTAGGTCATGGAGCCGAGCGTCACGATGAAGGCCGGCAGCGCCAGCCACGCGACGAGGGCGCCGTTGATGAAGCCACTCAACGCACCGGCGGCCACGCCGCCCAGCAGCGCCAGCGGCGTGGGGACGCCCGCCGTGAACAGCAGCACGCCCGTCACGCCGGACACGGCGAGGATGGAACCCACGGACAGGTCGATGCCCGCCGTGATGATGATCATCGTCATGCCCGCCGCCAGGATGGCGTTGATCGACACCGCACGGGCCACGTTGAGCCCGTTGTCGATGCTGAGGAAGTTGTCGGCGAAGATCGCCATGACGACGACCAGCACGAGGAGGACGGCGATGATGCCGACCTTGTCCCACCAGGTGGCGAGGTGGCGCAGGGCCGACTGGGTCTGGGGCTTCAGACTGGGGGTTTGGATTTCAGCGGTCATCGCACTTCCTGAGTCTCTTCGTACACACCGGTGGCGTGCTCCATCACGCCCTCCTCCGTCGCGGTGGGGCCGTCGAGTTCGGCCACGATCTTGCCTTCGCGCATCACGAGCAACCTGTCACTGATACCCAATGCCTCGGGTAGGTCGGAGGAGATGACAAGCACTGCGGTGCCCCTGCGGGCCGCTTCATAGATGATTCGGTAAATCTCGCTCTTGGCGCCGATGTCCACGCCACGCGTGGGCTCGTCGAGCACCATGAGGCCCGGGTCCTCGAGCAGGAGCCGGCCCAGGACGAGCTTTTGCTGGTTGCCGCCGGACAGGGCCCGGGCCTCGGTGGCCTGCGAAGCCGTCCGCACATGGAGGCTGTCGAAGATCCGACCCACCCTGTCCCTGATCCGGCGCTGGTTCAGGACCCCGAAGTTGGAATCCTCGGCCAGCGTGGTCATGGCGGTGTTGTCGCGCACCGACATCTCCAGGAACAGCGCCTGGTCCTTGCGGGATTCGGGCAGCATGCCGATGCCCTGCGCGATGGCCTGGATGGGGTTGCGCACGTCGACGGGGCGCCCGTCGAGCGTCACCTCGCCACCGACGCGGCGGTCGGCGCCGTAGATGAGGCGCCCCACCTCGGTGCGCCCGGCGCCGATGAGGCCGACCATGGTGACGATCTCGCCCGCCCGCACGTCGAACGAGACGGGGCCGATGTCCGCGCCGTCGGTCAGGTCGCGCACCGAGAAGCGCACGTCGCCGATCTCGCGGTCCTCCCGGGCGTAGAGGTCCTCGATGTCGCGCCCCACCATCATGCGGACGATGCCCTGGGGCGTGACGCGATCCTCACCGGTGGAGTGCATGTCGCGGGTGCCGACGTAGGCGCCGTCACGGAAGACGGTCACCCGGTCAGCCAGCTCCCAGACCTCCTCCATGCGGTGCGAGATGTAGATCAGGCCCATGCCGGACTCGCGCATGCCCCTGATCAACTCGAACAGGTGCTCGGACTCACTGGCCGACAGCGCCGCCGTCGGCTCATCGAGCACGAGCACGGCGACGTCCTCGGCCACGGCCCGGGCGATCTCGACCATCTGCTGCATGCCGACGCTGAGCCGGCCGATGGGCGTGCGGGGGTCGATCTTGGCGCCGACGCGCTCCAACTTCTCCCTGGCCTCGGCGATCATGCGGCGCCGGTCCAGCACGCCCAACTTCGTCTTGGGCTCGTTGCCGATGGCGAGGTTCTCCGCGACCGTCATGTCGGGGAACGTGTTGAGTTCCTGGTGGATGATGCCGATGCCGGCCGTCATGGCATCTCGGGGAGATGCCATGACGACCGGATCACCGTTGAGCCGGATGACGCCGGCGTCGGGCTGGTAGTTGCCCGAGATGATCTTCATCAGGGTGGACTTGCCCGCGCCGTTCTCGCCCATGAGGGCGTGGACCTCGCCGCGCCGCACGTCCAAGCGCACGTCCGCCAGGGCCTGCGTTGCGCCGAAGCGCTTGCTGATGCCACTCACCTCGAGCAGTGGGGCATCCGTCATCTGGTTGCTCATGAGTTGCTTCCCTGTCGGTGGTGGGCTCACCAGCCGGCGTAGTCACCCACGCTGTCGCGGTCGACGATGGAGGGCTCCATGAGGGCGGTGTGCTCCTCGGGCTCGTTGCCCCCGCGGATCTCACGGGCCACCTCGTAGGCGCGCACCGCCATGCCACCCGGATCCTGGGCCGGCGTGGCCCAGAGGTTGGACTTCTCGTCCTCGAGCGCGATGACGGCCTCAGGCGAACCGTCGACGCCGGTGACCCAGATGCCGGTGCGGTTGGCCTGCTGGATGGCGAGGTCCGCGCCCAGCGCCATGGGGTCGTTGATGGCGAAGATGCCCTGCACGTCGGGGTTGGCGGTCAGCATGTCGGTGGCCAGGCTCAGGCCGGTGGCGCGGTCGTTGTTGCCGTTCTGGTGGCCCACGACGGTGATGCCCTCAGTGGCGTCGAGGACCTCCATGCAGCCCTTGACGCGGTCCTGCACCGGCGAGATGGGGGTGCCGTCGAGGATGAGGACCTTGCCCTCGCCGCCGATCTTCTCGACGAGCGCCTCGCACGAGAGGCGGCCGGCCATCACGTTGTCGGTGGTGACACCGGCGTGTGAGCCGGCGGCGTTGGCGTCCACGGCCACCACGGTGATGCCGGCGGCCTTGGCGCGCTCCACGGCCGAACCGATGCCCTCGGAGTCGACCGGGTTGATGAGGATGACATCCATGCCCTGCTGGATGAAGGCATCGATCTGGTCGTTCTGGGCTGCCAGGTCCTGGCGGCCGTCCTGCACGTTGAGGGTGAATCCGTCAGCCTTCGCCTGCTCCTGCATGCGGGTCTGCATGGCGGCGAAGAACGGGTTGGTCAGGTCCTGCACCATGAGGCCGACCTTCTCGATCTTGGTGTCGCCTTCACCTGTGGCCACTTCGTCACCGGTGGTGCAGGCGCTGACGAACAGGAGACCTCCCGCAGCCATGGCCGCAAGGATCCTTCTGGGAGTGGACTTCATCGTGTGCTCCTAGTTGTAGGTGGCCCGTTGCTCCTTCGCTTTTCGGGCCGCTCAGCATTGAGGTAACGCAAATGTAGAGGATCGAGACAACGTTGTCTAGGCTTTAGTACGATTACGAAACCGAATCGTTACCAGCAACGGAGAGCCCAGGAGCGATCATGAAAGCAGTGGCCCTCGGACATGCCTGCGTGGACATCACGCCCAGGCTGGACCTGTCCCCCGGCATCGAGCCCGGAATCCTCTACCCGGTGGGCCCGTTGCGCTTCGCCCTGGGCGGATCTGCCATCAACACCGCCCGCAAGCTGCACGAGCTGGGCACCTCCGTGAGCATGGCCATCGCCACCGGTCAGGACACCCTCACGCTCATCTACGAGCGGCTGCTGCACGACATGGGCGTGCCCATGCAGCTGATCCCGACGGGCCTGACCACCTCCTACAGCATCGTCGTGGAGCACGGCCACCACGACCGCACCTTCTGGCAGCACGAGGGCTTCAACGCGGCCTTCGACGCGCGGCAGGTGGACCTCGACACCGACCAACCGGACCTGGTGCACGCCGGCTACCCGTCGCTGGTGCCGTTCTGGTGCCACAACGTCGACTCGCTGTTGGAGACCTTCACCGCCGCGCAGCAGCGCGGCATCACCACCTCGCTGGACCTCGCGCACGTGGGCGAGGGCTCGGTGGCCAGCACCGTTGACTGGGCCGAGTGGTTCCGGCAGGTGCTCCCCGCCGTCGACGTCATGTCGCCCAGCTGGGACGACGTCTCCAGCGCCTTCGGGCTCACGGGCGAACCCACCCGCGCGCGCATGGTGGAGGTGGCCGACATGCTGCTGGAGATGGGCGTGGCCGTGGTGCAGCTGTCCGCGGGCAAGGAGGGCTTCCTGCTGCGCACCGCCGGGACCGGGCGCCTCGAGCGGGCCGGCCGCGTGCTGGCGCCGGTGGCCGGGGCTTGGGCCGATCAGGACCTGTGGTTCGACGCCGAGGTCATCGACGAGCCGGAGACGACGGTCGGCGCGGGCGATTCGTTGACCGCCGGGCTCCTCCACGCGTTGGGCATGGGGCTGGCGCCGGTTGCAGCGGGCGAGTTCGCCCGGGCCGTCGTCGGGCGGCACCTGAGGGGGGAACGGGCCAAGTGAAGGAATCGATGCGGCGCGCCACGCTGACCGACGTGGCCGACGCCGCTCAGGTGTCGCTGAAGACCGCCTCGCGGGTGATCAACGGCGTGGCCACGGTGCATCCCGAGCTGCGCGACCGCGTGCTCGAGGCCGCCAGCATGCTGGCGTACCGCCCGCACCGCGGCGCCGCCACCATGCGCTCGGGCACCTCGGACATGGTGGGCATGGTCATCCGCGACATGGCCAACATCTTCTACTCGCGGGTGGCGGCCGGGGCCGCGGATGTCGCCGGCGAGCAGGAGTGCCTGGTGATCACCTGCAGCTCCGAGGGCGTCGCGGATCAGGAGGCCAAGCTGCTCGAGGCCGTGTTCGCGCAGCGCCCGCGCGGGCTGCTGATCACGCCCACCGCCACGCCCCAGCCGCTGATCCTGGCCGAGATGGCGCTGGGTTGCGCGGTGGTGGCGATCGACGAGCCGCTCGTGGGGCTGGACGTCGACTCCGTCAGCTTCGACAACTACGGCGCCTCCAGGGAGGCCCTCGGGGCGGCGCTCGAACTCGGGCGGAACCGCTTCGCCATCCTCAGCGACACCGACCGGCTGGCCACCATGCCGCCGCGCATCCAGGGGGCGAAGGACGCACTGGCCGAGCGCGGGCTGGGCGTGCTGCCGGAGATGGAGATCCGCACCGCGCACACCGACGAGCAGGCCCACGAGGCGATCGTCGGGCTGCTGTCGCTGGCGGAGCCGCCCGATGCGGTGTTCTGCGCCAACAACATCTCGGCGCTGGCGGCTGCCAGCGAGGTCCGTGCCCGCGGCCTGGACGTGGCCATCGTGGCGTTCGACAACTTCCCGCTGAGCCACACGCTCCCCCAGCCCGTGGTGCTGGTGGAGCACGACGACCGCGAGATGGGCAGGGCCGCGGCGCGGCTCCTGTTCGAACGGCTGACAGACCCTGGGCGCGAGACCCACCACCTCACCATGCGCACGCAGGTGCGCCGCTACTGATGAAAGGCACCCCATGACACCCCAGCCGCAGTTGCTGCGCTCCAACCAGCCGCCGGACCGCTTCTACAAGGGCGGCGCCGCCATCGCCGAGTTGCGCAGCGTCCCGTTCGAGGGCGGCAACACGCCCGAGGACTGGGTGGCCTCCACCACGTGCCTGTTCGGCGAGACCAACCTCGGCCTGACGCGCCTCGACTCCGGCGAGCTGCTGCGCGACGCCATCGCCGCCGACCCCGAGGCCTGGCTGGGCCGCGAGCACGTCGCCCGCTGGGGCACCGACACGCAGCTGCTGACCAAGCTGCTCCACGCCGGGCAGCGGCTCCCCGTACACCTGCATCCCGACGACGCGTTCGCCGCCCAGCACCTGGGCCGGCCCCACGGCAAGACCGAGGCGTGGCTGGTGCTGCAGCCCGGCGCCGTGCACCTGGGCTTCCGGCGCGACGTCTCCCCCGAGGAGTTGGCTGATCTGGTCGAGCGGCAGGACACCGAGGCGCTGCTCGACGCGCTGCACACCATCGAGGTCAACCCCGGCGACGGCGTCCTGGTGCCGGCGGGCACGCCCCACGCCATCGGTGAGGGCGTCTTCCTCGTCGAGGTGCAGCAGCCGGAGGACATGTCGATCCTGCTCGAATGGAAGGGCTTCGCCCTCGACGACGACGCACCGCGCGAGCTGGGCCTCGGCTGGGACCTGGCACTGCAGGCGGCCGACCTGACGGTGCACTCGCCCGAGCAGGCCGAGTCGCTCGTGATGCGCTCGCCCGGGGTGGGCCAGGGCCTGCCGGACCTCTCGCTGTCCTTCTTCCGCGCCGACTGGGTGGGCGCGGGCGAACTCGAGGCCGGCTTCGCGGTGCTCGTCATCATCGACGGCGGGGGCAGCCTCGCATGGGCTGAGGGAGAACTGCCGCTCACCACCGGATCCGTGGTCTTGCTGCCCCACGCCGCCGAGGCCCCACGACTCACCGGTGACGTGCGGGCGGTCTGGTGCCGCCCACCCGCCGCTGGGCCACGCCATGCCTGAGCAGGCGGCGGGGCGCACGCGCCGCGCCGTGGTCTTCGGCGCCGGCGCGGTGGGGCGCGGGTTCATCGCGCCCCTGTTCTCCGCGGCCGGGTGGCACGTGACGTTCGTCGACGTGATGGATGCGCTGGTCTCCCGCCTCGATGGCGAGGGCGGCTACCAGCAGGTGACGGTGGACAACCGCGGCCGGCGGGCCGCGACCATCAGCCCCGTGGCGGCGCTACACCTGCGGAACTCGGCCGCGGTCGCGGCCGCGCTGTGCGAGGCCGACATGGCCGCCACCTGCGTCGGCGCCGCGCACCTGCCGGGCCTCGCCCCGGTGCTGGCCGAGGGCCTGCGGGCCCGGCAGCGGGCCGGCCGCGGTGCGCTGGACATGCTCCTGTGCGAGAACCTCCACGACGCACCCGGCGTGCTGCGCCGCGCGCTCGACGCCGCCCACGGCGGCGACACCACCAGCCTGGTGGGGTTGTCCGCCACCTCGATCGGGCGCATGATTCCTCGAGCCAGCGGTGAGGATGCCGACCTCACCGGTGTCGCCGTCGAACCCTATGCGCAGCTGCCCTACGACGCCGCCGCGCTGCGGGGCAACGCCCCGGACGTGCCTGGCCTGGTGCCGATCAGGGAGAACTTCGAGGCCTACGCGGACCGGAAGCTCTACGTGCACAACATGGGGCACTGCATGCTGGCCTACCTGGCGCACCGCAAGTCGCTGCGCTACGTCTGGGAGGCGGTGGCGGACCTGGAGCTGCGCTACCTGGTGCGCGCGGCCATGCTCGAGTCGGCTGCGGCCGTCAGCCGCGTGCACGGCATGGAGCCCGGCCCGTTGCAGCACCACGTCAACGACCTGCTGCACCGCTTCACCAACCGCGAGTTGGGCGACACCGCGCAGCGCGTGGGCCAGGACCCGGTGCGCAAGATGCAGCCCGACGACCGCCTCATCGGGGCCTACCTGTTGTGCAAGCGCGCGCAGGTGCCGTTCCTGCACGTGTCGCTGGGCGTGGCGCTGGGCGCGCACCAGCTGGAGACGGAGGCCGGGTGGCCGGCGTCCGAGGTGGAGGCCCATCTGGAGCGCCACCTGTTCCAGGACAGCGAACGCGACGACGGCGCACGCAGGCTGCTGGCAGACCAGCTGCAGCTGGTGCGCGAGGGTGCGCCGCTCGTCGAGCAGATCGCCCGCATCGATGCCGAGTACCTGGAGCCCTGGGTGGTGTGACGTGCGCGGCGTCGCTGCCTAGCGGCGGCGCAGCGAGTGGCCCTGCGTGAAGAGCCCCTCGGGATCGACCTGTTCCGACAAGGCACGCAGGCGGGTGCCCGTGTCACCCGGCCACGCCAGCTCGGCCGAGGCCGGCCGCACGTCTGAGGAGTACGCCGCGTACGTGCCCGTGCCCAGCTGCTGGAGGGGCGCGAACGAGGCGTCCTCGGCCACCGTGCCGGCCGGGCGCAGCCAGGTGCCGACGAGCGCGCGCTGATGCCTGCCCGCCCACGCGGTGGCGGACGGATCGACGTCTGAGACGGCGCCGCCGAGGGCACGGATCTCACCCAGCAGCGTGGTGCGGTCTGCCAACGCCTGGGCCATCGCCCTGCCCACTTCGGCATCTGCCCTGTCGACCAGCACGTCGCGCATGCGGATGGCCTGCTGGCCCAGGTGCGGCTGCCCTGGAGAGGGCACGATCTGTGGGTACGGGGTGATGAAGGCCTGCTGCTCGAACACCTGGCCGAGGCCCAGCGCGGCTTCGAGGACGGGCGTCGCGGCGGCGGTGTCATCGCCTGCCCACACGTTGCGGGCGCGCACGATGGTGCGGCCACTGCCGGTGGCGTTGAGCATGAGGAAGCCCTCGGCCGCACGGGGCGCGCCGTCGATCCACTCGCCCCATGCCTGGGTGAAGGCGCCGAGGTCCGTCACCGCATAGCCCACCTCCTGGTAGATGATCGAGGCGTCTCCGGAGCGGGTGTTCATGCGCGTGGGTTCCAGTTCGACCTCGGTGACGATGCCCACGTGGGTGCCGCCGCCGCGCACCGCCCAGAAGAGGTCGGGCTCGTGCTCGGCATCCACCCAGCGCACCCGGCCGTCCGCGGTGACCAGCTGGGCTGCGCGCACCCTGTCGATGGTGAGGCCCTGCGAGCGGGCGAAGTAGCCCACCCCACCCGCGGTGGCGAGCCCGCCCACGCCCGTGTCGCCGAAGTTGCCGCTGGTGATCGTGAGGTCGTGCGGCGCCAGGACCGTCGACACCTTGCCCCACCCGGCACCGGCCTGGGCGCGCACCCTGTGCGCATCCGGGTCCAGGTCGACGGCGTCGAGTCGCGACAGGTCGATGATGATGCCGCCATGGTTGGTCGAGGTACCGGCGATCCCGTGACCGCCCGAGCGGACCGCCACCGGCAGGCGTTCGCCGTCGGGGCCCTGGGCGTCCGCGGCGTACCGTACTGCCGCAGCTACCTCGTCAGCCGTGGTGGCCATGATCACCACGGCCGGCGACCCCGCCGCCATGTACGAGGAGCGCACCATGGCGTAGCCGCGGTCGTCGGGGAAGACCGCGCGGTTGGCCAGTTCGGCCGGCAGCGGCGGGAGCCCCGCCCGGCCCTTGAGCGTGGCGCTCATCGGCCCACCACCGGCACCACGGCCCTCCGTCGCTGGTCACGCATCTCCACTCCTTCACTCACGAATCCACGTCCCGGGATAGTATTACCTGTAACTACAGATAATGCACGAAAATTCCCGGGAGGTCGTCATGGAGGCACTCACGCCGCCGCTGGAGGTGTGGCGGGGCCTGCTGCGCGGGCAGCGCTCGATGCTGCTGCGCCTGGCGGCGCACCTCAAGAGCGGGTTCGACCTCACCACGGCGCAGTACGAAGCGCTGCTCACCGTCTACGAGAACGGCGGCACGGTGAGCGCCGGCGAGCTCAGCCGCAACCTCCTGTACACTTCCGGGTCGACGACGCATCTCATCGCCCGCCTCGAGGAGCGCGGCCTGCTCGCCCGTGACGCCGACCCCGCCGACGCCCGTAGGGTGCGGGTCTCGCTGACGGATGCCGGCCACCACCTCATCGTCGAGGCAACCGAGGCGCACGTGGCCGACATCGAGCGCGAGTTCTCACCGCTGGTGACCGGCGCCGACCAGGACGCCCTGCTGCGCTTCGCGCGCCGGTTGGCCGAGGCCGAGGGCGTCGTCTCGCAGCCCTTCCCCGCCTGACGACCGGGCCTGTGCACCGGCCCCGGCCGGTGGGAGGATGACGGCATGGCACATTTCGTGGTGACCGTGGGAGCCGGCACGCTCCGCCCGACCTCCGAGACCGCGGTCCACTTCCCCCACCGCTGGACCGACGAGGGCGTCGGCGTCGAGGCGGCGTTCACGGGCGGGCACCTCTGGGTGTTGGCACCCGCCGGATGCGTCCTCAACGACGTGTACCGCGAGGCGGCTGGCATGGGCCTCGAGATCGACGGCGTGCTCGTCAGCGCCACCGGCGGGCTGGACGAGGACACGTGGCAATCGACCGGCATAAGCTACGCGGTCGAGATCGACAGCCCTGAGGACCCGGAGGTCCTCGACGAGCTGGTCGCCACCGTCGACTCCGTGGCCGAGATCCCCAAGGCCCTGCGCACCGGCACCACCGTCCGGCGCGTCTAGCTCAACAGGCTGAACGAGAATCGGCCCCTGACCTGGCTCAATGCCTGGTCAGGGGCCGATGTCTACTGGTGGAGCTAGGGGGATTCGAACCCCCGGCCTTCTCATTGCGAACGAGACGCGCTACCAACTGCGCCATAGCCCCAGAGCATCGACAACTTTAGCACCGCGTGCGGAATCGCTCCAAGTTGGGGGTGCCCCACTCACTCACCGACGGCGCGCGGGCGGAATTCGGCGATGTTCGACGCCTCCGCCGACGAGGCGATGGTGGCCTCGCCCTCCTCGACCGGCGCAGCCGGGTGGTCCGCCGTCGGCACCAGCGGCGACGACGCGGCCACCGGGGCGGACAGGTCGATGGTGCGGACGGTGCGCGGCAGCAGCGGCTGCGACACGTAGGTGGCGGGGGTCACCGGGATGGGGTCCCACAAGGCGCCCATGGTGGTGGGCATGGTGAGGTCGATGGAGAGCTCCATGCTCTCGGAGTGCTCCGCGGCGGGCACCTCGATGGTGGTGGTGTCCTCGTCCTCGTCGAACCCGGCGCGCACGGCTTCCGCGCGGCGGTCGAGGTTGCGGTGCATCGCCACGACGGTGAGCCTGGCCACGCACAGGAACGCCACCAGCAACTCACCGGGCACGGCCACGCTCCAGCCGGGCACCAGGCCGATGAGGCCCAGCACCGTGAGGAGCACGATGGCGACGCCGAGCACCAGCACCACCGTGAGGCGGCGGCGGGCGGCCTGCCGCGCCACGAGGCGCAGTTCGTTCAGTTCGGCGCGCCGCGTGAGCGGAGTGGAGACCGAAGCCAGGGCCTCGTCCTCGACGTAGTCTTCGACGTCTCGGCGCAGAATGCGCATGGAATCAGCGAAACGCTCAGTGGGGTCACCGTCGAGTTCAAGGTCAGCGGGCCGCTGCGCCGTCACCCAGGGAAGGGCGAACGCAAGGCCGGCACAAACAACGATGGCGATGATGATCCCGGCGAGCATGCCCATACGTTAAACAACATCAATGGGATTTGCTCGCGGCGCGGCGGCGAGTCGGCACACTTTGTCCGCCACTTTCTGGCGCTGGGCGTGCCCGAGCCACCACGGCACAGGCAGTGAGCGATTCGCTCAGTGACAGCTCAGTCCTCTTCGTCGAACAGCCAGACCTTCACGGCCTGCCCGGCACGCACCGTCTCCACGGATTCGTCCAGGATGATCAGGCTGTTCGAGCGCGACAGCTCGCCCAGCGCATGCGGCATCGAGACCTGCTGCACGTGCCGGATGCTGCCCTCGAGCGTGACGCGGCCGCGGAGGAGGTGCATGGTGCCCTTCATGGAGCGCAGCATGGTGTCGGTGATGGCGCGCACCGCGCGATGCTCCGTGCGCGCGCCCATCAGGCGGCGGATCAGCGGCCGGGCGAACGCGTGGAACGACACGTAGGCGCTCACGGGGTTGCCCGGCAGCATCAGCATGGGTACGCGCTCGTCGTCCTCGCCGATCAGGCCGAAGGTCTGCGTGCGGCCGGGCGACATCGCCACGTCGACGGTGTCCACCAGACCCAGGTCGTTCATGACGCCCACCACGGCCTCGTAGTCCTCGCGGCGCCCACCCGTCGTCGAGATCACCAGGTCTGCGCGGATCAGCTGGTCCGTGATGGCGGTGCGGATGGCATCTGGGTCATTGGAGTGCACCGCCACGCGGAAGACGGTGGCGCCGGCGGCGCGGGCGGCGGCAGCGATCATGTAGGAGTTGGCGTCGGTGGCGTCGCCGTGTTCCACCACGGCTCCCGGGTCCACCAGGTGCTCGCCCGAGCTGATGACGATCACGCGCGGGCGCGGGCGCACCATCACCTTGTCGATGCCGGCACCGGCCAGCAGGCCCATGGCGCGGTCGTCAAGCACCTCGCCCTCGCTCAGCAGCCGGGTGCCCACGCTGAGGTGCTCGCCGGCGGCGCGCACGTACTCACCCTCGGCCACCTTCTCGATGAGGTGCGCGCGGTTGCCCTCCAACGTGGCGAACGTGGCGGGCAGCACCGCGTTGGCGCCGCGCGGCAACACGTCTCCTGCCGCCACCACCACGGCGCCGCCTTCCGGCAGCCGCTCGACGGTGGGGTCCACCACGTCCAACGGCTCGGCCAGCAGCCCCGAATCGTCGAGGAGGTCTGCCGCACGCACCGCGTACCCGGCCACCTTCGCCGTCGAGTTGGGCGGCACGTTGATCATCGAGTCGATGTCCTCGCACATGACCTGGTCCCACGCCTCCAGCAGCGGGGTGCCGAACGGCTCGAGCGGCTCCACCAGGCCGAGGAGGTAGGCGGTGTGGTCAGCCACGCTGCGCAACCCCGAGGCGTTGAGTGCCGGAGGCTCCGGGAGCCGGGGCTCTTCGGGGATCTCCTCGACGACGGTCTCCTGCTGCTTGCGTCCAAACCAGGCCATGGCCCTTACGATATGCCAATGCCCGAACAGCCCCGCAAGGACGCGCTGCGTGCCGCCGTGTCGGCTGCCAGGAACGCACTGTCCGACGGCCGATGGCGGGACGAGGACGCCCGACGCACCCGCCACGTGCTCGCCGCCGTCGCCCCGCTGCCGGTGGCCACGGCGGCCGTGTACGTGTCGCGGCGGGGCGAGCCCGACACGCGCGACATCATCGACGGCCTGCTCGCCCTGGGCTGGCAGGTGCTGGTGCCGCGCCTGGTCCGCGCCCCCGACTGGGCCGCGTTCCCGGGCTGGGTGGAGCTGGTCCCGGGCTGGGGCGGCATCCCGCACCCTGCCGGCCCGGGGCTGGGCGCCGCGGGGCTCGCCGAGGCCGACCTGATCCTGCTGCCCTGCCTCGCCGTCGGCCGCGACGGCACCCGGCTGGGCACCGGCGGGGGCTGGTACGACAGGGCGCTGCCCCACCGTCGGCCGGGTGCGCTCCTGGTGGCGCTGGCGCGGGAGGACGAAGTACTGGACACGGTGCCGACGCTCCCCCACGACGTGTCCGTGGACGGCTGGGCCACGGAGCTCGGTTGGGTCATCGTTGACCGCTGAACTATCATGGCGGGCGGTTATCTCCCCGGAGGAAGTCAATGCCCACCTACCAGTACCGCTGCACCGATTGTGGCTCCGACCTCGAGGTCGTGCAGAAGTTCACCGACGACGCGCTCACCGTCTGCCCTGAGTGCGACGGCAACCTGCGCAAGGTGTACAGCGCGGTGGGCGTCGTGTTCAAGGGCTCCGGCTTCTACAAGACCGACAACCGCAGCTCGTCGAAGCCGGCCGCGAAGAAGCCCGAGCCGGCGAAGGCCGAGTCGAAGCCCGCCGCGAAGGTGGAGGCCAAGTCGGCCTGAGGCCGCCGTCCAACCTGAGCCTGTGGACAACGGCGCAACGGGACGCGCGCCGGCCACAGTGACAGGCATGAAGCGCCTCCTCGACCTGATCGTCCAACGCATCTCGTGGCACCGCCGCGTCGTCGGCGCCGCCCTGGCCGCAGTCGCCGTCCTCACCCTCGGCAACGCCATCTCGGCGCCCGACGCCCCCACCGAAGCCGCAGTGGTGATCGCCGCGGAGCTACCCGCCGGGCACGTGCTCACCGCCTCCGACCTGAAGCTCGCCCAGCTGCCACCCGACGCCCTCCCCGACGGCGCCCTCACCCGCGTCGACGGCCTCGTCGGCCGCAGCACCGCCGTGTCGCTGGGCGCCGGCACGGTGCTCCAACCCGGCATGCTGGCCACCAGCCGCAGTACCGAACCCGGCCGCGCGCTGGTCCCCATCATGCTGCGCGACGAACACGTCCGCTCGCTGCTCAACCCCGGTGACCGGATCTCCCTCATCGCCTCGGGGTACGAGGAGGTCGAGGTGCTGACCGACGACGCGAGGGTCGCCGTGCTCGGCAATGCCCCCTCGGGCGGCTCGCCGTTCTCCGTGGGCGGCGGCGCCTCCGGGCCGATGATCCTCGTCGACGTGCCCGCAGCCCAGGCACCGCTCGTAGCCGCCTACGGGCAGGACGGCGGGCTGCGCATCGTGCTGGGCGGCGCGTCAGGGTGAGACCGGGACGGGTGCGGCTGCACCTGTTCGTCGTTAGAGTCGTGCCGGGCCACGTGGTCCGACGGCGCGGCACCGCGTCGTGACACCTCCCGCCCCCGGCGGCTACACAGAAATCTGGAGAACCATGAAGGGCTTCAAGGAATTCCTGATGCGCGGCAACCTCATCGAGCTCGCCATCGCGTTCGTCATCGGTGCGGCGTTCGCCACCGTCGTCGAGTCGTTCACGGCGATGTTCATGGACATCCTCGGCTTCATCGGCGGCACGCCCGACTTCTCGAACTTCAAGCCGGGCGGCGTGTCCGTCGGCGCCTTCCTGACCTCGCTCATCGCGTTCGTCATCATCGCCGCCGTGGTCTACTTCGGCGTCGTGGTGCCCTACACCAAGGCCAAGGAGCGCTTCGACCGCTCACCCGAGGAGGCGCCCACGCTCACCAAGTCGGAGGAACTCCTCGAGGAGATCCGCGACGCGATCCGCGCCCGCACCCTCTGACCCAACCCTCACCAGTGTGGGGGCCGGTCCTCCACCAGGCGTCGCTCGTCGCGGTTCAGCGGCCTCTCGGCCGGCCTGGCCGCGACGAGCCCTGTCAGGCCCAGGTTGGCCCGCGCCTGCGCGAGGGCGGCGTCGAAGCGGGCGAACCCCACTGCTCGGCGCACCTCCAGTGGCACCGTGAACGGCCACGGACGTTCCGCCTCCTGGGCCGCGTGCCGGAGGTCCGCCAGCCGCTCGGGCGGGTAGCCCGCGGCCGCCAACTCGTCGCCCAGGTGCTCGACGGAACCGATGTCGAGCACCTGGCCCGTCAACGCCAGGGCCAGCGCCCCGGCGAGCGGATCACCCTTCAAGCCTGGTGCCGTCCTCGACGGTGCTGGCCTCGCCGGCGTCGGGCAGCGTGACGTCGCCCTTGACGACGACCCCCGTGCCGAAGGTGTAGTCACCCTCGACGCGGAACGACGTGGCCTTGCGCAGCGACGGCGCCTGCGGGATGCGCTCGGCGAACTTCTGCACCGTCTTGTAGTAGCGCGAGTCGAGGCTGATCTCCGGCGACGTGTCGGTGCACGCCACGAGCTTGCCCTCGTCGGTCAGGTTGTAGACGTCGGAGCGCAACAGGAGCAGCTCGTTGGTGGTCTTGACCGGCAGGAAGCGGTCGCGGCCCACACAGATGGCGGTGGCACCCTCGAACACCTCGATGGCCGCGCCCATCGCAGACTCCACCTGGATCACCGGCGTCGACGACGAATCCGTGGGGTCCACCGTCTTCTCGTTGCGGATCAGCGGCAGCCCCAGCACCGAGTTGCGCTCGACGAGGGTGTCACGCAGGTTCTGCAGGTCGAACCATAGGTTGTTGGTGTGGAAGAACGGGTGGCGGTGCTCGTCGGTGAAGTAGTCCATCTCCTCCGGCGCGGTCTGCGCGGTGTCGCGCAGGATGAGCTGGCCGTCGGCCTTGCGGATGGCCAGGTGGCCGCCCTTCTTGTCGTTGACGGTGCGACGGCACAGCTCCGCGGCGTAGGGTGCGCCGGACCTGGCGAACCAGCCGGCGATGGTGGCGTTGGGCGCGGCGCCCAGGTTGTCGCCGTTGGAGACGCAGGCGTAGCGGAAGCCGGCCTCGAGCAGCGCGTCGAGCACGCCGGAGCCCTCGAGGGCCGGGTACAGGTCTCCGTGCCCGGGCGGGCACCACTCGAGCGACGGGTCCGCCGGCCATTCGACGGGGGTGAGGTCGTCGGCGCGCAGCTTCGGCTCCTGGTTCTGCACGAAGCTCAGCGGCAGGTCCTCGACGGGGAGCTCGGGGTAGCGGGCGAGGTGCGCGAGGGTGTCCTCGTCGGTGCGGAACGAGTTCATCAGCAGCAGCGGCAGCCGCGCGTCGTAGCGTTCACGGGCCGCGAGCACCTGCTGGACGATGAGGTCGAGGAAGTTCATGCCGTCGCGCACCGGCAGCAGGGTCTTGGCCTTGTCGAGGCCCATCGAGGTGCCCAGGCCGCCGTTGAGCTTGATGATGACCGTCTTGCCGATGGCCTCGCGCGCCTCGGCGTCGGTGATGTCGACGTCCGCCAGCATCGGCGGGTCCAGCAGCGGCTCGATGGTGTCCTCACGGATCACGCCCGTCTCGCCGGACTCGAGCAGGTGGTAGAAGCGGGTGAACACCTCGATGGCCGGAGTGGAGACCCCGGCGTCAATCATCTTCTGACGGGCTGCCTGGAGGCCAGCTTCGGACACGACGATTCCCTTCCTCGGTAACGCAACCGATCCTAACCGTCCGCCCCGCGCGGCTCCCATTCAGGGGTGGCGCCGGGCCCCGATCACGCATCCACACGGGTCATACGCGCCACCCAGCACGTTCACAGGATTGGCACAGCAACCGTCGGTTTGGTTGGATGCACCGACGAGACACGAGGACCGAGCACCATGAGCCTTCTCCCCTATGAAGCAACCTTCCCCGCACTGGGGACCCGTGCCACCCTGCTGACCTCCCGCCCCGAGACGCTGCTGCCCGCCGTCGAGGTGGTGCGCGCGGAGCTCGACGTCTTCGGCGACGCGGACGCCCTGGGCGGCCACCCCATCCTCGACGACCACCTGGGCGCGCTGCTCGGGGGCGTCGACCCGTTGGAGCCGCTCCCGACCGACGCCGAGGCGGACGCCCGTTCCCGCACCGCCCGCCGCTTGGCGGACCTGTTGGCCGACGAGTTCCCCGGCGGCTTCCTGGTGGACCTGGGCGGCGTGCCCGCCGTCGCGGGCGACTCCCTCGCCGGCGACGGCCTCAGCGCAGCGTGACGCCTACTCCGTCACCTCGACGATGCCGTGCGCGCCGCGCTCGGCGTCGACCATGATGTGGCTCACCGCCGGGTAATGTCCCGGCTCGGTGAACGTCAACTCCACGAAACCGCCCTCGGCCGGCTGGAGCGCCAGCGCCTGGGCTCCCCCTCCGGCGTTGCCGAACGCGTCGACGCCATCGCGGAGGAGGTAGCCGCCCTCGCGGTAGACGGTGTCGAACTGGCCGCCCACGACGTGGAAGCTCGACGCCCGGTTGGGCCCGGCGTCGACCACGAAGAAGCGCACCTTCTCCCCCACCTTCGCCTCGAAGGGCTGCTGGTCGTACTGGTTGGCCACGCCGTTGAACACGACGCGGTCCGGCTGTTCGGCAACGATGCGTGCCGGGTCGATCTCGGTGGCCGCCCCGGCGGTGGCGGCGTCGTCGGTGAAGACCTCCGATTGGACCACGACGTACTCGCGGTCGACCTCCGGCAGCCCCTCCTCCGGCTCGATGATCACTGCGCCGTGCATGCCGGCGGCGATGTGGGCGCTCATCGGCATGGTGGAGCAGTGGTAGAGCCAGGCCCCGGCGCGCTCCGCGGTGAAGCGGTAGACCAGCGTCTCGCCGGGCGCGATGGTGCGCATGGGCGCGTCGGGGGCGACGGCGCCGGCGTGGAAGTCGATGGAATGGCCCATGGTGCCGTCGTTGATGAGTGTGATCTCGAAGACGTCGCCGACCCGGCCGCGCAGCGTGGGGCCGACGCCCTGTCCGTTGTAGGTCCAGCGGCGCTGCCACAGGCCCGGTGCCACTTCGAGCGGCACCTCCGTGACGCGGAACTCGTAGCGGCGCACCGTCTCGTCGGTCAGTTCGGGCGCGACGGGGTCGACGACGTGGCCGAGTTCGGCCTCGGGGTTGCCGGCCGCGGGCACGTGGGTGGCGTGCCCACCGTCGCCTGAGGTGTCGGGCGGGGGCGCCGTGTCGCCGACGACCACGTCGAACGTCATGCCCATCTGACGGTGCCCGACGACGGTGCACCAGCCCTCGATGCTCTGCCCCACCACGCCCAGGTCGAGCTCGGCGGTCTCGCCCGCGGCGAGGCGGGGGCTGCGGACGTCGCCGACCATCAGGTCGTGCACATTGGTGTCGTCCAGGTTGGTGAGCTGGATGATCACGTGGTCTCCGGGGTCCACCTCGATGCTGGCGGGTTCGAAGCGCATGTCGTGTGCATCGACTTGGACCCGGACGGTGCGGCCGGTGGGCGCGACGGCCTGCGTCGAGGCCTGCGGGTCGGCGATGCTCGCGGCCCCGGGGTCGATGCCGAAGCCGAGGGAGACGGCCACTGCCAGCGCCGCGATGCCGGCGACGAGCCCGCTGCCGGTGATGGCGCTGGGCCGCTCGGCGGGCAGCGACGGCTCCAGGCCCTGCATCGCAGCGCGGCGCTCCCGCGCGGAGGCCCGGATCCCGGCGACCATCAGCGGCAGGAACAGGGCCAGCGCGACGAGCACCGTCGAGGAGACCGTGACCTTGGCCCAGCTGGGCAGGGGCAGCAGGAACAGCAGCAGACCGCCGTTGATGACGGCGAGCCGGGCGGTGGCCCAGCGGTCGAAGTACTTCGCGCCCGCACGCACGACCCTGGGGCCGCCGCCCAGCACGGACGGCAGGAGGTAGCTGAGGGCGCCGGTGACCAGTTGCAGCAGGAAGCCCACCACCCAGATGCCGGCGAGCACGGTGTAGTTGCCGGCCAGGGCGATGTCGTCGGCGGCCCACACGTGCACCGCGGTGGCGACCAGGGCGACGCAGGCCCACACACAGGCGGCGAGGATGGAGGCGGAGGCGAACTCCCTCGGCGGGCGGTTGCGCGTGGGCGCCACGAGGCAGCGCCCGAACCACACCAGCCCGACGGCGTACCCGGCGATCCCGACGGCGGCCACGGGCCGCACCCCGAGCAGGGAGCCGGCGATGATCACCGCCAGCGACCCGATGAGGATGGGCATCGCCTGGCGGGCGAGGCGCTCGGCGCGGTCGTCCATGCGGGTGCGCAGCACGGTGGGCCAGAACGTGACGAGCGTCCCGACGAGCGTGAGGCCCACCCACCCGAGGATCATCGTCATGGTGTGGGCGACGAGGAGGTTCGCGTGCCAGAAGTCGGCCAGGCCCCACGCGAGCGCGGCACCGAAGCCGGCGCCGACCGGCAGGCACAGGGCAGCGGCGACGTAGTAGCGGATGCTGATCCGGAAGCGTCCCGGCAGTGCCCGGCGCAGGTCCCGCACCAGGGTCCAGGCGTGCCAGAGCACCGCCGTCGACACCGCTGCGGCGCCGATGACGACCGGCCACCATTGCGCAGTGGGCACTCCGACGAAGACCATGAGGGCGCCGATGGCGAGGAGACCCAGGCGGAGGTCGGCTATCCTGCGCGCCTTGTCATCGGGCCGCGTCTTGAGCAGGGCGGCGGTGAAGTGGGCGCTCCACACCATCACCGAGTGGGTGATGGCCCCCAGCCCCACGAGGTGCACCATGAGCCACGTCGACTCCGGCACCCAGCGGTGCACGAGCGCGATGACGACGGCGCCCACCAACCAGACCAGCAGTGTGAAGTCGCGCAGCGACCGGCGTCCCCTCATGACCGCACCACCGAAGCCACCACGGTCACAGCGAATGTCAGGAGCGCGAGCACGGTGAGGATGCCTCCGGTTCGGTAGAGCAGTTGGATGCCGGCGAGCCCGCCGGTCAGGCGCAGCACCATGCCCACGTTGAGCACGACGAGCGGCGCCCACATGGACGGACGATACGGCAGCGGACGCCCGATGACGGCCGGGAAGATGATGGGGGCGTGCGCCATGATCATGGCCAGCCCGAACCCGAGGAACACGCCGTGGATCACCGCGTCGTAGGTGCCGCTGGTGGTGGGCTGTCCCGCGATGATCCACACGACGCCGGCGATGGCGAGCCAGAAGTTGCCGGCCAGCAGGGCGGTCGCGTTGTAGCGGCGCAGGCCGGTGCTGCGGACGAAGCGGCGGCCCACGTCGTCGCGGAAGAGCCAGAGCGCGGTCAGCAGGCAGGCGAGCCCGACGGTCCGGGCGCCGGTGTCGGGGAACGGCAGGCTCAGCATGGCGCCGACGCCGATGAGGGACGCGAGGGCAAGCAGTGTCGGGATGGCACGGCGGCCCATCGTCAGTTGGGCCAGTTCGGCCCGCTCCGCGGCGATGGTGATCACCAGGAACGCGGCCAGCAGCGGGAGCAGCGGGGCGATCTCGGAGACCAGCCACAGCCCGGTGAACAGTGCGGTGAACAGCGCGCCGAGGGCCTGGGCGGCCACCAGCGAGAGCGGTGCCCGGAGCCACAGGGCGATGGCGACGCCGAGGA
The DNA here is from genome assembly GCF_039544535.1 of Tessaracoccus lubricantis. Taxonomy (NCBI): domain Bacteria; kingdom Bacillati; phylum Actinomycetota; class Actinomycetes; order Propionibacteriales; family Propionibacteriaceae; genus Tessaracoccus; species Tessaracoccus lubricantis. The sequence continues at coordinate 80,572 of NZ_BAABLV010000005.1, forward strand.
ACGCCAGCCCGCCGTCGAAGAGGAGGAGTTTGCCGAGCGCGACGGGGGCGCCGGCGATCAGTGCCAGGGAGCCCAGGCCGAAGAGCGCCGGCGCGACATAGGCGAGCGCATTGCGCAGGGCCTGCGCCCGCTCGATGGAGATGAGGGTGCCCATGAAGCCGAGCACCATGACCGGCCCGTGCAGGTCCGCCAGGCGATCAGAGTCCACCGGCGCCCAGACGCCGAGCCGGAGGAGCCCCGCGTTGAGCCCCGCCAACAGCGAAAAACCGGCGAGGGCGATGATCGCCACCCGCCAGTTCTTCGTGCGCTGACCGATGTCCGTTGTGGCCTGGGACGTCTGGTCAGCAGTACCCGGCGTCGTCACGATCAGGAACGGGCGAGCTTGAGCTTCCAGGCGTCGGGGCCCTGCTGCACGTAGCTGACGGTGATGTCCTGGCCGTGGCGCTGCTGGATCTGGGCCAGCAGCGGGATGGGGTCGTGCGGGGCGACGAGCACGAACGCCGTGCCCGGCTGCAGGGAGTCGACGACGCCATGGATGGCGGCGTGGCGGACGGCGTGCGGGATGGTGCGGGCGTCGAGCTCGGGGAGGGCTTCGTCATGGCCGCCGCAACCGCAGCTGGACTTGGGGGTGAGCGAGATGTCTTGCATGGCGGAGATGTTACTACGACTAGTTGGTGTTAATTCCCGGGGGTCGTGTTGTGGCCGATCGGGGCCCCACGAAACCTGCGCGCCGGTTTTTGTCAGACCCCTTCCCTAGCGTCATACACGTCAAGGTTGAACGACAGAATGGGGGACTCGCCATGACACAACAGCACCCCGCGGGCTGGTACACCCAGCCCGACGGATCCTCCCGGTACTGGGACGGCACCCAGTGGGCTGACTCGGCGGCGCAGGCCGCGGCTGCAGCGGCCACGCGGCGTCGGCCGTGGTACACGAAGAAGCGCATCATCATCCCGGTGATCGCGTTCATCGGCCTGGTCGCCATCCTGCCCAAGGGCGGCGGAGATGCCGAGCAGGCGGCTCCCGCAGCGGCGGTCACGGCCACGACGGAGGCCCCAGCGGTCGAGTCCGTCGAGGAGACCACGCCGGTCGAGACGACTGAGGCCGCCCCGGCCACCACCGAGGCTGCGGCCGTCGAGACGACGGTGGCCCCCGTGGCCGAGACGACGTCGGCTGAGCCCGTGGCCGAGGAGCCGGTGGGCCCGGAGCTCACGGTCACGCAGGAGCAGGCCGTGCGCCAGGCGGAGAACTACCTGGACTACACGGCATTCTCGCGCAGCGGGCTGGTGGAGCAGCTCGAGTTCGAGGGCCACAGCACGGAGGACGCCGAGTTCGCCGTCGACTTCGTCGGCGCCGACTGGGCCGCCCAGGCGGTGGCAAAGGCCGAGTCGTACCTGGAGTACACCGCGTTCTCCGAATCCGGCTTGGTCAGCCAGCTGGAGTTCGAGGGCTTCACAGCCGAGGAGGCGCAGCACGGGGTGGCCGGCGTCACGGTGGACTGGAACGAGCAGGCCGCATTGAAGGCCAAGTCGTACCTGGACATGAGCGCGTTCTCGCGCTCTGGGCTCATCGACCAGCTGGTCTTCGAGGGATTCTCGCAGGCCCAGGCTGAGTTCGGGGCCGATTCCGTCGGGCTCTGAGAGCCCGCGTCCTTGGGGGGACGGCGGCCGGGGATGCGTTGGGGGCGCAATTCCGGCCGTTCGCCGTTCCCGCGCCCGCGGCATGTAATCGATTGGCCGTGCTACTTGTTTGGGCAGGGGCAGCTAAAAATGTCTGGGCTGGGTGGTTGAGTAGGGGGCATGGAAGAAGCGCGCTTGATTGCCGATGAACTCCTACGTCAACACCTTGCTGAACGACGCGCGAAGGCCGAGAAGGTCGCCCTGGTGGCGGAACTGGCCGAGCGTTACATCCTGCCTGCGGGGGCCGAGGTCGTCCATGGCCGCATGGTCGACGCCCTGGTCGAGGAGGTCTACCCCGTCGGCGGTCCGGGCGCGCCCGCCATCTCCGAGTTCGCGCCGATGGAGATCGCCGCCCTGCTGGGGGTCTCCACCCGCAGGGCGCATGTGATGATCGACGGCGCGGTCCACCTGAAGTGGCAGTTGCCGGAACTGTTCGAACAGATGCGTCGGCTGCTGGTCGACGCGGATCGGGCGGTACAGGCCTCCTACGCCGTCTCGAAGCTGCCGGGCGAGATCGCCCGCCAAGTGATCCGCCGCTGGGCCGCCGTCCAGGAACGCTACGCCTGGACAGGTGCGTTCAAGAAGCTCGACGAGATGATCGCCGAGGCAGACCCGTCCCGAGCCGAGGACGAAGCCCGCCTGCTCGACGAGCGGCAGGTCAAGCTCTGGGTGGGCAACACCGGCCAGTCGAGCCACGCGGTGCTCGGCGGGGTGGACGCCACGCTCGACGTGCTCGACGCCAAGCTCTTCGGCGCCGCCGTGGCCCAGATCGCGGCGCTGCTCAAGACCGTGCAGGGTGACGAGTCAGCGCTCGACATCCGCCGGGCCAAGGCGTTCGGGGTGCTGGCCCGGCCCGCCTACGCACTGGCCCTGATCCAGCAGGGCGCTCGCCAGGCAGCAGATCCGGAGCTGCCCATCGAGCCTGCGGGGCCCGACGCCGATGCGGACGCGGCTGGCCAGCGCTACCTGCCTGCCGGATGCGCGGGGCACACCTGCGGCACCATCGACGTGCCGTTGGAGAATCTGCTGCCCAAGGTCACCGTGGATGTGGTGGTGGAGGCCGACGCGGTGGGCGCGCACAGCGTCGCCCGCATCGACGACGCCATCACCATCGCCACCAGCAGCCTTGCCACGGTGCTGGAGGGCAAGCAGGTCAATCTGCGTCCGGTCATCGACCTGCCCCGCATCCCCGCGGAGGACCAGTATCGGCCGTCGGTGGCGATGCGGAGGGCGGTGCGCGCCCTGTGGCGCACCGAGGTGTTCCCCTATTCCACCCTCCGGTCGTCCAACAAGGACCTCGACCACGTCGTCACCTTCGCCCTCCGCCGCGGCAGGGGCCAGACCAGCCTGCCCAACCTCGTGCCGGTCAACCGCAGGTTCCACCGCGCGAAGACCGCGGGGCTGTGGGCCACTGCCATGGACAACCACGGCCGCGCCATCCAGACCAGTCCTCTGGGCTATCAGTACATCGTCACGCAGTACGGCACCGAACCCGTCATACCGCTGCACCGGTACGGACGACACATCGAGGGAGGGACGCTGCTGCGTCGACGCCGCAGCGCGTAGTCCGCCCACCGGGGCGGCGCGCGTCACCCTTCAGCTGGTCGTCAATCAGGCGGTCCAGCCCAGAAGCACGCCTCCGAGGGTGACTCCCCCGATCAGGATGCCGAGCGCCACAACCGGCACCAGCAGCACCCACAGGGGGCGATCCCGCAGCAGCCGGATGGCCACGACGAGGAGCACCACCCAAATGGCGAGGAACACCACGAGCCAGGCGCCGGGCACCACCAGCCCGGCGGTGAGGTAGAGGTAGCCGACCACCAGGTGGGCAGCCAGCCCGACGATGCCGAGCGCACGTTTCCACGCCTCGGTGTGCCCCTGCGCAGCGGATGCTTCCTTCATCTGCCCACGCTACTCCCGGGCATGGACCCTGCGCGATTGGCGACCCCGGTTGGATTCGAACCAACGACACCCGCTTTAGGAGAGCGTTTTGAGGGTCCGAACCAACTCCGCCCCCACGACGCAAAACACCTTGCAATGTAACTGTGGCAAGGTGTTTTGCTGTTGTTGGGAGCGTTTGCTGTTGTTGGTCATTCTCGGACGTTTGCGGACTTCTTGCGGACTTGGTGCGGACTACCCCTGAACCCGCTCCACCACGGCCTCGTAGTGGTGCAACCGCCCGCCCAGCCGGTGCGGCTCAGCGTCGCCCTTGGGCGCGTACTTGACGCCGTCCACCACCACCTCGTCCGACGCGACCACCAGCCCAGCCGACACCGGCAAGATGACGCGGTACCGGGTGACGATCTGTTGCCCGGCGTCGGTGTACAGCTCCGACGCGAGCGGCACGAGGTCGCCGTACACGGTCCGCGTGTTGCCCGCCGTGGCGATGCCCAGCTTGGTCTTGCCCCGGTACATCACAGGGCCCGCTTCCGGTACCGGTTGAGCACGGCCAGCTCCGCCAGGGACCAGCCGTTGAAGCCCGCCCCGACGGTGACGCCGCCCACGGTGCTGGCCACCTGTTCGGGGTTGGCCGTGAGCCGTGCCGTGGCGGTGCGGATGACCGCGCGCAACTCCCGGTTGGGCACCCCGCCGGTGAAGCCGTTGCCCCGGGTGTAGGCGCTCACCATGGCGTTGATCGTCGTCAATGCCTTGTCGATGACCGCCACCAAATCGGGGTTGTCCGGCTGACCCATGAGCGCGGCCACGTCGGCCTTGGCGTCGATGACCTCCACGGGCTCGGGCTCGTTGCCTGCGACGGCCACGAGGACGTTGTAGCGGGTCTTCTGGTTGTAGCGGTTGGCCCACTCCAGGACCACCACGAAGTCGCCCGCCTCGGTAGGCGTGCCGCTGAAGGTGGTGGCGGTGACGGTCATGCCGGGCGGTGGGGTGGACCCGAACACATACAGCGACCAGCCGATGGCTTGGGAGTCGCCGGGGTAGGCGTTGGTGCCAGTGTCCACGTAGGTGTACATCTGCGCCACGGTGAAGGTGTAGGTCTGCCCCAGCTCCAGCGGGGGCATGGGGACTTGTGTGCCGGTGAGTGCCATGGTGGCCTCCTTCTATGACGAAGGGCCCGCCCCGCCCCGACGGCAGAGCGGGCCCCTCAGCTCGTTACGGGCGGGTGATGCCCGTGAGGGCCACGATGGCCTTGGGGTTGAGCGGTGCGGCGTCGTAGCGGGCCACCACGCGGATGGCCTGCTGGTCGTAATCGGCGTAGCGCTCGGTGAGCACCTTCACCGACGGGGCCAGGTCACGGGCAACCGCGATCTGGGAGAAGTCCACCAGCGCGGCCCGCCCGGTCGGGGTGGCCCCGGTCGTGTCGGGCACCCGCGAGGTGACGATGACCGGCGCGCCGAACAGTCGGAACACGGCGTCCTGAGTGGGGTCCGCGTTCAGGATGTACTTGCCGGAGGTGTCCTTGACCTTGCGCAGCGCCACGAAGTCGCCCGGGGTCATGAGCCACTTCAGCCCGCTCATGGTGACGTTCTCGGACAGGGCCATGCCCCACGCCGTGATGAGGTGATCCAGGGTGAGCGCGCCGCCCACCGCGAGAGTCTGGATGCCGGAGTAGGCGAACAGGCCCTTGGGGGTGGTGATGCCGTCGCCGCCCGCGCTGAGGAACTGAGCGTCCAGCTTCGCGGCCACGTCGCCCACAAGGCGGTCCTTGATGGCCTGATCCAGCGAGACGACCGACTGGCGGGCCAGCTCGTTGGAGTAGCGGGTGATGACCTTCACCGACTTCATGGTGGAGGGCATGAGCTGAAGCTCATCGAAGTCCACGTCCTTCTCGGTGATGAGTTCGTTCTCACCGTGCCATGCCGGGTCGGTGAAGGTGGACCCGTTCTTGGGGATGCGCAGCGGCCCGGCTGTGTCGAAGATGCGGGGCCCAGCCGCGAGGAAGACGGAGCGCTCAGTGAGCGGCTGCACAAGGGTCTTGACAACCTGTTCCTGAGTCAGCTCAGTTGCGTTGGTGGTGGCCATGGTCATGGCGACGTTCCTTTCAGAGTTGAAATAAGGTTCGCGTCGCCGCCAGGGCTCAAAGCGTAAGGGGTGCGGCCACCAGGACCACACCCCTCACTATACCCCCTTGGGGTATCTAGATCACCTGCACGCCGCGCCCATCTTCGTAGGCGCTCGGGGCGGCCTTCTTCCGCCTCAGAAGGAACGTGTAGTCACGCTCCCCACCGGCGTAGCGCTCGATCACGGGCCCGCTCACGTACTCCCAGCCGTCTTCCTGCCACTCATCGAACTTGGGCGACACGTCCAGGTCGATGTCCCGCTCTGGCGTGCCTTCGATGGTGAAGGTCTGGTACTCGTACTTGGCCACGGTTTCCTCCTATGCTCCGGCCCGCAACAGCGCGGCCAGGTCCACGTCACCGCTGTTGCCCCCGGTGGGGCCCTGTCCAACGTCGCCGCGCGGGGTGCGGCTGGCCAGGTGCGGCTTCTTGTCCAACAGCGTAGTGATGGCCGCAGACAAAGCGTCGGAATCGGCCAACAACTCGTCGCTGAAGGGCAGGTCTGACGGGTCCGCCAGCCTGCCGGTGGCGGTCACCTTGGCGGTGAACAGCTCACGGGCCAGGTCGTCAGCGCGCTTGGCCTTCACGCGGGCCTCAGCGGCTTCCTTGCGCAGCTTCTCCACGTAGTCACGGGGGAAGGTCTCGGCGTCGTCCTGAGCGGCCTCGGGGGCTTCCTGTGTGGTGTCCTCGGCCTCGGCCTCGGGGGTCTTGTTGTCTTCCATGATCTTCTCCTAGTCGTTGTCGGTTGGAAGTACGGGTTCTTGTCCGCAGCCGCAGCCGCGATGCGTCCACATCACTTGGTCAATGGACACGATGCCGTCGGCCAGGTCGTGGCAGACTTCGCACGCTCCGGGCTCCGGTGAGCGCCGCCAATGGCGTACGTCTTGGCCCTTCAGCGCCTGCGTGCGGCCCTGTTGGAGGGCGTCCAGGGTGACCGCCCGCCCGACGACGACAAGGGCCCCCAGCACGGCGGCGCGATGGTCCTCGTCCACCTCGTCCGGGTAGGCGTCGTGGAGTTCCTGAAGGATCACCTCATCGGCGTCTTCGTCGTCGGCGGGCACCCAGCCGCCGGGCAACTTGTCCAGCTCCATGGCGGTGTACTTGTCCGCCAGGAGGATGGCCACCGCCACCGACGTACGCAACAGCACGGCCAGTTCCACCACCAGCTCGGAGCGGTTCAGCTCGCCGCGCTCGTGGCGTGCGAACAGCGCCCGCACCTTGGCCTCGGTGTCGTCGGCTACCCGGGCTTGGACCTTGACCCACGGCGGGAGGGGCTTCCTACGCTTCATCGAACACCCCCAGGGCGCTGAAGTTGGTGCCGGTGGCGTCCAGCGACTCAGCCCGGCGCGCGGCCCTGATCTGGCCCACCTCGTCGTCGGAGTAGCCCAGCTTGCGCAGCGCGTACGTGGCGGGCAACAGCCCGGCGCTGAACAGCTTCACCACGGCGTCGGCTTCCTGAGCGATAGACCGGGTAGCCGGGTCCGCCCACTGGACCGCCAGCGCGACGGCGTGCGGGGGCAGGCCGGTACGGACCGCCACCATGAGCCGGGCCACCTGTTCCCAGCTCCGCCCGAAGATGGCCTGCCGGGCTTCTACCTTCGCCACCAAGCTGGCCTCAGCCGCGCGCATGGCGTCGGCGCTGGCGGGCTGGTCGCCGTGGGCCCCCAGGTAGTGCGGGGGCAGGCCGGACACGGCGCTGATCTGGGCTTGGATCACCCGCACCGCCGCCTCGTAGCTGGCGAGGTCCGCCGCCGGGAGCGCGCCGAACTTGGCCTCGGGGGCCTCGGAAATCATCATCCGGTTGGCCTCGGGGTACGGGTTGACCACGTTGCCGTCCTCGTCCTCGGCCAGCTCCACGCCGGAAGCCCAGCGCCGGGGCCTACCGGCGTACTCCGACGCCACCAGCATGTCGGCCAGGGACTTGTTGAGCGCGTCCACCAGCGGCATGAGGTCGTCCAGCTCCGACGATGCCGGGCCCAACAGCCGGTCGGAGTTGCGCAGCGGCACCACCGGAACGATGCCGAACGGGTTGTGAAGGGTCTCGGTCAGCTCGAAACCGCTGACGTACGCGCCGGGGTTGGGGGCCAGCCACTTGGTGATCCGGTCCGGTTCGTACATGACCGCGTGGGTGCCCGCCGGGGACTCCCAGCGCTTCACAGCCCGGGTCACTTCGCGGGTGGCCGGGTCACGCATGACCGCCACCTGTTCCGGCGATTCGACGGTGACCAGGGGCCTGCCCATCGTGTCGGCCCACACGATCACAAACGACTCCCCCAGCGTGAGCGCTTCGCGGTGGGCGATGCCCGCGAGCTGGTCAAGGTCGTTGCGCCGCCAGTCGTCCCACACCGTGCCGGTGTCGCCGGTGAAGCCGGTCACCCGCAGCCTCTCGGCCATGGACGTGACCGCCACGTGGCAGATGTTCGTTGCGATGCGCCCGAACCGGCTGCCGATGGCTTCGCGGGCCTCGGGCGCGAGGAACGCCAGGGGCTGTTCGGCGCGGTAGTACCGCTCACGGGTGGCCCGTCGCGGGGCCCCTTCTTCGATCACGCCCAAGACTCGGGCGAGCTTCTCAATGTCCTGCATGTTGGTGTTCCTTCCTAGAACGACGCGGCACGGTGCCGCTTCTTGTTGTTGGTGTGATGGGCTGCCCTGTCCAGGGCGATGATGAACGCCACGGCGGCGTCGATCTTGCGGGGCGAGGTGCGCGCGTCCTTCACGATCACGTCACCTACCGGGGTGCGCTTGGCGACGGCGTGCGCGAGGTGAGCCGCCAGCCGGTGGTCACCGTCATGGGTCACCGACTGTTCGACCACGGCTTGGTATGCGCGGTCCGTGGCGGGTCCCATCCGCTTCAGGAAAGCGGTGTTGAACTCCACCACGCGCTTCTCTCCATGACGCTTGGCCCAGCCCTCCAGTTCGGAACGCCAGCCCCAGGGGTCAGCGGCCAGCTCCGCCACGTCGTAGGTGGTGAACGCCAGGTCCACGGCCATGTCCACGTCCGCACGCGGCACCCGCCACTGTGGGTCGCCGGGGTTCTCCCAGACTTCCAGGACGAACACGTGGGGTTTGGGCCCGACGGTCGCGCCCACCAGGGCGGTGGAGTCGCCGGACGCGGACCCGTCGAACGCCAGCACCACGCGCTCACCGGGGGCCACCACGCGGGCGGTGTCCTTGCACTCGTCCCACGCACCGAACGGCAACCATGCACCGGCGGACTTGACCCACTGGCCAAGCCTGAGCTGCCTGAATACCGGCTCCCGGAGCGTGCGGGCAGCTGCCGCCAAGCCGTCTTCCGCGAGGAAGTCACCTAGTGCGGGGTTGGCCAGCGCCCACGCTGCCTTGTCGTCCTTCGCGCAGCCGTCGGGCGCGCTGAACTCCTTCAGGAAGAACGCCGGGTCTTGGCCGCTTCGGCCATGCTCAACGAGCTTCCACATGATCGAGTCAGCCGACGTGGCCGGGGTGCTGATGGCCAGCACGGTGGACTCGGGCCGCTTACCCGACACCGACGTGACGGCTTCCCAGACTGCCTCAGTGACCACGTGAAGCTCATCGACAATGAGCAAGCTCGGGTCCCAACCGTGAAGCGCCGCCGGGTCCGCCGGTAGCGGCGTCAAGGTGGCGTCATTGTGCGGAACAAGGATCTTGTCCTTGTAGACGTGGGCCCGCTCCGCCAGCTCGGGGTTCAGCTCAATCATCCGCCGGGCGAGGTTGAACACGATGCTGGCCTGTCGCTGGTCTGAGGCCACAACCAGCACCTCAGCCGACGGCGGACCCACGAACAGCTCCGCCACCGCCAACGCAGCCGCCAGCGCGGACTTGCCGTTGGCCCTCGGCAGGGACACCAGCGCCGTACGCACGCCCGGAGCGAACGCGCCAGTGACGATGGCCCGTTGCCACGGACGGAGCTTGAACGGGCCACCAGCGCCCCGGCCCTTGGTCACCTGCAAGTAGGCACCGATGAAGCGCATACGACGCTTGGCCCGGTCACGCGGCCAGCCCTTGAAGTCCAGCGGTTCGACGGCAATAGCCGCCTTCGGACCCGCCTTCAACGCGCTCACGGGGTACCCCCCGTGGTATGAGAGCGGAACTTCGCCTGCCTGCGGGGCTCCCTCGTGACCCGGTTCGCCCCTACCCCCCTAGCTGCACCGCGTCGGGAGTTGCAGGACCGGCACACCACTTCCACGTCTTGGAGACGCACGGCCAGCCCCTTGTCCTTGCGCTCCCACGCTTCGGGCAGGTGGTCGGCGGTCAAGTCGTCGGCGGTGCCGCAGTCGGTACACCAGGGTTGGAGGGTGCGGGCCCGACGGCTGAGCCTGTCCCACGCCGCGTCATAGCCAGCCGCTCGGCTTGGTCGTCGCACCTCGGCCACGGGCTTGCACTCGTCACACCACGTGGTGGTTGTGACCGCACCGCAGCCGGGGCACACCTTGGCCAGCCCGCCGGTCATGCTTCGGCCCGCCCGCCGGTCATGCTTCGGCCCGCCCTTCCAGACTGTCCCGCTCCAAGCCGCCAGCTTCAACGTCCCTCAAACCACGACCGTCCCCCGCTCCTATAAGCGGGGGGACACTCGGGACAGTCCCGGGGACACCTGCGGGACACTGCGGGACACTCGGGACACTCGGGGCGGCTGGCGGGTACAGGGCCTTCTTGGACCCCTCCACCCGACGGACCACGCGGCCCGTTGCCACGGCGGTGTCAACGGCTGGTTGCACGGCGGTCTTGGCGAACTTCACCGCCCGGCTGGTCAACTCGTCTTGAAGGGCCCGCGTACCGACGCCGGGCACCTCGGTCACCACGGCCACGATGGCGTCCACCAGCTCGTCGCGCCGGGTGTTGTGCTCCACCGACCACTTGTTGGCGGACCGGTCCAAGGTCAACCGGCGGGTCTCGGGGTCGAACTCCAGCCGCCCTTCCGGCACGTCCACGTCGCGGCCCAGCGCCGACAGGTAGCGCGCGCCGTAGGCGTCCATGGTCAGCCGCACGATGGCATCGGGCCAGTCCTCCAACGCGCTGGACCCTCGGGACCGGTCGCCCTGCCACCCGGCATGGTTGACCAGCACCAGGTCACGGGCTCCGACGGCTTGGCGGGCGAACTCCGACAGGAGGTGGAGGAAGCGGGCCACCTGCCCGGCGTCGTTCTGTGATTCCTCGGTGTAGGCGTTGGCGAACGGGTCAACGATGAGGCTTTCAACGCCCCGGGTGCGCAGCTCCAGCGCCAGGGCGGCGCGGTCGTCGTCGTGGCTGAGCGGGTTCCGACGGCCCCGGAGGTTGGCCACCACCAGCCGGTCCAGGGGCACGCCCGCCTCAGCAGCCCACCGGCCAAGTTGGGGCCCCGACACCTCAAAGTTGAGCACCGCCACGGTGCCGGTTACCGGCGTCACCGCGAACTCCCCAAGGAAGGGCTCACCGGTCAACAGCGAGCGGACCAGGTTCAGTGCCAGGGTGGTCTTGCCGGACTTGCGGACGGCGCTAATGAGCGTGGACCCCTCGGCCACCATGAGCCCATCGACGCGCCAACGTGGGGCTTCCAGGGCACGCATGGCCAGCTCGGTGCCACTGGTCACGTCCAGGGGCTGGGGCGGGCCCTCCATCTCACGCTTGAACGCCCGGTTCGCCGCGTCACGCGCCCGCAGCCGCTTCAGCTCCAGTTGGGTCATGGCCGCGTCGGTGACGGCCAGCCGGTCTTGAGCCTTGGCCCGCATCATGGTCTCGCTCATAAGCTCCGCGTGATGCTGGTTGTTCTCGGCGGCCTCGGTGGCCTCAGCCGCCTTGCGCAGCTCGTCTTCGATGTTCACTGGAAGCTCCTCATGTACTCGTCGCGGATGGCTCCCAGCTCATCGACGGTTCGAACGTTGTTGTAGCGCGCGCACTCGTCACACGGGTTGCCCTTGGCGTCCTGTTCACGGCACGGCAAGGGGGTGAAGTCCGCCAGCCGCAGCACGTGGGCGGGGGCGGGCTGGATCATGCCGGTGGCGGTCACCTCGGACGACCGGCACGGCAGGGGGAACGGCACCCGCTGAAACTTGGTGGTCAGCACCGACGCCTCGGGGAAGCGGTGGGCCGCCGGGTGCTCGGGGAACTGGAAGCCCTCGGGCACGGTCCACAACCGCACCACGGAGCTGTTCCACGGCAACCGCACGGTGAAGGTCTGCTGGTTTCCCGGCGCGCTCCAGTCGGGTTGCCACCAATGGCCGGGCGCGCGGTCGTCCCACGTGAGCTGGGGGCCTTGGCCGTAGAAGTCCATGCCCGCCACGTGGGGGTCGCCGTCGCGGTTGTGGGCCAGCACGCCGCCCTCGGGCCGGGAGACGATGCCGAACACGCCACGCGGCGCGCGGCCCATCACGGGGTCACGGAAGTGCTTCCCGCTCCACGCCACCACGATGTCCTCGGGGCGGGTCAGGAACGAGATGTTCGACCACCCGGCGGGGTACACCTCAAAGCCACACTGAGCCCAGTGAAGGGCGGCTTCCAGGTCGCTGCCGAAGTCGATACCGAACGGCCAGAAATGCGGTTCGACGTAGGGGTTTGACGCCTCAAACGCCACCATGGCGTCTTGGGCGGTCATAGCGTGCGGCGCGTCCTGATTCGTCGGCGTCTTGTTGGTCGCGTCGCTCATGGGTCAGCCCCCCACGGCGGTGGTGGCGTACTGCTTGGCCAGCCAGGTGTCCACGTCTTCGCGCTTGTAGACGATCCGGCGGGGGCCCATCTTGAACGACTTCGGCCCGGTTCCGATGTGCCGCCAGTAGCGGAGCGTGGCGACGGGTACGCCCGTCAGCTCCGACACCTCGGCGGTGTTGAGTAGGTCTTGCATGGTTTCCTCTCCGAACCACATTGGTGTGATTCTGTTCCTCCTGGAAACGACGGTAGGGCATGAACTTGTTGCGGTCAAGCACCACAGCTAGTAATGTTTGTGGGCATGGAGAACATTGAACAGTTTGCAGACCGGGTTACCCGGGGCATCGCCGCCCGTATCCGCGAGGTCCGCGAGTCTCAGGGCATGAGCCAGCAAGCGGTTGCCGACGCGCTCACCGCACGCGGGTATGAGTTCAGCCGCCTCATGGTCACCAAGACGGAATCCGCCGGGCGACCCATCACAGTGGCGGACTTGGCCGGGTTCGCAGTCGTCTTCGGCGTGCCGGTCACTGACTTCTTCAACACCCCGACGGACACGCTCAGGGCCACGGTGGACAACCACCTGCTGGACCTACAGGCCACCGCCGTGGCGCTGGAGGAACTACAGGCCACGATCACCGCACGCACGGCCCAACTCAACGCGCGCCGCGCCGCTCTGGGGGGCTGAGCCATGGCCAGCGTCACCAAACGCCCCGACGGCACGTACCGCGCCCGGTACCGCGCTCCCGGCCACGACGGCAAGATGAAGGAGTACGCGAAGCACTTCCCGACGAAGAAGGCCGGTCAGGCATGGCTTGATGAGGTCACGGCGTCCCGGGTTACCGGCACCTACATTGACCCGGACCGCGCGCGTAGCACCGTGGCCGCGATGGCCACCACGTGGTTGGCGTCCCACCCGGATTGGACCCCATCGACGCGGGCACGCAACGAGTCCGTGGTGGCCGTCCACGTGCTGCCCCGGTGGGGTGCGGTGAAGCTGGCGGACGTGACCCACGAAGCCGTCCAGGAATGGGTTGGCGGCTTCCAGCTCGCCGGTGGCACGGTGCGCAAGATTCTCGGTGTGCTCAACGGCATCCTTGAACTTGCGGTGACCACCAAGCGGCTGGCGGTCAATCCTGCCGTGGCCGTGGCCCGCCCCAAGCAGACAATCAAGCGCCGCCGGTATCTCAACGCCCACCAGGTCGAACGGTTGGCCCATGCCGCCGGTGATGCCTTCGACGTGGTGATGGTGCTGGCCTATAGCGGCTTGCGGTTCGGTGAGCTGGCGGCGTTGCGCGTCGGTTCGGTCGATCAGTTGCGCCGTCGGTTCCGCGTGGAGGAATCCGTGACGGAGGTCAACGGGGTGTCCGAGTGGGGCACTCCCAAGGATCACCAACGCCGGTCGGTGCCGTACCCCGACTTCTTGGACGATCACGTGGCGGCACGCATGGCGGACAAGGGGCCCAATGATCTGTTGTTCCCGTCGGCGCGGGGTGGGGTGCTGAGGGTCCGCAACCTTCGGCGCGGTTGGTTCGACGCGGCTGCCGTCGCCGCCGGTGTGGAAGGTCTCACCCCGCATGAGCTGAGGCACACGGCGGCATCGCTGGCGGTCAAGGCCGGGGCCTCAGTGCTGGCCCTCCAACGGATGCTCGGGCACGACAAGCCCAGTACCACCTTGGACGTGTACGCGGACTTGTTCGATGAGGACTTGGACGACGTGGCGGCACGGCTGGCGACGGTGCGCGCCGCCGGTCTTGCGGACTTCCTGCGGACTGAGCCGCGTTTGGTGGCCGTCCAGTGACCCGCCAACTAGCGGTTGACTAGGCCAAACACTGGCGACCCCGGTTGGATTCGAACCAACGACACCCGCTTTAGGAGAGCGGTGCTCTATCCCCTGAGCTACGGGGCCAACCCGGTTAGGATACCGGGCTGCCGGACTGGTCGCGAATGTCCTACCGCAGCGAGCCGTAGGTGGCCTTCGCCTTCTCCAACGCCGACACGTAACCTGCCCGTTCGAAGGCATCCGCCGGGGTGTCCTTCGGCACGCTCAGCAGGCCGCGGGCCTGGCTCAGCGTCAGGTCGCGATCCTCCAGCCAGGCGGCCAGTTCATCCACCAGCACCTCGGCGTACGCGGGGCCGCGTCGGATCAGCGACGACGTGGTCATCACGACGTCGGCGCCCGCGAGGATGTACTTCACGACGTCCTCGGGGCGGTCCACGCCCGTGGTCCCCGCGAGCGAGGCGCCGATCCTGCCGCGCAACACGGCGATCCAGGTCCTCGGCAGCCGTGCCTCCACCGGCGGGCTCAGCGACACGCCAGACTCCACCGTCACGCGGTCCACGTCGATGTCCGGCTGCAGGAACCGGTTGAACAGCACCAGGCCGTCCGCGCCCGCCTGCTCGAGGCGGAGCGCCATGTTGCCCAGCGAGGAGAAGTACGGGCTCAGCTTCACCGCGACCGGCACGTCGACGGCGCTCTTCACCCCGGCGACGATCTCGAGGTGCCGCTCCTCCACCGCCGCACCCGTCACGGTGATGTCACCCGGAACGAAGTAGATGTTGAGCTCGATCGCCGCGGCGCCGGCGTCGGCGAGCCGACGCGCCTGCTGGGTCCAGCCGCCCATCGAGGCCCCATTGAGCGAGGCGATGATCGGCACGTCGACGGCGGCCGCGCCCTCCTCGACGAGCTTCAGGTACGCGTGGCTCGCGTCCTTCTGCGACGCCGGCACCGACGGGAAGTAGCTCAACGCCTCGGCGAACGAGTCGTCGTAGAGCTCCTCCAGCTGGGCGGCCGCCTCGGCCTCCCGGCGCAGCTGCTCCTCGAACAGCGAGAACATCACGACGGCGGCCACGCCGCCGTCGGCCAGCGACTTGATGCCGGCCACCGACTGCGACAGCGGCCCGGCAGAGGCGACCAGCGGGTTGCGCAGCGTGAGCCCGAGGTACTGGGTGGTCAGGTCGGTCATGAGTCCCTCCTGGGGTCAGCGGCGAACTGGTCCGCGCCGCGGGCGGCGAGTTGTTCGTATTCACCCCACCGGCGGTCCACCTGCTCCTGCGCCAGCGACAGCAGGCGGTCGGCCTCCTCCGGGTCGGCGGCCCGGAGCACGCGGTAACGCAACTCGACCGACTGGTACTCCGCCAACGACAACCGGAGCCGCGGCGAGTCGAGCAGGAACGGGTTGCCACCCGCGTCGCGGATGACGGGGTTGTAGCGCATGAGCGGCCAGTGGCCGGAGTTGACGGCCTTGTACTGCTGGTCGAGGCCCTTGCGCATGTCGAAGCCCTGCGCGATGCAGTGGCTGTAGGCGATGATCAGGCTCGGCCCGTCGTAGGCCTCCGCCTCGCGGAACGCCTTCAACGTCTGCTGCGGGTCGGCGCCCATCGCCACGCGCGCCACGTAGACGGAGCCGTAGGCGGCGGCCTGCAGGGCGAGGTCCTTCTTGTTCGTCAGCTTGCCGCCGGAGGCGAACTTCGCGACGGCGCCCAGCGGCGTCGACTTCGACGACTGCCCTCCCGTGTTGGAGTACACCTCCGTGTCGAGCACCAGCACGTTGACGTTGCGGCCCGACGCCAACACGTGGTCGAGGCCGCCGGAGCCGATGTCGTAGGCCCAGCCGTCGCCGCCCACGATCCACACCGAGCGGCGCACCAGGTGGTCCGCCACCGAACGCAGGTCCTCGGCAGCCGTGCCGGTGAGCCCGTCCAGCTTGGGCAGCAACTGCTTGACCCGCCCCATCTGGGCGGCGATCTCGGAGCCCTGCCGCTGCGGCGCGTCCAGGATCGCGTCGACGAGCTCGTCGTCGCCGATCTGCCCCCGCAGCTCCAGGAGCCGACGGCGGGCCAGGTCCTCGTGCAGGTCCGCCGCCAGGCGCATGCCCAGGCCGAACTCGGCGTTGTCCTCGAACAGCGAGTTCGACCACGCCGGCCCACGCCCCTCGGCGTTCTTTGCCCACGGGGTCGTCGGCAGGTTGCCGCCGTAGATGGACGAGCACCCCGTCGCGTTGGCGATGGTGGCGCGGTCGCCGAACAGCTGGCTCAGCAACTTCAGGTACGGCGTCTCGCCGCACCCGGAGCACGCGCCGGAGAACTCGAACAGCGGCTCCAGGAACTGGGTGCCGCGCACCGTGCCGAAGTCGACGTTGACGCGCTCGTTGACCGGGATCTGCTCGAAGAACTCGACGGCCTCGATGTCCTTGTCCCGCTCCAGCTTGGGCACCAGGTTGATGGCCCTGCGCGACGGCTGGCCGAGCGGCTTGACGGGGCATGCCTCGACGTAGACCTGCAGCGTGTAGCTGGTCGACGGCAGGCCGGCCGCGTTGAGGGGTGCGCTCAGGAACCCCTCGGGGGCGCCGTCGAGCGCCTCGGTGGGGTACGACTTGGCGCGCAGCACCGCGTGCGGGCACACGAAGGCGCAGTTGCCGCACTGGATGCACGCCTCCTCGTCCCATTCGGCGACGATCTCGGAGATGTTGCGCTTCTCGAACTTCGTCGTGCCCGACGGGTAGGTGCCGTCGACCGGGAGCGCCGAGACCGGCAGGTCGTCGCCCCTCCCTTGCAGCATCGTCGCGGTGACGGTGCGGACGAACTTCGGGGCGTCGGCGGGCACCGGCGGGATGAAGCCGTGGCCCGACGTCACGTCCGCCGGGACCTCCAGGCGGAACAGTTCGGCCAGCGCGGAGTCGACCGCCTGGTGGTTCTTGCGCACCACCTCGGCCGACTTGCGGGCGTAGGTCTTCGAGATGGCGTCCTTGATCTTCCGGATCGCCACCTCACGTTCCAGCACGCCGGAGATCGCGAAGAAGCACGTCTGCAGGATGGTGTTGGTGCGGCTGCCGAGCCCGGCTGCGCGCGCCACCTTCCCGGCGTCGATGACGTAGACGTTGAGCCCCAGCTCGATGATGCGTGCCTGCATCGGCTGCGGCAGGTGGTGCCAGGTCTCCTGCGGGCCGTAGGGCGAGTTGAGCAGCAGCGTGGTGCCCGGGCGGGCGAACTCCAGCACGTCGACCCGCTCCAGGATCGACCAGTGGTGGCAGCCGATGAACCCGGCCTGGCTGACGAGGTACGGCGACTTGATCGGGTTGGGCCCGAAACGCAGGTGCGACACCGTCCGCGACCCCGACTTCTTCGAGTCGTAGACGAAGTAGCCCTGCGCGTACAGGTCCTCCGACGAGCCCAGGATCTTGATCGTGTTCTTGTTGGCGCCCACGGTGCCGTCGGAACCCAGCCCGTAGAACACCGCGCGCAGCGTCTCCGGGTCCTCGAGGTCGAGCGTCGGGTCGTAGTCCAGCGACAGGTGCGTCACGTCGTCGTTGATGCCGACGGTGAACCTGGGCCGCGGGGCAGCCGCGGCCAGTTCGTCGTAGACGGCCTTGACCATGGCCGGGGTGAACTCCTTCGATGACAACCCGTAGCGGCCGCCGATCATCAACGGCAGCCGGTCGCGGCGGCCCGTCGCGACGGCCTCCGCCAGCACCGACGACACGTCGAGGAACATCGGCTCGCCCGAGGCCCCCGGCTCCTTCGTGCGGTCCAGCACGGCGATCCGCTCCACGCTCGCGGGCAGCGCGGCGAGCAGCGCCTCCGTCGGGAACGGGCGGTACAGCCGCAGCTGGATGACCCCGACGCGCCCGCCGTCGGCGTTGATCCTGTCCACCACCGGAGTGACGGCCTCGACGCCCGATCCCATGATGATCACCACGCGATCGGCGTCCTCCGCGCCGTGGTACTCGACCAGCCCGTAGCGGCGGCCGGTGAGGGCCTCGAACTTGTCCATCGCGTCCTCGAGGACGCGCGGCACCCACGTGTAGAACGGGTTGGCGGTCTCGCGGGACTGGAAGTAGGTGTCGGGGTTCTGCGCCGTGCCGCGGATGAACGGGTTGGCCGGGCTGAGCGCGCGGGCGCGGTGCTCGAGCACCAGGTCGCGCGGGATGAACGAGCGCAGCTGGTCGTCGGTGAGCCGCGTCATGGTGTTGAGTTCGTGCGAGGTGCGGAAGCCGTCGAAGAAGTGGACGAACGGCAGCCGCGTGCGCAGCGTGGCGTGGTGCGCGATGGCGGCCATGTCGTGGGCCTCCTGCACCGACGCCGAACTCAGCAGGCACACGCCCGTCTGCCGCACGGCCATGACGTCCTGGTGGTCGCCGAAGATCGACAGGCCCTGCGTGGCGAGCGAGCGGGCGGCGACGTGGAACACCGTCGAGGTCAGCTCGCCGGCGATGCGGTACATGTTCGGGATCATCAGGAGCAGGCCCTGCGACGCGGTGAACGTCGTCGACAGCGCGCCGCCCTGCAGCGCGCCGTGCATCGCACCGGCGGCGCCACCCTCGGACTGCATCTCGATGACGGTGGGCACCTGGCCGTAGATGTTGGGGCGGCCGTGCGCCATCCATTCGTCGGCCAACTCCGCCATGGTGGAGCTGGGCGTGATCGGGTAGATGGAGCACAGTTCGCTCACGCGGTAGGCGACGTCGGCCGCCGCCTCGTTGCCGTCGATGATGGCCTGCAGGCTGCTCATCGTCCCACCTCCGGGATCATCTCGATGGCGTGCACGGGGCACTGCTCGTAACAGGTGGCACAGCCCGTACACAACTCGTAGTCGAAGCGGTACCTGTTGCCCTTGCCGAGCTTGATCACGGCATCCTCCGGGCACGCGCCGAAGCAGCCGTCGCACTCGAAGCAGTTGCCGCAGCTCAGGCAGCGGCGGGCCTCGAAGTTGGCCTCCTCGTCGGTGAGGCCGGCCACGATCTCGGCGAACCCGCCGATGCGCTCCTCACCGTCGGCCTCCTGGTGCTGCCGACGGGCGTGGTCGCCGAAGTACCACACGTTCATCTGGTCGAGGCTGACCATCGGGTGCTTCAGCGGCGGCACCCACTCCTCGCTGTTGAGGTAGGCGTCGATGCGCTTGGCGGCCTTCTTGCCGTGCCCGGTGCCGATGGTCACCGTGCGGTCCGACGGCACCGCGTCGCCGCCGGCGAAGATGCCCGGCACGGCGGTCATCAGCGAGTGCGGGTCGACGTCGACCACGTCGTCGTTGAAGCTCATGCCGGGGATGGCGCGGAGGAAGTCGGTGTCGGCGCGCTGCCCGAGCGCGAGGATGACGGTGTCGGCCTCGAGCTTCTCGTAGCGACCCGTGCCGCGGGCCTTGCCGTCGTCGTCGATCTCCATGATCTCGACGGTGAGGTCCTCGTCGTGCATCTCCTTGATCGTGCGCAGCCAGTTCATCTTCACGCCCTCGGTCTGCGCGCCCTCGAGCTCCTCGGCGTGCGCGGGCATCTGGGCCTGCGAGCGGCGGTAGACCACCACCGACTCCTCGGCGCCCAGCCGGCGGGCCACGCGGGCGGCGTCCATGGCGGTGTTGCCGCCGCCGTAGACCGCGACGCGGCGCCCGATGATGGGCCGCTCGCCGGAGGCGACGTCGCGCAGGAACGAGACCGCGTCCACCACCCGGCTGGCGTCGTTGGAGGGGATGTCGACGCGTTTGGAGATGTGCGCGCCGACGGCGACGAACACGGCGTCGAAGCGGCCCTGCTCCTGCATCGCGAGGAGGTCCTTGATGGGGTGGTTCTGGCGGAAGACGATGCCCATCTGCCGCAGCCGGTCGATCTCGGCGTCCAGCACGTCGCGCGGCAACCGGTACTCGGGGATGCCGTAGCGCATCATGCCGCCGGGGAGGTCGCCGGCGTCGAAGATCTCCACCTCGTGGCCCAGCCTGGCGAGGTGGTAGGCGGCCGACAGCCCGGACGGGCCGGCGCCCACCACCATGACGCGGCGGCCGGAGCGACGGCGGACCGGCGGGAACTGCCAGCCCTTCTCGATCGCGAGGTCACCGAGGTACCGCTCGACCGAGTGGATGCTGACGGCGGCGTCGAGGTCCTTGCGGTTGCAGGCCGTCTCGCAGGGGTGGTAGCAGACGCGCCCGTGGACGGCCGGGAAGGGGTTGTCGGCGACGAGTTGGCGCCACGCGGCCTCCGCCTGCCCCGCCTTGATCAGGCGCAGCCATTCCTGGATGTTCTCGCCCGCTGGGCACCCGGCGTTGCAGGGCGGGAGCATGTCGAGATAGATGGGCCGCCTGGCACGCACGGGGGCGACGCGCCCCTCGCTCGCGCTCAGGTCCGGTTGGACGGTCATGTCCTTCGGGTGGGTCATCGTCGGCCCCTTTCCAGTGCTACTACGAGCCATAGTAGGGGGCGGGGGTATGTCGCCGATGAGGGGGTGTCCGCAAACCGTGGGTTGCGCTGGGTTCCCCACCCCCACACACGACGACGGCGGCCCGCCCCACGTGGGGGCGGGCCGCCGTCGGTGCGCGTACGGGTTACTTCTGCTTGTCTGCCAGCGCAGCCTCGATGTCGAGGTCTCGGATCTGCTCGATCACGGAGTCGAGCTGCTTGCCGCTGAGCATGCCCGCCTGGCGGAACACGAGCTGGCCGGACTTGAAGCCCATGATCGTCGGGATGGACTGGATCTCCAGCGCAGCGGCGAGATCACGCGCGTCCTCGGTGTCCACCTTCGCGAACACGACGTCGTCGTGGCGCACGGAGGCGTCGTCATAGATGGGCGCGAAGCGCTTGCACGGCCCACACCAGTCGGCCCAGAAGTCGACCAGCACGATCTCGTTGTCCTTGACCGTGTTCTCGAAGTTCACAGCGGTCAGGTCGGTGGTCGCCATTCGTGACCCCTTTCGTCGTCGTTACCACTTGGTTGAACGCAAATGGATGTCGGGATATTCCGCTCGTTGCTCCGACCATACCCCGCCACGCACCCACTTCCCACGGCCCGGGGCAATCGTCCGGGGCCGGCTCGGGGTCACTTGATCGCGATGATCCGGCGCATCGGCAGCGGCAGCTTCACGGGCCCGAGCTGCAGCCGCTGGGCCAGGAAGTCGAGCGTGCCCGCGGCACGGGCGGCGTCGACGGGGGCGCGCAGGCCGGCGAGGAAGTGCTCGGCGTCCTCCTCGCTGGCCACCTCGTAGTAGTACTTCGCGCGCTTGTCCTCCGCCTTCGTCAGGCCCACCTCGCCGAGCGCGCGCTTGGCCTTGAACTCGGTGGCGCCCGGCAGGTGCGGGTGGGTGCGCAGGTAGCCGCCGAGGCGGCTGACGATCTTCAGGTCGTCGATGTTGGCCGGGCGCAGCGACGGCGTGAGCGCCGCGAACACACCACCGGGGCGGAGCACGCGCGCGGCCTCCGCCAGGAAGCGGGGCCGGTCAGCCACGACGGAGATGCCGATGGAGCTGACCACCGCGTCGAAACTGTTGTCGGCGAACGGCAGGTAGGAGGCGTGCGCCTGCACCAGCGGGCCGCGGCCCCGGCGCTGGGCCTCACGCAGTTCGGCCTCCGACCGGTCGAGCCCGATGACGGTGCGCCCCGGCCGCTGCAGCCGCTCGATCATCGCGCCGGCACCGCAGGCCAGGTCGAGCACCAGGGACGCCGACGACGACACCGCCCTGGCGAGCCATTCGTACGGAGTGCGGTCGCCCCCGTAGGAGCGCGAGAGGACCTCCTCCATCGCGCCGGGCTTGCGGCTGCCGAACCACCTCAGCACGCCGTCGATGTCGTTCACGCAGGGCTCACGAACATCAGCTCGGCGGTGTGCAGCGGCACGTCGACGGTGGCCTCACCGATGGCGATGTGGACCATGCCGCCGACCCTCACCGCCTCGAACGCGGTGTCCGGGCCGAACCCGGTACGGGCCAGCAGGCCCAGCGAGTGGGCATCTGCCTGGAGGTTCTCACTCATCCGCTGCAGCACGAAGCGCTGCGGGACCTCACCCACGAGATCCGTCAGCGGGTCCGCGCCCTCCCGGAACGGCTGGTGCAGCGCGTCGACGCCGAGCTCCTGCAGCCCCGGGATGGGGTTGCCGTAGGGCGAATGGGTGGGCGAGTCGAGGATCTCGACGAGGCGCTTCTCCACGTCCAGGGAGATCACGTGCTCCCAGCGGCACGCCTCGTCGTGGACCTTCTCCCACTCGAGGCCGATCACCTCGGTGAGCAGGCACTCCGCCAGACGGTGCTTGCGCATCACGTCGCGGGCCAGCTTCGCGCCGGTGCGGGTGAGCTTGATGGTGCGGTCCTCGTCCACGACCAAGAGGCCGTCGCGCTCCATGCGGGCCACCGTCTGCGAGACGGTGGGTCCCGACTGGTGGAGTCGCTCCGCGATGCGGGCCCGAAGCGGCGGAATCCCCTCCTCGAGGAGCTCATACACCGTGCGGAGGTACATCTCCGTCGTGTCGATCAAGTCGCTCATCGCCACCCCCTTCCCGGCTCATAGTAGCCGCGCCCCGTCCGGCAGGGTCAGGCCAACCCGGCCTTTGGGCACCATCGGGAGGTCCGCGTGGGGCGACGGGCTCAACCAGCGACGGGCGCGACGACCCACTCGCCGCGGCGCAGCACGCCGTGCAGCACGCCGTCGTCGTCCACGAGGCAGACGTCGGCGTACCTGCCGGGCGCCAGCTCTCCCACGTCCGGCAGCCCGTGCCACTTCGCCGGCGTCGTCGACGCCATCAGCGCCGCGTCGGGGATCGAGACGCCGACCTCCTGCACGACGAACTCGAACGCGCGGGCCATGGTGAGCGTCGAACCCGCGATCGCGCCCTGGCTGCCGTCGGTGGTGACGAGGCGGGCCGTGCCGTCCTTCACCTCGACCTTCAGCTCGCCCAGCAGGTACCTCCCGTCGCCGATGCCGGTGGCGCTCATCGCGTCGGTCACCAGCGCGACGCGGCCGGGGCCGGCGGCGTCGATCGACATCGCGGCGATCACCGGGGCGTGGTGGATGCCGTCGCAGATCAGCTCGACCATGACGCGCTCGTCGGACAGCAGCACGGGCACGGGGCCGGGCTCGCGGTGGTGGATGGAGCGCATGGCGGAGAACAGGTGGGTGGCGATGTCGGCGCCCCACTCGATCGATTCGGCGGTGACCACGTCGTCGGCATCGGAATGGCCGAAGGCGACGTGCACGCCCGCCTCGACGAAGCGCCGGGTGGCCTCCTCGCCATGCTCGCGTTCGACGGCGAGCGTGATCATCTTCAACGCGTCACCGCCGGCGGCGATGAGGCGCTCGACGGACTCCGGGTCGGGGTCGCGCAGCAGGGCGGGATCGTGGGCGCCCTTCTTCGCCTCCGCGAGGAACGGGCCCTCGAGGTGGATGCCGCCGAGTTCGCCGGCCTCCACGAGTTCCTTCAACACGGCCAGCTGGGCCTCGAGCTTGTCGATGGGCTCGGTCACCGTCGACGCGAACACCGTGGTGGCACCCTGCGTGCGGTGGTACTCGATGGCGCGGACGTTGGCCTCGCGGTCCGGGTTGCCGAACGCGACCCCCACCGCGCCGTGGCAGTGCGAGTCGACGAAGCCCGGCACCGCCCACAGGGTGCCCTCGCCCCCGCCGCCCGGCTCGACGGAGACGATGCGCTCCCCGTCGACGGTGAGCACGGCGTCGTCGACGACGCCTTCCGGGGTGACAGCGTGGGCAACCTTGATCTGCAGAACCATGGCTCCATCCAACACCACCGCAATTTCCACCCTGAAGCTGAACCCCCAAATGCGCGGGGCCCGTGAAATGAGAGGATGGCCCCCATGATCATCCCCGACGACTTGCTCCCCTGCGACGGCCGGTTCGGCTCCGGCCCCGCGAAGGTTCGCCCTGAGGCCCTGGACTACCTGGGCCTGCGCTCCGACATCATGGGCACCTCGCATCGTCAGGCGCCGGTGAAGGACCTCGTCGCCACCGTGCAGCAGGGCCTCGCCGAGCTGTACCGCATCCCCGACGGCTACGAGGTGGTGCTCGGCAACGGCGGCTCCACCCTGTTCTGGGACATGGCCGTGTTCTCACTCATCGAGCAGCGCTCCGCCCACGGCGTCTTCGGTGAGTTCACCCGCAAGTTCGCCCGCGCAGCGTCACGCGCGCCGCACCTCGACGACCCGGCGGTCTTCGAGGCCGAGGCAGGCGGCGTCGCGCTGCCCGAGAGCCGCGACTCCGACGTGCACGCGTGGGCGCAGAACGAGACGTCGACGGGCGCCGCGGCCCCCGTGGTGCGCCACGGCGACCCCGATTCCATCGTCCTGATCGACGCCACGTCGGCCGCCGGCGGCATCGACGCCGACATCTCGGAGACCGACGTCTACTACTTCGCCCCGCAGAAGAACTTCTCCTCCGACGGCGGGCTGTGGCTGGCGTTCGCCTCGCCGGCCGCCATCGAGCGGGCCGAGCGGATCAAGGCCGGCGGCCGCTACATCCCGGAGATCCTCGACTTCAGCACCGCCGTCGCGAACTCGCGCAAGCACCAGACGCTGAACACGCCCGCGCTGGCCACGCTGCTGCTGCTCGAGGACCAGGTGCAGTGGATGATCGACATGGGCGGCATGGAGGCCGTCGCCGCCCGCTGCCGCCAGTCGACGCAGACGCTGTACGACTGGGCCGAGGACCGCGACTTCGCCTCGCCGTTCGTCGCCAACCCGGAGCACCGCTCCCCCGTCGTCTCCACGATCGACCTCGACGAGCGCATCAACGCCGCCGAGCTCATCGGCATCCTGCGCACCAACGGCATCCGCGACGTCGACCCCTACCGCGCGCTGAACCGCAACCAGCTCCGGGTGGGGTGCTACGCGTCGGTGGACCCGGAGGACGTGGAGTCGCTGACCGAATGCCTCGACTACGTCATCGAACGGATGTGACGCCGGGCGTCAGTTGCGCCAGAAGTAGGTGACGACGCCCGCCGCCACCGCCACGAGCCCGGCCAGGGCAATCGCGGTGATGGTGCCGGCCCGTGCCGGACCCTCCTCGTCCGGCACGGCGGCCTCCGGGTCTGCGCCCTCCGACGGCGTGGGCGACGCGGAGGCGGACGCGGAGGCGGTGTCGCCCGGTTCCGGCGACGGCGACTCCTCCACCGCCGGCGCCACCGTCGTCGTCACGTCGTCGCTGGGCACCTCGCTGGTGCGGACGGCGGGGTTGCCGCCGACGAACAGTTCGTCCTCGGCGCCGCGGGCGATGGACTCGCCCTCGGGTGCCCCGACGATGGTGTCGGTCACCAGGGGTTCCCAGCGCAGGGCGTCGATGTACTCGATGCCCACTGCGGTGCGCAGCGCCATCGTCGACCCGTCGCTGAGGAACACGCCGTCGGTGACGCCGTCGGGTGCGTCGTAGACCCGGACGAGCGTGTTGACGTCCTCGCGGCTGGCCTCGCCGCGCACGCGGTAGACGCCGGGGTCGTCGCCGGTGGTGACGATGTAGATGTTGCCGCGGCCCGAGACCAGCATGGCCTGCGCGTCCTGCGCGCCGTCCTCGTACTCGAAGTCGTAGGCGTGGTAGGTGGTCTGGCCGCCCTCGGTGGAGCCGAGCCGGTAGACGGTGATGGTGTCGCGGGTGCCGTCCTCGTCGCCGATGTCGCCCACCCAGAGGCGGTCGCCGAACCAGGACAGCGCCTGGACCGACTCGAGTTCTGCGGAGAAGGTGACCTCGAGGTCGCCTGCGGCGTTGGTGAGGACGCCGCGGTCCGCGTCCGGCCCGGCGAGCCAGAGCCGCTGGTTGCTGGAGTCGTAGGCCATGCCGACGAGCGGCGTGGCGGAATCCGGGATGTCGACGTCCTCGGCGAACGCGGGAAGCACCGCGGTGGCGAGGGCCAGGCCGCCGGCGAGGGCGGCTGCGGCGCTTCGGGCGTAGTTGTTCATCAGACCGCCCAGCATAGGGCGTGCGCGTGGGTCACGGTTGACCGCCCCAAACGGCGCTGGCCACGGCAAGCAACACGAGGGCCACCAGGACCCCCGTGACGATGATGCGACGACTTCTCGGATTCACTGCGTCGATACTACGCGCGGGCTACCGTGGTTGCATGCAGCGGCTCGTCGTCCACGCGATCTCGATCGATGACGTGCGCGACATCTTCCGGGCACCGGCGCCCCTCGCCGACCGCCTCCGCGCCGTCGCCGCCGAGCGGTTCGCGGCGCCGCGGCCCACCCGTCGCAACTGGTTCGGGCCGCTGATGCGCCGCGACCCGGCCACCGAGGTCGACCCCCGGCTGCCGATGCGCGGTGACGTCGACGCCCTGCTCACCGGGGCCTACATCCCGCCGGACCGCATGGCCCAGAGTTGGCAGGTGTTCCTCGCCTGGCTGGACGACCTGTCGGCCGCGCGCCGCGAGATCCCGTGGGACCCGGCAGCGTTCGAGCGCGTGGAGTGGGACCTGGCGCGCTGCGGCCTGAACAGCGACTACTCGCTGCGTTCGTTGGCCGACCGCCAGTTGGCCGTCCCGCTGCGGCCCCTGCCCGGCCAGGTGGTGGGCTACGCCAAGCGGGTGCACGCCGTCGAGGCGTTGGAGGATTACCGCCGGGTGCTGGCCAATCCTGAGCTGACCGACGAGGCGCGCGGCTGGCTCGAGCCCGTCGTCGAGGTCCTCGAGGCGGTGAGTGCCGACGATCGCCTCGACGTCGCCGTCGTCGGAGACTGACCGGGTCCGGTCGAACGAGGACACCCGCAAGAAGGTCACCGACGACCTGCGCCCCGAGAGCCAACTCGAGCAACCACAGGTGCCCGCGCAGGCCATCCCTCCGGAATACCACCGCGGCGGACTCAACCCCAGACCAGCCGAAGGTCGACGCAGGCGCTGATGGGGGCCCGCCAGGGTTGGGTCGGGCGTTGCCGAAGACCGGTGCGACCTCAGCGAGCCGTGGAGCCCCGGGCCCTGAGAAAAGCCGCGCACTGTTTGCCCGGGGACCGGTCTTCGGCATGGGCGGGGAGGGCCCCCATCAGCGACTGCGGAAGCAGCCCAGGCCCGACACCCGCCCTTCGGCGTCAAACAGCGGCTTCGGCGGGCCAACGCCACGGACGTCCACGAGATGGAGCCACCTCCCCCGAATCAGCCACGGCGACCCCATCTTGAGGACACCGATGGCGCACTCGACCAGGAACCAGTCGCAAGCGACCCCGCCTCACGGCCGGCCGGCCAACCCACCCAGCCGAGGTCACGCGGCAAGCGCCACCACAGCTGCTTGCGCA
Organism: Tessaracoccus lubricantis; assembly: GCF_039544535.1. Taxonomy (NCBI): domain Bacteria; kingdom Bacillati; phylum Actinomycetota; class Actinomycetes; order Propionibacteriales; family Propionibacteriaceae; genus Tessaracoccus; species Tessaracoccus lubricantis. The sequence continues at coordinate 107,854 of NZ_BAABLV010000005.1, forward strand.
CACACGGACAACCTCGAGGTAGAGCCGCGGGGAGGGGGCCGGGTTCAGGGTAGGCGCGGGCGTTCGGGGGAGGCCGGTGTCGCGTCACCCGCGCAGCCACGCTCCGGCGTCTGCGCGCACCGGCCGAGGGGCCCCCGTTGGGCGAGAACCCGGCCCCCTCCCCGCGGCGAAACCAGCTCAACCCAGCCAGCAAACCACCTCACCGGCCCTTCGTCCCGTCACGGTCCTCGTTCCTCGGACGCGACAGGCTCAGGGACCGATCTCCCAGCCAGCAAACCACCTCACCGGCCCTTCGTCCCGTCACGGTCCTCGTTCCTCGGACGCGACAGGCTCAGGGACCGAGTGGCCCAGGGACCGGTCTTCGGCATCAGACAGCGGCTTCAGGGGGCCAACGCCTCGGACGTCCACGAGATGGAGCCACCTCCCCCGAAACAGCCAAGGCGACCCCATCTTGAGGACACCGATGGCGCGCCCGACCAGGAACCTGTCGCAAGCGCCCCCGCCTCACGGCCGGCCAACCCACCCAGCCGAGGTCGCGCGGCTAGCGCCACCACAGCTGCTTGCACACGCGCGGACAACCTCGAGGTAGAGCCGCGGGGAGGGGGCCGGGTTCAGGGTAGGCGCGGGCGTTCGGGGGAGGCCGGTGCCGCGTCACTCGCGCAACCACACTCCGGCATTTGCGCGCACCGGCCGAGGGGCCCCCGTTGGGCGAGAACCCGGCCCCCTCCCCGCGGCGCAACCAGCTCAACCCAGCCAGCGAACCACCTCACCGGCCCTTCGTCCCGTCACGGTCCTCGTTCCTCGGACGCGACAGGCTCAGGGACCGATCTCCCAGCCAGCAGACCACCCCACCCGCCCTTCGACCTGACACGGTCCTCGTTCCTCGGACGCGACAGGCTCAGGGACCGAGCGACCCAGGGACCGGTCTTCGGCATCAGACAGCAGCTTCAGCGGGCCAACGCCACGGACGTCCACGAGATGGAGCCACCTCCCCCGAAACAGCCAAGGCGACCCCATCTTGTGGACACCGATGGCGCACTCGACCAGGAACCCGTCGCAAGCGCCCTACGGCCGGCCGGCCCACCCAGCCGAGGTCACGCGGCCAGCGCCACCACAGCTGCTTGCGCACGCACGGACAACCTCGAGGTAGAGCCGCGGGGAGGGGGCCGGGTTCAGGGTAGGCGCGGGCGTTCGGGGGAGGCCGGTGTCGCGTCACTCGCGCAACCACACTCCGGCATCTGCGCGCACCGGCCGAGGGGCCCCCGTTGGGCGAGAACCCGGCCCCCTCCCCGCGGCGCACCCAGCGCGAGCCGGCCAGAAGAACACCTCAACCCCGGCCCCCATCAGCGACTGCGGAAGCAGCCCAGGCCCCCGCAGCGAAACCACCCAAATGTGGCAGGCGGTGATCCTCCGCGGTTTCGACGCCTTATTCGCGAAGCGAAACGGGCTCAACCAGCGTCAGGGGGCGATGATGAGGACGAGGTCTCCGCCCTCGAGCTGCGTCGCGCCCGGGAGCACGACCCGGCGGACGGTGCCGCTGATGGGGGCGTTGATCGACGCCTCCATCTTCATCGCCTCGATCGTCGCCACCGGCGCGCCCACTTCCACCACGTCACCCTCGGCGACCGTCGGGGTCACCACGCCGCTGAACGGCGCCGCGACGTGGCCCTTGTTCGACAGGTCCGCCTTCTCGGCTGCGGCGACCTCGGACTTGATCGACAGGTCCCGCACCCGCACGGGGCGGATCTGGCCGTTGAGCAACGTCATGACGGTGCGCTTGCCGCGCTTGTCGGGCTCGGAGATGGCTTCCAGGCCGGCCAGCAGGGTGACGCCCTTCTCCAGCGTGATGGCGTATTCCTTGCCGCGTTCCATGCCGTAGAGGTACGGCAGGGTGGGCAGCACGGAGATGTCGCCGAAGTCCTCGCGGGCTTGGTCGAACGCCTTCGTGGGGCCGGGGAACAGCAGGCGGTTGAGCGTGACCTGACGTTCGCGGCCCTGGTTCTCCAGCAGCGCGAGGTCTTCGTCGGAGACCTCGGTGACGCGCACGGGCACCTTGCGGCCGCCGAGCGCCTTGCTGCGGAACGGCTCGGGCCAGCCGCCGGCGGGCTCGCCGAGTTCGCCGCCGAGGAAGCCGATGACCGAATCGGGGATGTCGAAGTTCTGCGGGTCTGCCTCGAACTCCTTCGGGTCCGCCCCCACGGCCACGAGGTGCAGGGCGAGGTCGCCCACCACCTTCGACGACGGCGTGACCTTGGTGGGGCGGCCGAGGATCTTGTCGGCGGCCTCGTACATGTCCTCGATCTGCTCGAACTTCTCGCCCAGGCCGAGCGCGATGGCCTGCTGGCGCAGGTTCGACAGCTGGCCGCCGGGGATCTCGTGGGAGTAGACGCGGCCCGTGGGGGCCGGCAGGCCCGACTCGAACGGCTTGTACAGGTTGCGGACGGCTTCCCAGTAGGGCTCGAGGTCGAGCACGGCCTGCGGGTCGAGTTCGGTCTGGCGTTCGGTCTGGTCCAGCGCCATCAGCAGCGCCGACATGGGCGGCTGCGACGTGGTGGAACTGAGCGCCGAGTTGGCGACGTCGACGGCGTCGACGCCGGCCTCGATGGCCGCCATGAGGGTGGCCAGCTGGCCGCCGGTGGTGTCGTGGGTGTGGAGGTGCACCGGCTGGTCGAAGCGCTCACGCAGCGCGGTGACGAGGCGGCGGGCCGCCTCGGGGCGCAGCAGGCCGGCCATGTCCTTGATGGCCAGGATGTGCGCACCCGCGTCGACGATGCGCTCCGCGAGGCGGAGGTAGTAGTCGAGCGTGTAGATCTTCTCCTGGGGATCCAGCAGGTTCGAGGTGTAGCAGAGCGCCACCTCCGCCACCGAGTCCGTGGTGTGCACGGCCTCGATCGCCGGGCGCATCTGCTCGACGTCGTTGAGGGCGTCGAAGATGCGGAAGATGTCGATGCCGGTGGCGGCGGCCTCGGCGACGAACGCCTGGGTCACCTCCGTCGGGTACGGGGTGTAGCCGACGGTGTTGCGGCCCCGCAGCAGCATCTGGAGGTTCTGGTTGGGCATGGCCTCGCGCAGCTTCGCGAGCCGCTCCCACGGGTCCTCGCCGAGGAAGCGCAGGGCCACGTCGTAGGTGGCGCCGCCCCAGCACTCGACGGAGAACATCTGCGGCAGCAGGCGGGCCTGCGTGGGGGCGACGGCCAGGAGGTCCCGCGTGCGGACGCGGGTGGCCAGCAGCGACTGGTGCGCGTCGCGGTACGTGGTGTCGGTGACGCGCACCGGCACGGCGTCGCGCAGTTCCTTGGCGAATCCCGCGGCGCCGAGCGCGAGCAGGCGCTGGCGCGCGCCGTCGGGCACGGTGCCGTTGAGCTCGACCTGCGGCAGCTTCACCCGCGGGTCCAGCGTGGTGGGGGCCTCGCCGTGCGGCTTGTTGACGGTGACCTCGGCGATGTGGCGCAACAGCTTGGTGGCGCGGTCTGCGGGGGTACGGGCGTGCAGCAGGTACGGGCGCTGGTCGATGAAGTTGGTGGTGACGGGGCCGGCCAGGAAGTCGGCGTCCTCGAGGACGGCGCGCAGGAACGGGATGTTCGTGGCGACGCCGCGCACGCGGAACTCGGCCAGGGCGCGCTGGGCGCGGGCGATGGCCATGCCGAGGTCGCGGCCGCGGGCGGTCAGCTTCACCAGCAGCGAGTCGAAGTGCGGGCTGATCTCGACGCCCGTGCCGGTGGTGCCGCCGTCGAGGCGGATGCCGGCGCCGGAGGCGGAGCGGTACGCGGTGATCAGTCCGGTGTCCGGGCGGAACGAGTTGAGCGGGTCCTCCGTCGTGATGCGGCACTGGAGCGCCGCGCCGCGGATCTGGAGCTCGTCCTGGCGGATGCCGATCTGCTCGAGGGTCTCGCCGTTGGCGATGCGCATCTGCGCCTGCACGAGGTCGACGTCGGTGATCTCCTCCGTGACGGTGTGCTCCACCTGGATGCGCGGGTTCATCTCGATGAACACGTGCTGGCCGGCGCGGGCGCCCTCGGTCTCGACGAGGAATTCGACGGTGCCGGCGCAGTAGTAGTTGATCGACTTGGCGAACTTCACCGCGTCGGCGCACAGCGCCTGGCGCAGCTCCTCCGAGATGTAGGGCGCCGGGGCGAGCTCGATGACCTTCTGGTGGCGGCGCTGGATGGAGCAGTCGCGCTCGAAGAGGTGCACGATGTTGCCCTCGCCGTCGGCCAGGATCTGCACCTCGATGTGGCGCGGGGCGGCGACGGCCTGCTCGATGTAGACGGTGGGGTCACCGAACGCGGCCTCGGCCTCGCGCATGGCGGCGGCCACCTCGTCGGCGATCTTGCCCGGGTCGTCCACGCGGCGCATGCCGCGGCCACCGCCACCGGCGACGGCCTTCACGAACACGGGGAAGCCGATCTCCTCGGCCGCCCTGCGCAGTTCCTCGACGTCGGTGGACGGGGGGCAGGAGTTGAGCACGGGGACGCCGGCGGCCCTGGCGGCCTCGATGGCGCGCACCTTGTTGCCCGCCATGGCCAGCACGTCGGACGAGGGGCCGATGAAGGTGATGCCGTTGTCCTCGCACGCCTTGGCGAAGTCCGGGCTCTCGGACATGAAGCCGTAGCCGGGGTAGATCGCGTCGGAGCCGGACTCCTTGGCTGCGCGGATGATCTCGTCGATGCTCAGGTAGGCGCGAACGGGGTGGCCCTCCTCGCCGATGAGGTATGACTCGTGCGCCTTCACACGGTGATCGGCTTTGCGGTCCTCGTAGGGGAACACTGCGACGGTGCGGTAGCCGAGTTCGTAGGCTGCGCGGAATGCGCGCACTGCGATCTCGCCGCGGTTGGCGACCAATACCTTCTGGAACATGGGCGTCAGCCTAACGGCTGGCCAGCCCGCTCCGAAATACCTTCCACGGCGGCCACGACCACCGGTTCGTCCCTGATCACGTGCGGTACGGACACCCTGTCGCCTGCCGCGACGGTCACCTCGCCGTCGGCGCCGAGCCACCGGAGTCGCCCTCCGGCGAGCTCCTCCGGGACGTGCAGGTCACCCGACGACGGCTCGAGCAACGCGTAGACCGTGCCGGCCTTCTGCGTGTAGCGAACGGCCCCGTCGCCGAAGCGCAGCCAGGGCCGCGTGCCGTAGATCGCCTCGCCGTACCTTCTGAGCCAGCGCCCGAGTTCGCCCATTGACGCGGCCTGCAGCTCGGGGATGGTGCCGTCGGCGCGGGGGCCGACGTTGATCAGCAGGTTGCCGTTCTTGGCCACCACGTCCACCAGCAGCGTGATCAGTTCGGTGCCGCTGAGCGTGTGCTCGTGGCCCTCGGCCTGGTTGTAGCCGTAGGAGAAGCCCAGCCCGCGCGTGGCCTCCCACGGGACGTCGATGGTGTGGTCGACGGCCATGTATTCGCGGGTCAGGAAGCCGTGGTACGGCACGCCCCACCGGTCGTTGACGACGCCGTCGGGCACCCGTTCGAGGTAGCGCCGCAGCAGCGCGGCGACGGCGTGGTCCTCGTGGCCCTTGCCGCCGTCGGGCCACTCGATGTCGTTCCACAGCACATCGGGCGCGAACCGCTCAACGAGTTCGTCCACCTGGGCTGCGGCGTAGCGGGAGAACCGCTCGTCGTGGCGGCGGTAGCGGAACAGGTCGGTGTCGGATTCGATGGGCGGGAAGTCCGAGACGTGCCAGTCCAGCGCCCCCGAGTAGTAGAGGCCGAAGCGGGCGCCGGCACGCCGCGTGGCGTCGTGCAGTTCGGCGATGAGGTCTCGACGGGGGCCGCGCTGCACGGCGTTGAAGCCGGTGGTGCGGGTGCCCCAGAGGCAGAAGCCCTCGTGGTGCTTGGAGGTGGGGATGATGTAGCGGGCGCCCGCGTCGACGAGGAGGCCGACGAGGTCGTCGGCGTCGAACTCGTCGGCACGCCAGAGGTCTGCGAGGTCCTCGTAGCTGGTGCCCGTGCCGTAGGCCTCCTGGTGGTGGTGCCAGGTGGGGCTGCCGGGGATGCGCACCGTGTTGCCGTACCACTCGGCGTACTGGTGGTGGGCGTAGGCGTCCTCGACCGGCACCCCGCCCGGCCCGTGGGCCGTGGCCCACGCCGGCACCGAGTAGAGGCCCCAGTGCACGAAGAAGCCGAGCTTCGCGTCGCGGTACCAGTCGGGCACCGCCCCCGTCGGTGGGTACGTGGGCGGGTTGGCGCCGAAGTCGGGTCCGGTCCGGGTCTCGAAGCGAAGCATGGGTCCACACTAGGACGAAGGCCGCCCCGCCGCAGGGGCGGGACGGCCTCACCGTCAGGATCGGGTGGCGTCAGCCGGCGAGCACGCCGATCAGGGCACCCTGGATGAAGTAGATGACGAACAGCGCCGCCACCACGTACATCAGCGGGTGGACCTTCCTGGCCTCACCCTTGACGACCTTGATGAACACGTGCGCCACCATGCCCGCGCCGATGCCCACGGAGATGGAGTAGGCGAACGGCATCAGGATGATGGTGAGGAACGCGGGGATGCCCACCTCGGGCTTGGTCCAGTCGACGTCGACGACCTGCGAGATCATCAGGAAGCCCACGAACACCAGCACCGGGGCGGCCGCCTCGGAGGGCACCATGTTGATCAGCGGCGCGAGGAAGATCGCGGCGATGAAGGCCAGGCCCGTCACGACGGAGGCCAGGCCGGTGCGGGCGCCCTCGCCGACGCCCGCCGTCGACTCGACGTAGCAGGTGTTCGACGACACGGAGCCGAGGCCGCCGGCGATGGCGCCGACGGAGTCGACCAGCAGGATCTCGGTGGTGCGCGGCGGCATGCCGTCCTTGTCGAGCAGGCCACCCTCGGAGCCGACGGCCACGACGGTGCCCATGGTGTCGAAGAAGTCCGCCAGCAGCAGCGAGAAGACCAGCACCAGCAGCGCCACGAAGGACGTCACGGAGAACTGGCCGTCGGGGAAGAAGGCGCCGAACATGTCGATCCGGCCGATCAGGCCGAGGTCGGGCAGCGTGAAGTTCTGCAGCGCGGGCACGTTGAGCGACCAGCCGAACGGGTTGCTGCCGTCGGGCGACTGCGCGCCGAGCTTGGTGACGGCCTCGATGATGATGCCGAGGACGGTGGCGCTCACGATGGAGATGAGCATCGCGCCCTTGACCTTGAGCACGTACAGGCCGATCAGCAGCAGCATGCCGAAGAAGAACACGCCGATGGGCCAACCCTGCAGCGTGCCGCCCACGCCCAGCTCCACGGGGGTGCCGCCGCCCTTGCGCACGACGCCGGCGTTGACGAGGCCGACGAACGCGATGAAGAGGCCGATGCCCACGGAGATGGCGGTGCGCAGCGTCTTCGGGATGGCCTTGAACACGGCCGTGCGGAAGCCGGTCAGCACGAGGATGAAGATGAGGATGCCCTCCCACACCACCAGGCCCATGGCCTGCGGCCAGGTCATCTGCGGGGCGAGGACGTAGGCCACGAGCGCGTTGAGGCCGAGGCCGGCGGCCAGGCCCATCGGGAAGCGGCCGATGAGGCCCATCGCGAGCGTGAGGAGGCCGGCGACCAGTGCGGTGGCGGCGGCGACCATGCCGATGGAGGCGCCGACGGCGGCCTCGTCGACGACGGTGCGCGCGGCGTCGGTGTACATCGGCGCGCCCGAGATCAGGTTGCCGTCCTTGTCGGCGGCCGTGCCGATGATGAGGGGGTTCAGCGCGATGATGTAGGCCATCGCGAAGAACGTGACGAGGCCACCGCGAATCTCCTGCCCGACGGACGAGCGGCGCTTGGTGATCTCGAAGAAACGGTCGAGGCCGGACGCGGTGCCGCGCGGGGTCTCATGCTGCAGCTTGGCTGCCTTGGGGGAGTTCGTTACCACGGACCGACATCCTATGTCCCGCGCACCCGAAACGCTCGTTTCTGCGCGGCAACCGTGCGCAACCCGCGTGCGACCACGGGTGGCCCTTTCAACCTGGCCTAAGCTGGCCGGAGTCAGAAAGGGTGATCCATGAACCGTGTGAAGGCGTCCCTCCTCGCAGGACCCGCCGTCGTGGCCATGCTGCTGTCCGGGTGCACCGGTGGCGCGGGCGGCGCCCCCTCCCCCGTCGGTCAGGGCACCGGTCAGGCCAACGCGCAGGGCCCCGGCGAGGCCGTGCCCACGGAGATCACCACTCAGGCCCCCCAGGGCGGCGCCGCCGTGCGCCTCGGCGACACCGAGGAGGCCATCACGAAGGTGGGGTGCACCCAGGTCAACGACAACTGGTCGATGAGCGGCAGCAACGAGGGCGGCGCGAAGGTCGCCGTCACCACCACGGGAGACAAGCAGACGGTGATCAGCGCCAGCGTCGTGTTCGACGACGGGAAGCTGGTCGACATGGACACCACCCGGGAGCAGGGCTCGGCCACGATCACGTGGGACGGCGACTGGTTCACCGTCGCGGGGAGCGGGCCGTACTTCGACCTGATGGATCCCGACGTCGCAGGCCAGGACCCGATCAACTTCGTCGTCAAGGCGAGCTGCCCCGCCTGATCGCCCGCAGTTGTCAGGCCCGGCGATCCGCCGGGCCGCGGCGGGCCGTCAGTCGAACAGGTTCTCGTCGATGCTGATGGTGTCGAACGCGGGGGCCGGGAGTTCCTTCGCCCGCTGCTCGGCCACCACGTCGGAGTGACCCCCGCAGCCGTGGTCGAGCGAGACAACGTGCCCGTCGGACGGCGAGTACTCGTTGGAGCAGGCGCCGTAGATGACGCCCAGCGAGCCGCGCAGCGGCACGAAGTACGCGCAGGTGCCGCAGTTGGCGGGGGCCTCGCGCGTCATCTCGTTGTCGGGGCCGCCCTCGCCGCGCAGCCAACGCGTGGCTGCCTCGTCGCGGCCGTACCGGCTGAGGACACGCTGGCGACCCAGCCCCAGTTCTGCGACGGTGGTGCGCAGCTGCACCCACTCCGAGGGGTCGGCGTCTGCCGGCAGGTCGGTCGCGGCGAAGCCCGGCTCGAGCCTGGGGTCGTTGTCGGGAGTCGCCATGAGCATGCCCGGCGCGATGTCGCCAGGGCCGATGCGGTCCTCCCACGGCACCCAGTCGGGCGCCAGCAACGCGTCGGGCTGCGGCAGCAGCACCACCTCGTTGACCGTGGCGACCCGGGCGCGCGAGGCGCGCACGAGCGTGACGGCCCAGCGCCAGTCGGCGTACCCGGGCAGGCGGCATTCGAAGGAGTGGGTGACGATGCGGTCACCCTCCTCCGCGACGACGCCCAGGTGTGCGCCGACCGCGTCGTCGCCGCCCTCGTCGACGGCGGCCTCGCGGGCGAGGTCCACCGCCTCGGCGGCCACGGTGTCGAGCTTCGGGGACTTGATTGCCATTACAGCTCCAGTTCGTCTGCGACCCGGCGCAGCAGCGCGGCGACCTTGGAGGCCTGCCGGCTGTCGGGATGGCGTCGGTGACGGTAGTCGTTGCCGATGCCGTCGAGCATCTTGATGAGGTCCTCGACGATGATCGCCAGTTGTTCGGGGTTCTTGCGCTGGGCCTTGGACAGCGACGGCGGGGCCTCCAGGACACGCAGGCTGAGCGCCTGCTCGCCCTTGCGGCCCTCGATGACGCCGAATTCGACGCGCTGCCCCGTCTTCAGGGACGTCACCCCGTCGGGTAGCGCGTTGGAGCGCACGTAGACATCGCCGCCGCCGTCTTTGGTGATGAACCCAAAGCCCTTCTCAGCGTCGAAGAATCGCACTTTACCGGTTGGCACTTCGCCCTCACTTACTACAGATAGACCCAGTGACGGCACAGTCTATCCGCTCGGGCAGACGGGTGCCCAAGCGGCGACGGTGGCGGTCCGGGTCAGGCCCGGCCGGTGAGCTGCTGCTTGAGCGCGTACTGCGCCTTGAACTGCTCGGCGTACTGGAGCTTCGAGGCGGCGGCCTCGTCGACGATCACGATGCAGTTCGGGTGGAACTGGAGGATCGAGGCGGGCATCACGTTGGCGACGGGGCCCTCGACCATGGCGGCGACGGCGTCGGCCTTGTGTTCCCCGGTGGCGACGAGCACGGCGACGCGCGAGTCCATGATGGTGCCCAGGCCCTGCGTCATGCAGTGGGTGGGCACCTCGTCGATGGAGTTGAAGAAGCGGGCGTTGTCCTCACGGGTCTGCGTGGTGAGGATCTCGACGCGGGTGCGCGACGAGAACGAGGAGAACGGCTCGTTGAAGCCGATGTGGCCGTTGGAGCCGATGCCCAGGATCTGCACGTCGACGCCGCCGGCGGCCTCGATGGCGTCGTCGTACTCGTCTGCGGCGGCCTGGAGGTCCTCGGCGAAGCCGTTGGGGACGCGCACGCGGTCGGGGTCCATGCCGAGCGGCTCGACGACGGTGCGGTGGATCACGTTGCGGTAGCTCTCCGGGTGGGCCGGGTCGATGCCGACGTACTCGTCGAGCGCGAAGCCCAGGCCGTGGGAGAAGTCGACGATGCCTTCCTTGGCGCGGCGCGAGAGCTCCGCGTAGAGCGACAGCGGCGAGCTGCCGGTCGCCAGGCCGAGCACGGGCGTGGCGACGCCCTCCAGATTCTCGATCACCTTGTCTGCGGCGACCTGACCGACCTGGTCGGCGTTCCCGACGATGATTACTTCCATGGCTTAACCGAACCTTCGTGACTCAAACGCGCACTGAGAGCGCTATATCGGGTCAGCCTATGCGGGCGAGCGCCATTCGCGCATTTCATGCTCACTTTTCCGGCTAAGTGGACACGAACCGTGCGCGCGGTCCGATCAGGACATGGCCCGCTGGTTCGGACAAGGGGGCCGCGCCGCTCGGCCGATTACGATGGGCACATGGCGACATGGAAGGACGGCGCGGCCTACGCGCCAGTGGAGAGGCCCGAGGGTTTCGCCACGCCCGTGACGGAGCCCCTTCCAGCCGGTGAGCCCTACCGCCCGGAGACGCCCGGCCCGCTGGCACACCCCACCGGGTTCGGCCCCATGCCGCCGCAGCAGCCGCTCCACCTCATCGGCGACAAGCCGGCCAGCGCTCGAGACCCGAAGGACGCGTTCACCGTCGCCAGTTCGCTGCTGACGGCCGGCCCCGACGGCGCCCACGGCCCCCGCAATCCGCGCACCCCGTTCCCGACGACGGTGCAGTCGGCCCTGGACACCTCACCGCCGCCACCCACCGGCGACCCGCTCCCCCCGCCTCCCGGGGCCTCCGGCCACTTCCCGCCGCCGTCGCCGGCCCGTGGGCCGGAGGGCGCGTGGGCGCCACCGCCGCCGGTGATGGTCCCGTACAGCGGTTCCGCCGGCACCCCCGTCCCCGTGACGGACAGCCACCGGGTGCTGGCGCGCGTCGCGGCGGGCCTGTGCTTCGTGGGCTTCGTGGTCGGCAGCACGTCGGCCTTCATGCTGCTGGCCGCCGGCATCATCGGCCTGCGCACCAAGCCGCTCACCAAGGCGCTGGGGTACATGGCCACCAGCGTCGGCGCGGCCGGACTGCTGGTGCAGTGGATGCTCGACGGTCAGCCGTTCCCGTTCACGGCCCTGTGGGCGACGATGTCCCTGGCCTGCTGCCTCGGCTTCCTGGTGTTCTCCCTCAAGCCCCGCTGAGCCTCACACGTCGCCGGCCGGGACGGTCGACTCCTCCACCTCGCCAAGGTCGAGCGGCGCACCGTCGTGCTCCGCGAGCGCCGGCAACTGGGCCGGCCATACGTCGGGGGGCAGGTCGTCGAGCGGCCACCAGCGCGTCTCGACCCTCCGCCGCGACTCCGCCTCGCTGAGCGCGGCGTGCACCGGCTCGAACCGCTCCACCCGGAGGCGGTAGTAGGTCTCGTGCTGGATGAGGACGCGGTCGGAGTAGCCGTGCGTGACGGTGCGCGTGGCGACGGGCTCGCCCAGTGCCGCCTCCTCGACGGCGAGGCCGGTCTCCTCGTACAACTCGCGGGCGGCCGCCTGCCGGGGCGACTCGCCCTCGTCGATCCCGCCGCCGGGCGTCTGCCAGAAGCGCGAGCCGGGGATGCCGGGGTCGGTGTCCCCCTGCAGGAGCACGAACGTGGCGGGCGGGGCGCCGGGCATCGTCGAGAGCACGATCACGCGCGCGCCGCGCCGACGGTTGACGCGCCGCTCAGTGGGGCTTGCGGGCATGCGCCACCTCGGTGTCGAGGAGGTCGCGCCAACTCTCGACCAGTTCGGCGTCGACATAGGCCTTGAACGAGCCGCCCGGGCGCGCCGGCGAACCGATGTGGAACGCCCGGACGCCCGCGCGGACCAGCCACGGCACGTGCTCCGGCTTCAGCCCTCCCCCGGCCATGATGAGCCGCGCCACCCCGTCGTCGGCCTTCGCGCGGCGCAGGAGGTCGTCGAGGCCCTGGTCCACGCCGCGCACCGAGCCGGCGGTCAGCACCTGGCTGAGCCCGGGAAGCGTGCGCACGTCGCGCCAGGCGCGGTCGGCGTCGAGGCAGTGGTCGATGGCGCGGTGGAACGTCCAGGGCAGCGACCCGTCGCCCACCAGCTCGGTGAGCACCTCGAGGTCCACCCGGTTGGCGCCGTTGAGGAAGCCCAGCACCACGCCGTCGGCGCCCGCGTCGCGGTACGCGGCGATCAGCCCCTTGAGGCGGGTGACCTCGCCCCCGTCGGTGCCGAACCCGGCGCGCAGCCGGACCATGGGCCGCAGGTGGATGGTGGTGGCGCGGCGCACCTTGTCCACGACCCTGGGCTCCGGCGACAGCCCGTCGTCGTCCATGGTGCCGACCAGTTCGAGGCGGTCGGCACCCCCGGCCTCCGCGCGCTCGGCGTCTGCGGCGTGCAGTGCGATGACCTCCAGCAAGCTCATGTGCCCAGCCTGCCAGTTCCCGAACCGTGTTAGCGATAACATGGCCGCGTGCCCGTACCCGTGTTGACCACGCCGAGACCCGAGGACGCTGACGGCTGGTTCGACTTCCTCGTCACCCAGCAGGCGGCGACGTACACCGGCCTCGTGCCGGCAGACTTCGCCGAGCGCCAGCGCAGCTACCGCGACGCCTGGGTGCCGGAGCTCGCCGAGCGCTTCGCCCACCCCGGCTCCAGCCGGGCGCTGGTGGCGAAGGTGGGCGACGAGATCGTGGGCATCGCCTCCATCGTCGACGCGCCGCTGGGCTGGGAGGTCGACGGCGGGTTCACGCCGTCGCCCGCCAACCGCCAACTCGATCGCCTGTACGTCTCACGCGACTTCCACGGCACCGGCCTGGCCGACGCCCTGCTCAGCAATGTCGACGACGGCCGCCCCATGTACCTGTGGCTGATCGACGGCAACGAGAGGGCGCGTCGGTTCTACAGCCGACGGGGTTTCGCGGACCTGGACGAGCAGTTCGCCGCCGGCGACAGCTGGGGCGGCGTCGCGATGCACCGCATGCTGCGCTCGATGGCGCGCTGACCCGCCCGTTTCCTGAGCCAGCCGCCTGCGGCTGGCTCAGGACCCCGCTGCGAGTCAGCGGAACATCACGATGTTGTTGAACACCCACTCGTTGCCCTGGCTGACGAGGTACCCGCCGCCCTTCTCGGCGGGCACCGCCCGGTGCACGGTCACCCACGCGTAGGAGCGGCAGCCGCCGCGGCCGGTGGCCGCGGTGTCGCACTCGGTGCGCCACTTGCGGCCGTCCGTGGCCGTCCACTCGTTCGTCACCGCCAGCGGGTTGCCCTTCCAGGCCTCGCGGGTCATGAACGGCAGGTACGTGAGGTTGTTGAACGCCCAACCGGTCCTGCGCACGTACTTCCCGTCCTCCAGCACCACGACGGTGGCCCAGATCTCGGTGCGGCACCGCTCGGTCTGTGAGTACTTCTCACAGGTGGTGTTCCAGTCGCGGCCACCCAGGCCCAGGTGCAGGCCGGGCAGCGTGTACGGCGCGGTCCGGACGAAGGCCGGCGGGCCGGGCGGCGTGACCGGGGGCTTCGTCGTGGGCGGCGCGGTGACCGGCGGCGTCGGCTTGGTGGGCCCCTGCTCCTGCTCGGCCACCAGGACGACGGCGGACCGGGCCGGGATCGTCAGCGTGCCGCTGCTCGCCACCCAGTTCGTCCCCGCCAGCACCGGGTCGGCGTCGGGGCCGTCGGTGAGGACCGGCGAGAGCGCCAGGTCCACGCCGGCCATGCCGTCGACCTGTTCGGTGATCGCCTCCGGCGTCGCGTTGAACGCCACCAGGAGTCCGTCGACCTCGGCGTCCACGTCCGCGCCGACCGTGTCGTCGATGCGCATCAGGATGAGGCCGGGCGTCTGGCCGGCGCCCGCGTTGGGGAACGACACCTTCTCCGAGATCGCCTCGGCCGAGCCCAGCGTCAGCAGCGGGTAGGTGGAGCGCAGCCTCAGCAACTCGAGCGCGCGGGCTCGCGAGGTGGCGATGTCGTCAGGCGACGGCAGGTTGGCCGGGTCCTCGAGCAGCGGCCGCATCGCGTCCCACTTCTCCGCATTCTTCTCCGCCGGCGGCAGGCCGACTCCGAAGTTGTTCGACTGCATCGACCAGTCCAGCGCGTTGAAGTGGTCACCGGAGTTGTAGGAATCCCGGTCCATCGACTTCGAGCGCAGCAGGTCGGTGCCGCCGTGCCAGAACGACGGCGACTGCCCCAACGCGACGGTGGCCAGCGACAGCGTGTTCATCCGCACGCGCGTGTCCATCGTCGAATCCGCGGGCAGCTTCCACACGCCCAGGTCGAACAGCGTCTCGTTGTCGTGCGCGTCGACGTAGTTGACCGACTCGTCCGGCTGCGTGGCGTACCCGGCGGGAGCGCCGTTGTAGTCGAGTTCGCTGCCCTTCTGGACCGTGCCGGCCGACGTCTCGAACGAGTAGTCGGCCAGGTTGCCGGCCATGCCCAGCCGGATGAGGTCCTGGCGGTGCAACAGGTCGGCCCTCTGCTCGTCGGCGGTGCGGGTGCTCACGCCGTTGGGGTCGGTGTAGAGCCCGGTGCCGAAGCCCTGGAACTCCGACTTGTTCCCGTCGAACGGGCCGCCGCCGTGCACGGCGTCGCGCAGCCGGTCGTTGAAGGCACCGATGTGGGTGCCGTCGAGCTGGCCCTGCGTCGCCTGGACGAACCGGGCGTTGTTGGCCACCTCACCGAAGTTCCAGCCCTCGCCGTACAGGTACATGCCCGCGCCGTCGACACCATCGGCCTCGACGGTGAGCTCGTCGAGCGCGGCGCGCACGGCCTCCATGTTGGCCCGGGAGTGGTGCCCCATGAGGTCGAAGCGGAAACCGTCGACGCCGTAGTCGCGCGCCCAGGTGACCACGGAGTCCACCATCAGCTGCTCGGCCATCGCGTGCTCGGTGGCCACGTTCTGGCAGCAGGTGGAGGTCTCGACGGCGCCGGTCAGGCTGAGCCGGTGGTAGTACCCCGGCACCACCTTGTCGAGCACCGACTTGTCCGACTGCCCGGACTGTGCGGTGTGGTTGTAGACCTCGTCGAGCACCACCTGCAGCCCCATGCGGTGCAGGCCGCCCACCATCTCGCGGAACGCGGACGTGCGCTTGCCGCCGTTCTGGTTGGCGTCGGACGCGTAGGAACCCTCCGGCGTCGAGTAGTGGTACGGGTCGTAGCCCCAGTTGAACGCGTCCTGGTCGCCGACGGCGGTGACGGCGGCCTGCTGTTCGGTCGAGGCCGGGCCGGCGTCGGGGATGACGGGCGCAGCCTGCAGGCTGCGGTCCTCCTCGATGGTGGCGATGTCGAAGCTGGGCAGGAGGTGGACGGTGTTCATGCCGGCCTCGGCCAGTTCGGTGAGGGCCGCCACGCCGTCGGAATCCTCCAACGCGAACGCCTCGTACGTGCCGCGGAGCTCCTCCGGCACGGTCTCGTCGCTGATGGAGAAGTCCCGGATGTGGAGCTCGTAGATGGTGCGGTCGACGAACTGGTCGATGACGGGCGCCTCGTTCGCCGTCCAGACCTCCGGCGCCCACGCCGGGTCGTCGAGGTCGACGAGCACCGAGTGCGTGGAGTTGAGCGTCAGCCCCACCGAGTACGGGTCCGTCACGACGTTGCGCTCCAGCGCGTCGGTCGTCGGCACGAACACGCCGACGTCGTACAGGTACGCACGGTTCCGCCAGGCCACCTGGCCCGTGACGGCCCAGGTGCCGTCGCCCTGGCGCGCCATCGGGATGCGGGTGGGCTCGCCCGAGCCGGTGGAGTCGGCGAACAGCAGCAGGTCGACGTCGGTGGCGGTGGGAGCCCACAGCCGCAGCGACGGCGCTCCCGCCGTGAACGTCACGCCGAGGTCGCCGGTGCGGGCGGCGGCGGCGTACAGGTCGTCGAGCACGCCCGGGACCTGCAGGCCGGTGAACACCTCGGCCACGCCGTCGGCGTTGCGCTGCACCACCACGAGGTCGCCCTTGAGGGCAGCCTCGACGGCGGCGCGGTCGGCGTCGAGCGTCAGGGCCAGGAAGCCCGTCAGGTGGCGGCGGCCCTCGAGCTGCGCCTGCGTGAGGCCCGCGGTGTCGAGCGTGAGGTCGCCGAGCTTGGCGGGCGCGACACCGGCGGTGCTGGTCACGGCGCCGTCGACGAGGGCGAGCCCACCGTCGGCGTCGGTCCAGAGTTCCCACGTGCGGGTGCTGCGGTCGCCGGGCGCGAGGTTCGCCGGCCAGGCGATGGTCCGCTGGTCGATCCAGTGGCCGAGCAGCTGGCCGGTGCCGGCCAGTGGCGGGTCCTCGACCGAGATCTCGAGCAGGTGCGTGTCGATGTCGTAGGTGAACGCGACGAGCTTGTTCGCGGCGGTGGTGAACGTGTAGTTCGCGCCGTCGCGGTTGCCGCCGACGCCGTAGTTCTCCGTCCACGACATGCCGTGGGCCACCTTGACCTCCCAGCTGCCGGCCGGGATGGCGGTGGTGGAGAACGAGTAGGTGCCGTCGCCGTTGGGGAACATCAGCGTGGCAAGGCACTCGGGCTGCCAGTCGCCCGGGCAGCCGATCTCGCTGGTGTAGCTGCCGGGCAGCGTGACGATGGGGCTCTGCGCGGTGTTGAAGAACAGGTGGCTGACCGGGTCGTAGAAGAACGTGACCTCGGTGGTCTCCGTCAGGGTGTAGGGCGAGTTGGCGCCGTTGGGCACGCCGCCCTGCCCGTAGTTCACGTCCCAGCTGCCACCGACCGCGACCTTGTACTCGTAGCTGCCCGCAGGCAGCGTGAAGGTCCCGACGTAGAGGCCGCTGGCCTCGTCGAGCGTCAGCAGCGCCTGCTCACAGTTCGGCTGCCAGTCGCCCGTGCAGCCCATCGCGGAGTTGTGGTTGCCGGGGACGGTGACGGCCGTGGTCCAGTCGATGGGGCTGGCCTCGGGCACCGGGGCGCCGAGGTCGGTGCCCACCACGACGGTGGCGGACGCGGCGACGCGGGCGCCGCTGGCGTCGGTGCTCACCGCGCGCACCTCGACGACCGTGCCCGCCACGAGTGCGCCGAAGTCGGCGAACACGCGGGGCTGGTCCGTCTCGGCGGTGCCGAGCGGGGTGTAGTCGGCGCTGCCGTGCACGCGGTACGCGAACGACGTCTCGGCCCAACGGCTGTCGGCGACGTCGGCCGTGACGGGCGTCAGGCCGTCGGCCGGCACGCCGGAACTGACGGTGATGGCCTGGGCCTCGCCGGCGGGCGCGACGGTGCCGTCGGCCCTGTAGACGACGGCGCTGAGGGCCGGCACTGTGACGGTCAGCACGCCGTCGACGGCCTGGACGGCGGTGGTGGTGCCGTGGAGCGGGGAGAAGGAGCCGGCCGAGAGCGGCGTGAGGTCGACCGTCTGGGCGGTGGTGGCGTTGTTGACGGCCACCAGGTACTCGACCTTCTCGGTGCGCTCGACGCGGGAGAACGCGTAGACGCCCGGGCCCGATTCGGCGTACAACTCCACCTGTGCCCCCGTCGCGAGCGCGGGGTGGGCCAGCCGCAGGGCGCTGAGGGCGGCGATGTCGGCGTAGAGCAGCCCGTTGGTGTCGAAGTGGGGGCCGGTGCCGGCGGGTGAGCCGTCGACCAGTTCGTTGTCGAGGTAGCTCGGCACCTGCGAGGCGAACATCGACTCGCGTGCGTCCTTGTCGCCGCCGTCGCCGACGAAGCCCTGCTCGTCGCCGTAGTAGACGACCGGCTGGCCGCGGGTCAGGAACATCAGCTCGTGCGCCAGCTCGGCACGCTGCTGGCGGTCTGCGGTGTCGCCGAGGAGGTGGCCGATGCGGCCCATGTCGTGGTTGCCGAGGAACGTCGGGAGGCTCGACGACGAGGAGCCCGCCGTCGTGTAGTAGTCGTCGGCGGCGAACAGCCCGGACAGGCCCTGGGCGGTGAAGCCCTTGGCGTAGCCCAGGGCGCTGGACTGGTAGGCGAAGTCGAGCACCGAGTTCATGTCGGTGTTGCGCACGTACGGCGACAGCAGCCGTGCGTCGGCGTCGTAGACCTCGCCGAACATGAAGAAGTCGTCCTGGGCGTGCGCCTCGATGGCGGCGGTGAACTCCTGCCAGAACACGAAGTCGACGTGCTTGGCGGTGTCGATGCGGAAGCCGTCGATGCCGAGGTCGGTCCACGCCTGGTAGATGTCGATCATCCCGTCGACCACGATCTGGTTCTCGGTCATGAGGTCGTCGAGGTCGCCGAAGTCCATGTAGCGGGCCGCCTCGCCGGCCGGCCACGCGGGGTCGAAGCCGCGGTTGTGGTACAGCGTCGGGTCGTTGAGCCACGCGGGGTACTTGACGTCCTCCATGCCGGCGGGCACCTCGGGGTCGTACGGGAACGAGCGCGTGTCGGGATGCATCAGCGGCATCGCCTGCGTGCCCGGGGCGTAGGCGGCCGGGTCGAACTCGGCGCCGTTGATGTCCTTGTACGGGCTGGCCGCCTTGGTGACGTAGGGCGGGTTGGTGCCCTCGAGGCCTGCGTAGTGGATGACGTCGGCGGTGTGGTTGGCGATGATGTCGAAGTACACCTTGATGCCCTTGGCGTGCGCCTCGTCGATGAAGGCGGCCAGCTCGGCGTTGGTGCCGAGGTGCGGGTCGATCTGGGTGAAGTCGGTGATCCAGTAGCCGTGGTAGCCGGCCGAGGCGTTGTCGCCGGTGCCCTGCACCGGGCGGTTGACGAACGACGGCGTGAGCCAGATCGCGCTCATGCCGAGGCCGTCGATGTAGTCGAGCCGGTCACGCAGGCCCTGGATGTCGCCGCCGTTGAAGAACGCCTTGTCGGTGGGGTCGAAGCCCGTGACGAGGCGGTCGGTGCCGGTGCAGTCGACCGGCAGCACGCCGTCGGCGCCCGCGTGGCCGGTGGCGATGCAGGCGTCGTTGGCCGGGTCGCCGTTGTCGAACCGGTCGGTCATCACGAAGTAGAAGGTGTTGCCCGCCCCCGGGTCGCGGAAGGGGGCGGCGGCGAGCGCGTCGTCGGAGGCCTGGTAGCCGCCCGGCAGGTCGGCGACGGCGAGCGTCACCTTGTTGGTGCGGTCCTCGAAGCTCACCTCCACCTCGGTGTCGACGGCCAGGCGCAGGGGGTAGTCGCCTCCGTTGAGGCCGTAGGACTCGTCCCAGGTGTTGTTGATGGCGATCTTGAAGGCCCACTCCCCCGCCGGGACGGTGAACGTGCCCGTCCAGAGCCCGTCGCCGTCGGCATCGGTGAGGCCGGTGGTGGCGCACTCGGGCTGCCAGTCGCCCGGGCAGCCGAGCTCGCTCTGGAGGCTGCCCACGAACGTGACGGCCGTGGTGGCCGCAGTGGCGGGCGACGGCGGGGTGACCGCCGTGACCACGCCCGCCGTCGCGAGCATGGCAGTGGTGGCGAGGCCCGACAACCATCGGGCAGAGGACGGACGCGACATCTGTGACTCCTTCGTCATGGACGTTTTGAACGTTCAAGTAGGCACATCATCACATGCAACCGGGGTCGCCGACAACCCCCCTCAGGTGTGTGTTCGCCGTCGGGGTCCTGGCTCGGCGTGGTCGCTCCGTGAGCAATTGGATGGGGTCACGGCGCGACACGCGTCCTCCACGAGCGCCTGGCGGATGGTCTCAGCTGGCAGCCGTTCCTGCTCCAACCGCAGGTCCCCGACGCGCAGCACCGCCAGGGCGCGGTGCTCCTCAGCGGTCAGGTATCCGATCCCGCCGCGGAACGGGACGGGCTCGGCCACGGCCAGTTCGCGATGCGCGGTGAAGGTCGCCACGTCCATCAGGACGGACCGCACATCCGGCAGCGCGGCCCGGAGTCTGCCGAGGATCTGGAACCCATAGGTGTCCAGGTCTCCCCAGTACCGCTGCTCGGCCGCGGCGACCCACGCTACGCTCGCCAACGTGGGGGCGGCGAACCCCATGCCGTGGATGGCGACCGTTCCCGGTAGCTCGGGCAGCGTCAGCAGCGAGACCACGTTTTCGACGATCAGCACCCGCTGTGCCCGGAGGTCAAGCGTACGCAGGCCCTCCAGGTCGACGGAAAACTGCCGCAGGCCTTCGGCCTCCGGCGGCAGCTGCACCGTGAATCGTGCCCCGATCCGGCGCAGCCCCCTCGACCTCCCGGTGATGGCGTGGGCCAACTCCCCCACCAGGGCGCGGTGCCGTTCGACCCACTTGGTGTCGACGCCGGGCACCGGCAGTTCGCGCTCCCAGCGAACCGTTTCCGGGTTCGCCTCCAACCATCCCAACACGGCCATGAGCCGCATCAGGTCCTCCTCCGGCAGGGTGGCCAGCGGCTTGACGGCCCCGGTCGCCGCCGGATGCTGCTCCAGCACCGGCCACGCATGACGGAGGTGCGCCAACGCACCCGTCGCTCGCTCCCATGCCTCGGATTCCCCCACGAGCCGCGCGACGGCCGGGCCACTGAGGTGTGCCCGGCTCGGTAGTCGCTGCCTTCCGAACGACGGCAGCGTCCGTTCCACCCACTCGAGGGTGACGCCGTCCTCCCCCTCCAACTGGCGCCACTGCCCAACCGCCAGCGCCACCGCGTCCGGATCGGCGGCGAGCTCGCGCTGCGTCGGCGGCTGCAGCGGCCAAGACGGCGGCCCGGCCGTCTCGGGCGTGGAGGCCCACTCCCGCCAATTCCTGTCCCACTGCCGGGTGGCCCAGGCGCGGAGGTCCGCCACCGTCCTCACAGCAACACCCCCTGCTCGACCTCCGGCCCAACTTCGATGGTTGGCCTGCTCGTGTCGAACGGCAACTCCTGCAGCGTCGATCCGCGCCCCGGCTGGTTCGCCACCATCACGACGCCACCCACGTGGTCCTCGATGGTCTGGAGCATCTTCATGGGGGTGGCCAGGAGCAGTTGAAACCCAAAGGAGCGGAACACCTCGAGCCCGGCCTGGGTGAACGAGTGGTCCGCCTTGTCGAACGCCTCGTCGATCACCACCAAGGCGTACGTGGGCTTCAACTGCCCCGGCGGCGCGAGCTGGAATCGCAGCGCCGCTGCCAGACAGAATGTGACGAGCTTCTGCCGCTCGCCACCGGAGCGCCCACCGGAGCCGGTGAATACGTCCACCTGGGATCCGTCGGGATCCTGCACCTTGGCGCGGAACTGCACGTGCTGGCGGGTGTCCAAGCACCGGTGGCGCCAGGCCTTGTCCGCCGGGTCTTCCGAGCTGAGCCGCTCAAGCAGGGCCCGCATCTGCCGGAACCGGACCTCGGCCTCCATGCGTTCTGCCGTGCTGGCCATCGAGACCGCATCCATCACCGAGCCGGACGTGATCTCATTCAGCGTGGCCAGGAACGCCGCGACATCCGGCAATGAGCGACTGATCACCTCGATCTGCAGGTACTCATTCGGCGCGAACTCCGTCATCAGCAGCGACTTGTTGACCTCGCCCACCCGGCTGCGGATCTCCCGCGAGGCCTCGCGGATCTGCATGTGGAGTTGGCTGATGTTGTTGCGGGCCTGGTTCTGCAGCAGCGTGAAGAACCTGTCCTCGAACGACGGCAGGCCGTCTGACTCCAGTTGGTCCAGCCGCGTCAGGTACTCGGGCAGGTACTCCACCGTGTCTGCCCAGTCCGCCGCCTGTCCAGGCCAGTCCCGCCGATAGGCGCCCATGGCACGGACCGCGGCGGCGGATGCCCGGCCCGTCTGCGTCATCAGATGGTCCGAGCGGGCCCGGAACGCTCCGCGCAGCGCCACCTCCAGCCGCTGTTCCGGCACGTGCAGCTCCTGCGCGAGGGTGGCGAGCGCATCGTCGGCCTCCGGCGGCACCACCGGCGCGGCCTCGATGGCAGCCACGAGGTGTTCGATGGACTCCATGAGGGCGGCCAACTCATCGCCGCGCTTGCCGTGTTCGACGGCCAAGTCATCGCGTAGCCCGCTTGCCGCAGCCAGCACCCGTTGCGCGTCGCCCAGCTCTGCCTCGAGCCGGCGGAGGTCGTGGTGTTCGGAGCGCAGCTCGTCGAGTTGCCGGTCCACGTCCGCCAGCCGATCCACCAGCGGCTGCGGATCCACGTCCCTCCAGGTGAAGCGTTCGAACTGCTCCGCTCTGCGGCGGCGCTGGCCAAGCGCCTTCCACGCGGCATCCAGCTCGTCCAGGAGCTGCCCGTGCCGCTCGCCCGCAGCGGCAACCTCGGCCAGCCGACGCTCCAGTTCCGCCTCCTTGGCCTCCGTGGTGAATCCCAGCACCCAGCGAGAACGATCGTCGACCCGGCGACGGTCGTCCTTCTCATGCAGCTCTGCGGAATGCTTGACTTGGCCGCGCCGCGTCACCGCACGCGCAAGCCCGCGGAACTCCGCCGTCGATTCCACGCAGGCGTAATCGAACCGCGCGGTCAGCCGCTCGGCGAGCCACGCCCTGTGGGGCGTCTCCGCAAGTTCCAGCTTGGCCAGCAAGGAGCCGCCAGCCTCCGGCAGCGTGGGCCCCTCCGGCACGCGCGCGACCTTCTGGTATACCAGGCGGGTACCCAGGAAATCCGCGTCGATGAATTCCGCCGCTGCGAGGTAGTGCTGCTCCGGCACCACCAAGGTACGGGCGAAGGATCCCAACACGCGCTCGATGGCGCCCGTCCAGCCCGCCTGTGCCTCGCGCACTTGGACCAGTTCGCCAACGAACGGTAGCCGGGCCGGGTCCACGCCGAGTTGCCCGGCCAGCTTGTCGCGGACCACAAGCAGCTTCGCGTCGATGTTGGACCGGTGCTGGCGCAGCGCAGCCAGCTCGCGCGTCAGCCTCGCGGCCTCGTCTCGGGAGCGGGTGCTCTCCGCCATTGCCTCGTAGCGAGCCTGCGAGATCTGGGCCTGCTTCGCGTCGTCCTCGGTGCCCAGCCGGGCAAGGTCTGCCAGGAAGCTCTCGACGGTGGCCGAGTCTGAAGGAAACGCCAGGCCCAGTTGCCCTGCGGCCACGCGAAGTTGCTCGGCGTGCGCATCGAGGCTGGCCCGGTCTCGTTCGAGCATCGAGCGCAACTGTTCGAGGGTGCCGAGCTGTGCGCCGCCCGAGCCGTCCACCGCTCGCTGGGCCTGCTGGCGACGGGCCTCTGCGGCTTCAGCGGCGCGTTCGGCCGCCAGCAACTCGTTGGCCAACCGGGCGACCATGGGCGCCAGTCGCCCCTCATCCTCCCGTGCCGCGGCGAGTTCCCGGCCACGGAGCCACGTGTCGAGGTGGCGCTCCTCCAACTCCAGCACGTCGCGCGCACTGCGGAGCTCCGTCAACTTCTCTGACTGGGCGCGCAGCGGGGTGAGCGCATCGACCTGCTTGCGGGCGTCGACGACTGTGGCGTGGGCCTGACTCAACTCCCCGAACTGTTCGACGGTCTCGTCGGCCAGCTTGAACGTCTCAGGTTGGTCCAGCATGAACTCGCGGAACAGGGTGTCCAGGTTGGTGAGGTTCTTGGCGGACTGGGTCTTGTGCAGCAGCACCTGCGCCTGCTCCGTGCCCATGCCCAGATGGCGGCGGAACTTGGCCGCGAAGCCTGTGTAGGCGTCCGAGCTGTAGACGTCCCAGGCGGGGAAGGCTGCCTTCACCCGGCGATTCTCGATGCCGGTCTCGACGTAGGGCTTCAGCGCCAGCACGTCGACGGCCTCGGGCGCGAAAACGTACATGGTCTTCAGGTCTGAGGACTCCGTGGACCCGGAACGGATGTGGAACAGGCGCAGCAGGGTGGCGTCGGCGCCCCGTTCATCCGTGAAGGTGAGACCGATGCCGCTCCACGCGGCCCCGCGCCGAAGGTAGGCAGTGCCAACCTCGCCTGTGGCCTCGTCCGTCTCCCGCTTGTGGGCACCGCGCACGTAGGTGAGGGTGCTACGGTCCCGGTCACCGGTGTCGGTGCCCTGCGCCGCAGCGTTGAACCGCAGCTTGACGGGGCGAACCAGCACGGCCGCCATGGCGTCGAGCAGGGAGGACTTGCCCGCGCCCGACGGGCCGGTCATGAGGAGACCCTTCCACGGCACGGTGAAGCTCCAGGCCCCGTCGAAAGTGCCCCAGTTCACCACCTGTACCCGGCTCAACCGGTGTTGCCTCATGGGCCAGCCAACCTCTCCAGGTCTGCGGTGACGGCCGCCACCTCGTCGGCCCCGAACACCAAGGCCAACACCGGCGAGATCTCCCACCGGTCATCCGTGCCCGTCACAGACAGAAGCACGGAGTTGTTCTCCATCTTGCGGATGGCGGCCTGGATGCGGTCATCGAAGCCCTTCTTGTTGGTGGAATCCAGGGCCTGGAAACCGCGTAGTTGGTCCTCGATTTCGTCGCGGCCGACGAACGTGCGGGCGCTGGAGCCCTGCCCCGCCAGCAGGGTGCGGCGCAGGAACAGGACCAACACGGTGTCCAGGACCGTCAGGGGGTGGGAACGTACCACCTTGGGGGCGTCCTCCACGGCGAGGTTGCGTACGAAGGCGACGCCTGAGGCCAGGTCCACCACCAGTTCGAGGTACAGATCCGCCAGCCGGGACCGCACCAGCTGCTCGTTGCGTACCAAGGCTCCCCACAGCTTGGTGTGGTCCTCCGCCGTGAGGTATGGGCCGCGCAGCAGCCGCAGCAGTACGCGCCGGGTACCCGGGTCGAGCTCACCGGTGTCTGCCGCGGGTTCGGAGAGGTCGTCGTCGAACTCGTCGACCTCATCTGCCCGCTTAGGTGCGGGTTGTAGCGACATGGGCACTCCACTCGGCAGGAACGGTGAGGAAAACGTAGCGCGGGGCACTGACAGTCCTGCTGGCACCCGACACAGAGGCCCAGCGCCACGTCTCCTGGCCGCTGGCCCGCACCCCGTGTTGGGTGGCCAGCAGCAGCAGGCCCACCACCGACGCAAGGCCCTGCGACGCCGGGAATCGGCCCAACACGTCCCCGACGGTTGCGCCGGGCTGGTCCGCCACCGTATCGGCGATGTTTGCCTCCAACTCCGCAAAGTCGATCTCTGTCATCCGCACCATTCGTCGCAGCACGTTGAGGTCGAGTTCCAAGGTGTCATGTTCGATGACGTCGATCTCCGGGCGCAGATCAGCCGGGTTGTGCAGCCGCCACGCCCCGATGGAGGAGATGGCGATGGAGGAGAGGTCCAGATCGCGGCCGATCTCGGTGGTGGGATGGACCTTCTTCAACGCTGCCAGGGCCGCATGGTCCGCCAAGCTCAACGCCTCTGCCAGCCGCTTGTGCTCGCGGTACTCCTGGGTTTCGACGAAGCGGCGAAGGCTGCGCGAGAAGTCCGTGAGCCGCTGCCGCACATGGGCACTCTCGCGCTGCAGCAAGACGAGAAAGCGGCGCAGGAACGCGGCATCCGGGGCTGGCACCTCACTGGTGAAGCCCCTCTCCAGCACAGCATCGACGGCTGTGTTGAACCGGTCAGACAACACCGGGTCCAGCAGCAGTTCATGGAAGGCCCCGAAGGTGCGGCCCGCCTCGGATCCTTCGATGACGTCCACGCCGTCGAAGATCTCACCCAGGACGCCGGAGCGTGCGCCGTCGTGGCTGACGATCTGTTCGCGCAATTCTCGGTTCAGGGTTTCAAGGTCGTCCGCCACCTGCGCGAAGTCCCCGGGCACCTCGCTGGCCAACCGGAAGATCTCCGCAAGCCGCTCACGTGCCGCCGCGTCGGACAGTGGCACGTACTCGCCCGCTTCCGCACGGCTGATCTCATCGTCCAGTTGCTCGCGCTGCGCCTTGAGCGCCTCCAGATGACGTTCCGGGTTGGGATCCGAATCGCGGGCAAGCTCGCCCAACAAACCGGCCACGTTGCTGAGCCGGGACGAGGTCACCGTCGATTGGGGCTGCTCCACGCCCAGGACGAACCGCACCGCCTCTGCTGCGGAGCGCGAGACCTCGACGGTCTCCTCCCGCGCTGCCGTCGGACGCCGCACGAGGTAGCCGTCGCGCACCCAGTCGGTGACGTACTCCTGTGCCGCGCGGGGCGCGTTGACGCCGGTGGCGCGGAGTTCGTCGAGGTCGTCAGCGACCATCAGCACGAACTCGGCGTATGGGATGATGCGTTGGTCCTCGAAGCGGTTGCCGAGGATGGCGACCAGCACAGGCATGAGATCGGCTCGCAGCAGGCGCAGTCCGGCAGTCTCCGCCGCCCGTTGGGCGGTGAAGGCCCCGCTCGCCGCACTGACCACGTCATCCCCTTGCCGTTCGCGCCCGACCTCCCCAGCCTATAGTCGCTGCCTACTCAAGGCATCCAGGGGGCGCTGAGCGGCCGCACATGTGGACCGGTGGCACTGCGGCTGTCAGTTGTTGGCGACCCACAACCCGTAAACGCCGAAGGGCGGCCCCTCTCGGGACCGCCCTTCGGCGTCCAGGTGCTGGGCACCTGGTGGCGGTTTCGACACGGTCACGCTGCTCCTTCGTCGCAGATGACCGGCTCAACCAGCGTTCAGCGGATCAGAAGCCGCCCATGCCGCCCATCTCGTCCATGCCGGGAGCGCCCGCGGGGGCCTTCTCCGGCTTGTCCGCGATGACTGCCTCGGTGGTGAGGAACAGCGCGGCGATCGACGCGGCGTTCTGCAGCGCCGAGCGGGTGACCTTGGCCGGGTCGATGATGCCGGCGGCGACCATGTCCTCGTACTGGCCGGTGGCGGCGTTGAGGCCCTCACCCGCCGGCAGCGAGCCGACCTTCTCCGCCACGACGCCGCCCTCGAGGCCGGCGTTCTGGGCGATCTGCTTCAGCGGGGCGGAAGCAGCGGCGAACACGATCTGCGCGCCGACCGCCTCGTCGCCCGTGAGGCCCTCGACGGAAGCGAGCTTCGAGGCCTGCAGCAGCGCGACGCCACCGCCGGGCACGATGCCCTCCTCGACGGCGGCCTTCGCGTTGCGGACGGCGTCCTCGATGCGGTGCTTGCGCTCCTTGAGCTCCACCTCGGTGGCCGCGCCGACCTTGACGACGGCGACGCCGCCGGCCAGCTTGGCGAGACGCTCCTGGAGCTTCTCACGGTCGTACTCGGAGTCGGAGTTCTCGATCTCGCGACGGATCTGGGCGACGCGGCCCTCGATCTGGTCGGAGTCGCCGGCGCCCTCGATGATCGTGCACTCGTCCTTGGTGACCAGCACGGAGCGGGCCTGGCCGAGCAGGTCGAGCGAGACGGTGTCGAGCGACAGGCCGACCTCCTCGGAGATGACCTGGGCGCCGGTGAGGATGGCGATGTCGGTCAGCATGGCCTTGCGGCGGTCGCCGAAGCCGGGGGCCTTGACGGCGATCGACTTGAAGGTGCCGCGGATCTTGTTGACGATCAGGCCGGCGAGGGCCTCACCCTCGACGTCCTCGGCGATGACCAGCAGCGGCTTGCCCGACTGCATGACCTTCTCCAGCACCGGGAGGAGGTCCTTCAGCGACGAGATCTTCGAGTTGGCCAGCAGGATGTAGGGGTCGTCGAGCGTGGCTTCCATGCGCTCGGCGTCGGTGACGAAGTAGGGCGAGATGTAGCCCTTGTCGAAGCGCATGCCCTCGGTCATCTCGAGGTCGAGGCCGAAGGTGTTCGACTCCTCGACGGTGATGACGCCTTCCTTGCCGACCTTGTCCATCGCCTCGGCGATGATCTCGCCGACGGTGGTGTCAGCGGCCGAGATCGACGCGGTGGCGGCGATCTGGTCCTTGGTCTCGACGTCGATGGCCAGCTCGCCGAGCTTCTCGACGATGGCGGCGACCGCGGTCTCGATGCCCTTCTTCAGGCTGACCGGGTTGGCGCCGGCCGACACGTTGCGCAGGCCCTCGCGGACCATTGCCTGGGCCAGCACGGTGGCGGTGGTGGTGCCGTCGCCCGCGACGTCGTCGGTCTTCTTGGCGACCTCCTTGACGAGCTCTGCGCCGATGCGCTCGTAGGGATCCTCGAGCTCGATCTCCTTGGCGATGGACACGCCGTCGTTGGTGATCGTGGGGGCGCCCCACTTCTTCTCCAGGACGACGTTGCGACCCTTGGGGCCGAGCGTCACCTTCACTGCGTCCGCAAGGGTGTTCATGCCGCGCTCAAGGCCGCGGCGAGCGTTCTCATTGAATTCAATCAGCTTTGCCATGGTGTTTCGGGAGTCCTCCCGTCGATGGGGCGGCTAAGCCCCGGGTGTCTTCAAATGTCTGGTTGAACCGCTGGTGCCCGCGACGGACGGCTCTGACGAGCCTCACCGCAATTCGGTAGCACTCAACACTTGAGAGTGCCAACCCCATTATTAGCACTCTCCCCAAACGAGTGCAAAGCCTCGTCGACACTTCGCAGGGCTAGAGTCCGGGCATGGACACGTCACGGCTCATCCGCAATGTCGCCAACGCCGTCAACCTGTCGTCGGTACTTGGCCTGGTGCTGGGCGTCGCCGGCCGGGGCCGCCTCCGTCGACGGGGGCACCTGCTGGTCTTCGAGAACGTGCGGCTGTCGTTCATCAACGCCAGCGCCATGACAGTCGGCGACGTCGTGCTGGTGCCCGGCCGCACAATCGAGGAGGTCGAGCGCCGGGTGCCGGACCTCATGGCGCACGAGGAGGCGCACGCCTGGCAGTACGCCTACTGCCTGGGGCTGCCGTTCATCCCGCTCTACGCGCTGGCCGCGGGCTGGTCGATGTTCCGCTCGGGTGACCGTGCGACGGCCAACCACTTCGAGGTGCAGGCGGACCTGCTGAAGGGTGGTTACGCGGTGGGGACGAAGCGTCCGATCAGTCAGGCGTGGAGGCGGCGGGCCGACCGGGCCGCCTGACGCTGGCTGCGCATGCGACGCAGTCGTTTGACCAGCAGGGGACGGTACGCGAGGGCCTGCTGCGTGTCGATGAGGGCGTTGAGCTGCTGGTAGTAGCGGGCCGACGACAGCGAGAAGCGCTCCATGATGGCCTGTTCCTTGGGCACCGCGGAAGTGAACCAGCTGTCCTCGAAGTCGAGGATGGCGGCTTCGCGCTCGGTCAGGTCGACCTGCAGGTGCGTAGTGGGGGCCTCGGACATGTCCGCCAGTCTAACCCGGAAACGACATGCATGTCATTCAGCTGCTACAACTGTGTGGGTAGTCCAAGGGTAGAGTCAACGATGCCTACTTCCTCAAGCTCTAGGAGCCGATCGCCCATGCGCCGACTCAAAGGCCACGTCCAGCACTTCGCGTGGGGCAGCCGCACGGCGATCCCGGCGATCCTGCGTCGCGAGCCCGATGACCGGCCGTGGGCCGAGTACTGGCTGGGCACCCACCCCGGCGGACACGCCTTCTTCGACGACGGCACCGCCCTCGCCACCCACATCCAGGAGGAGCCCCACGTGGTGGGCGTCGCGGCGCGCGCCGCGTTCGGCGACAGGCTCCCGTACCTGATGAAGATCCTCGCCGCGTCCAGCCCGCTGAGCATCCAGGCGCACCCCTCCCGCGAGCAGGCCGAGGCCGGCTACGCCCGCGAGTCGCTGATGGGGCTGCCCCCGTCAGACCCCATCCGCTCGTACAAGGACGACTGGCCCAAGCCGGAGGCCATCGTCGCGCTCACCCCGTTCGAGGGCCTGTTGGGCTTCCGCGACCCCCACGAGACTGCCGGGCTGTTCGAAGCGCTCGGCGTGGCAGACGAGCTGGCGTCGGTGATCGGGCCGCTGCGCGACCGGGCCGCCTCCCCCGCCCTGCAGGAGGTCTTCCTCGACGTCCTCTCGCTGGACGACCGCAGGCATCTCGTCGACGTCGTGCTCGCCGCGGCCGTCAACCTGTTGGAGGCGCCGGGCGCGGTGGGCGAGTTCGCCCGCACCGCCGTCGAACTCGACGAGCACTTCCCCGGGGACCCCGGCATCCTGGCGGCGCTCCTGATGAACCGCTTCACGCTGCAACCTGGGGAGGCGGTGGCGCTCGAACCCGGCGTGATGCATGCCTACCTGCGCGGTGTGGGCGTGGAGATCATGGCCAGTTCCGACAACGTGATGCGTGGCGGGCTGACGCAGAAGCACATCGACGTCGACGGGCTGCTGCAGGTGGTGCACTTCAGGCCCATCACCCCGCGGGTGCTGGTGGCCGAGGGGTCGGACGGCATCTACGTCTACCCCACGTCGTTCCCCGAGTTCGAGCTGTGGCTGGTGGCGCCCGTCGACGACGGATACCTCAACGTGCCCCGTACCGACTGCGGCCGCATCCTGCTGGTGACCGAGGGCGAGTTCGTGCTGCAGGGCGACCAGGGCTGCGAGATGAGCCTGGCCTCGGGTGACAGCGCGTTCCTCGCCGCCGACGAGCACGTCAACGTCCGCGGCGAGGGCAAGATGTTCGTGGCGGCATCCGGGGCCTGATTCTGCATTCCGGGTCGCGCCTTGGCACAATGGGCGCCACGCCTCCTTAGCTCAGCGGCCAGAGCGCTCGCCTTGTAAGCGAGTGGTCGAGGGTTCGACTCCCTCAGGAGGCTCCACACGTGACGAAGAAAGCTGCCGTGAGCCCAGAACCCAGCAAGTGGACCCGCATGATCCAGGCGGACCCGGACCACTCCCACCGCTACATCCAGCGGTTCAAGACGATGGCGGCGCAGGGCCACGACCTGCACGGCGAGGCACGCACCGTCGACGCCATGGTGGGCCGCGGCTCCCGCATCCTCGACGCCGGGTGCGGCCCGGGCCGCGTCGGGGGCCGGCTCCACGAACTGGGCCACACCGTCGTCGGCATCGACGTCGACCCCGCGCTGATCGCGGCGGCCGAGGAGGACCATCCCGGCCCCACGTGGGTCGTCGGCGATCTGGCGGAGATGGACCTCCCCGCCCAGGGCATCGAGGCGAACTTCGACGTGATCGTCTCCGCCGGCAACGTCATGGGCTTCCTCGCCCCGTCGACGCGGGTCGACGTGCTGCGCCGCTTCGCCACCCACCTGGCCGACGACGGCCGGGCGATCATCGGCTTCGGCGCCGGCCGGGGCTACGACTTCCGCGACTTCCTCGCAGACTGCGCCGAGGCGGGCCTGGCACTGCAAATCCCACTCTCCACGTGGGACCTGAGGCCGTTCACGGAGGACTCGACCTTCATCGTCGCCATCTGCGGCAAGGCATGAGGGAGGGGCCGACGACGGGTCGGCCCCTCCTCATGTGTGCAGGTCAGCGGATGACCGGCTCCAGGGCGTCGCAGTGCCCGGGGCCCGTGCTGCCTTCGTTGTAGCTGGCGAGCGTCGCCGCCAACTGCTTGGCCAGCGTCGTCTGCTGCTTGGTCAGCGTGGTGCCCGTCACGGACGAGAGCAGCACGTCAGCCTGTGCCAGCGCCGAATCCACCGCAGCGGTCGAGTCCGCACCGTTGCTCACGTTGAGCCAGGCGGCCATGTACTGGTGCGCCAGGATGTAGTAGGCGTTGCCGGCAGGGGCCGTGTTGAACACCTCGAGCCAGGTCTTTCCTGAGTTGTAGAACATGGTGTCCTGCGCGTCCACGCCGACGTTGTCCCAGCCGTCGTCGGGATGGGCAGCCGGCCCAGCCTCGGAATGGGTCTTCCAGTAGCCCTGCGTCAGGGTGCAGACGCCCGAATCCTCGGGAACCGTGATGACCACCTGCGCATCGTCGTCGCCCGTGGTTCCGGTGTCGTTGGTGACGAAGGAAGCGGTGTTGTCGACGTAGTAGGTGCCAGCCGCGTTGTACGGGCCGACCTGACGCTCGTACATGAACGTGAAGTCGTCGCACAGTTCGTCGTCGAGCTGGCCCTCGAGGGTGTCGTTGACCTCGACGCACTCGTCGGTGACGGTGGTGGGGTCGCCGAAGGCGTAGACCGCGTCGTCGGAGACCGTCTTGTCGCCGAAGCCGTAATCCACGACAACCGTCACCGTGTTGGTGCCGCCCATGACCCGGCCGGCCACCCAAATTCCATACCTCGCAGGTATCTTTTTTTCATGCTCTATTCGCCGTTGTCAAGCTGTTTTGTCAACCTTGGCCGCCGCCTTTCGCCGCTGCGCGAGGTAGGTGGTGAAAATAATGAACGCCATCAGCCCGAGCGCCACCCACATCGCGACCCTGGCGTACAGCTCGAGCACGTCGACGATGGGCGCGCCGAACCGCCAGCCCAGCCAGAAGTACAGGCCCAGCCACAGCGTCGAGGCCACGTAGTCGTAGACGAGGAAACGGCGCAGGCTCATGTTCGTGGCGCCGGCGAGCACGAAGACCACCTGCATCAGCGGCAGGGGGATCGGCAGGTAGGCCACCAGGAAGCCCACGGGCCCGAGCTTCTCGGCCCACCGCTCGGCACGTTCGTAGTTGCGCGCGGCGCGCTTCGACTGGCCCGCCCACACCTCGATGATGCCCCGGCCCCACAGCTTGCCCGCCCACCAGTAGACCCAGTCGAACTTCAGGCTGAAGATGGACGCGACCACCAGCACCCAGGGCCAGTGCGGCATCTCCCCCTGCGACCCGAGCGCTCCAGTGACGGCGACGGCGGTGCGGGAGCCGGTGAGCATGGCCAGCCAGTCCGGCGCAGCGGTGATGAACCAGGCGCGCGTGGGCAGCAGCACGAGGGAGAACACCCCGATGAAGCCGAACCAGCCGAGGCACCAGTAGTCGGACTTGCCGGGCTCCTTGCGCCACGGCATGCCCTGGTCCTGCCACCACTGTTCGCTCTTGGCTTCTTCCACGGGCTTGGGCTCGTCGTTCACGGGCTGAAGCCTACGTCAACCCCGCCGCGTCGCGCCCCACGGCCACCCGTCGTCGGCCGCATCCGGGGCCACCGCGTTTGATCGATCCACGGCCGAGGTTATGGATTTGTTATGTCCAATTTCGTGAACCCCCCTTATGGGGGACCAGACAGCTGGGTGTAAAGTCCGGCACAGGAAAACCTAAATACCTAGGGTTCCAATCCACAACGGATCGTCGGGCACGTACCTGCCCGTGGAAAGGACAAGTGGCATGGCCACCGTTAGCTACCGGGATGCCTCCCGTGTTTACCCCGGCTCGGACCGCGCAGCGGTCAACAAGCTGAACCTCGAGATCGAGGACGGCGAGTTCATGGTCCTCGTCGGCCCCTCGGGCTGTGGCAAGTCGACCTCGCTGCGCATGCTCGCCGGCCTCGAAGAGGTCAACTCGGGCTCCATCTACATCGGCGACCGTGACGTCACGGACCTCCCGCCGAAGGACCGCGACATCGCAATGGTCTTCCAGAACTACGCCCTGTACCCGCACATGACCGTCGCGGACAACATGGGCTTCGCCCTCAAGATGCAGAACGTCCCCAAGGAAGAGCGCCAGAAGCGCGTCCAGGAGGCGGCCCACCTGCTCGGCCTCGAGGACTTCCTCTCCCGCAAGCCGAAGGCCCTCTCGGGTGGTCAGCGCCAGCGCGTCGCCATGGGCCGCGCGATCGTGCGCAACCCGCAGGTCTTCCTGATGGACGAGCCGCTGTCGAACCTCGACGCCAAGCTCCGCGTCCAGACCCGCACCCAGATCGCCGCCCTGCAGCAGCGTCTCGGCGTCACCACCGTCTACGTCACGCACGACCAGGTCGAGGCCATGACGATGGGTGACCGCGTCGCCGTCATGAAGGACGGCATCCTGCAGCAGGTGGATTCGCCGCTGGCCCTGTACGACACCCCGAAGAACCTCTTCGTGGCCGGCTTCATCGGCTCCCCCGCCATGAACCTCATCTCCGGCAGGCGCGTCGAGGACGGCGTCCAGGTGGGCGACTACATCGTGCGCATCCCGCGTGAGACCCTGGCGCGCGCCGAGGGCGAGGACACCCTCACCATCGGCATCCGCCCCGAGGCCTTCCAGGTCGCGGACGAAGGCATCGGCCTCGACATCGCCGTGGTCGAAGAGCTCGGCGCCGACTCCTACCTGTACGGCACCCTTGCCGGCCTGTCGGACGACGAGATCGTCAACGCGCAGCAGTTCGTCGCCCGCGTCGGTGCCCGCACCGCTCCTGAGAAGGGCAACGTCGTGCGGCTGTCCGCCCCTGCGGACCAGGTGCACGTGTTCAGCAACAAGACCGAAGAGCGCATCTCCTGATCGTTCGACGGATCTGCGAGGGGCCCCGGCACAGCCGGGGCCCCTCCCTTTTGCCACCCTTCCCTGACAGCGAACGGCGTTGGGCAGTCACGCGCGCCGCGGCCGGGTCGGGCTATCTTGGGACGAGTTTGCAGAAAGGCCGAGTGGTATGACCAACTTCTCCCGCTGGACCGACGCCGTGCGCACGGGCCTCGGCGTGGACCCCGCCCACGGGGCCGTCGTGCCGCCCATGTACCTCTCGTCCAACTACTCGTTCGAGTCCCTCGGCCACCCCCGCGAGTACGACTACTCCCGCTCCGGCAACCCCACGCGTGACCTGCTCAACGACGCCATCAACATCCTCGAGGGCGGGGCGGGCGCCACGACCGTGGCCACCGGCCTCGCAGGCTGCACGCTGATCGCCGAGGCGTTCGTACCCAACGGCGGCCGCGTCGTCGTGCAGCACGACGCCTACGGCGGCACGTGGCGGCTCTTCACGTTCCTCGCCTCGCAGGGCCGCATCGAGGTCGACTTCGTCGACTTCAACGACGACGACGCCTTCAGCGCCGCGCTGGCCCAGGAGCCGGCGATGGTGTGGATCGAGACGCCGTCGAACCCCCTGCTGCGGATCACCGACATCCGCCGCGCCTCGGACGCGGCCCACGCGGCGGGCGCGCTGGTGGTGGTCGACAACACGTTCCTCTCGCCCCTCCTGCAACGCCCCCTGGAGCACGGGGCTGACCTGGTGCTGCACTCCACCACGAAGTTCATCAACGGCCACTCCGACGTCGTGGGCGGCGCGGTCGTGGCCGCCACCGCCGAACAGCACGAGCGGCTGCGCCAGTGGGCCAACGCGCTGGGCCTGACCTCGAGCGCGTTCGACGCCTTCCTCACCCTGCGCGGCGTGCGCACCCTGGAGGCGCGGTTGCGCGTGCACGGCGAGAACGCGGCCGCGCTGGTTCAGGCCGTCGACGGCCACCCCGCCGTCGGCACGCTGTACTGGCCCGGCCTGCCGTCGCACCCCGGACACGAGGTGGCGGCGCGGCAGCAGCTGGGCTTCGGCTCGCTGATCAGCGTCGACCTCGCAGGGGGCCGCGCCGCCGTCGAACGGTTCCTGGACGGGCTGGAGATCTTCCACCTGGCCGAGTCGCTGGGCGGGGTCGAGTCGTTGATCTGTCACCCGGCGTCCATGACTCACGCGGGCATGACCGACGAGGCCCGCGCCACCGCCGGCATCTCCGACGGCCTGCTGCGGATCAGCGTGGGGGTCGAGGGCGGCGACGACCTGGCCGAAGTCGTGACGGAGGCGCTCGACAGGGCGCGATGATGGGGTCATGATCAGCCTCACGCTGGCGCTGGAGCTCCGCGACGCCGGCCTGCCGTGGCAACCCGGCCCCGGCGACCGGTTCGCCGTGACGCGCACCGAGATGATCGACGACGTGTTCCACGTCGCCGACATGGTCATCGAGGCCAGGCAGCTCGACACCGGCACGCTCTTCGCGTTCAACGGCACCACGGAATGGGCGCTGGACTCCGTGGCGCAGTCGGCGACGGTGTGGCTGCCCACGGAGGGCCAGCTGCGGGAGGCCCTCGGGGACAGGTTCGCGCGGCTCACCCGGGACGGCCGGGAGTTCGTCGTCGAACTCGACGACGGCACCACGCACCGCGACGCCGACGCGGAGAACGCCTACGCCGCCGCGCTGTTGACGGTGCTGGCTTAGGTAGGCTGGGCACGTGCCCAGATTCCTTGCTGCCAGACCCGACGCTGAACTGCTTCGGCTCCCGTGGCAGGTGCCGCTGGCCGAGTGGCCCACCCAACACCTCGTCGCGCTCCCCCGCGGCATCTCGCGGCACGTCGTGCGGTTCCTCCAGGTGGGCGAGGAGATCTACGCGGCCAAGGAGATCCTCGAGGAGGTGGCGGTGCAGGAGTACCGCCTCCTGACCGAACTCAAGCGGCTCAAGGTGCCGTCGGTGGACCCGGTGGGCGTGGTGCTGGGCCGGGTCGACACCAACGGCGACCCCCTCGACCCCATCCTGCTCACCCGGCACCTGCCGTTCTCGCTGCCGTACCGCTCGCTCTTCTACCACGGGGTCAAGCACGAGACGGTCAACCGGCTGCTCGACGCGATGGTGGTGCTGTTCGCCCGGCTGCACCTGACCGGCTTCTACTGGGGCGACGTGTCGCTGTCGAACATCCTGTTCCGCCGCGACGCCGGCGAGTTCGCCGCCTACCTCGTCGACGCCGAGACCGGCGAGCTGCACGACCAGCTGACCGACGGCCAGCGCGCCCACGACCTGCAGATCGCGCGCACCAACCTGTTCGGCGAGTTCCTCGACCTCGAGGCCGGCGGCATCCTCGACCCGTCGCTGGACCCGGAATGGCTCGTCAAGACCATCGAGGACCGCTACCAGCAGTTGTGGGCCGAGCTGACCGGCGTCGAGGAGTTCGACGAGTCCGAGATGTACCGCCTCGAGGGGCGGGTGCGGCGACTCAACGCGCTGGGCTTCGACGTCGCGGAGATCGACGTCGACGCCTCCCCCGACGGGAGCACCATCCGCATGAAGCCCAAGGTCGTCGAGGCCGGTCACCACATACGCCGGCTCATGCGCCTCACGGGCCTCGACGCCGAGGAACACCAGGCCCGCCGCCTGCTCAACGACATGGACACGTTCCGCGCCAAGAACGCGCCGCACATGGCGGAGTCGGTGGCTGCGCACAAGTGGCTCGTCGAGGTGTTCGAGCCCGCCATCAACCGCATCCCCGCAGACCTGCGCGGCAAGCGCGACGCGGCCCAGTTCTTCCATGAGGTGCTGGACTACCGCTGGTACCAGTCGCAGCGCGAGAACCGTGAGGTGCCCACCACGGACGCCGCCTCCGGCTACATCCGCGAGATCCTCACCACGCTGCCCGACGAGCAACTCGGCGACCTCCAGATGGTCGGCGGCGAGCTGGCCAACAAGTACGACCCCTCGCACGGGTTCGCCGATGAGAACGAGGACAAGCCGTACGACCCCTGGGAGGACGGCGCCAACGACCCAGACCTGGAGTTGGCAGCCACCTTCGACATCGACGCGCTGCGCGCGAAGGCGGCCAGGAAGAAGAAGTAGGCGTTCGTTTCCACACCCCCGGCGGTCCGGCCCGGCTGGGTCGCGCTATGGTTCGGCGACACCCTGCACCCGGGTGCTGACTTGGGAGGA
Source organism: Tessaracoccus lubricantis (assembly GCF_039544535.1). Taxonomy (NCBI): domain Bacteria; kingdom Bacillati; phylum Actinomycetota; class Actinomycetes; order Propionibacteriales; family Propionibacteriaceae; genus Tessaracoccus; species Tessaracoccus lubricantis. Next base: position 145,169 of record NZ_BAABLV010000005.1, read on the forward strand.
ACCCACACATGCTCAAGACCGTCCGCGTGGCCCTGGCCGCCATCGTCGCCGTGACCGGCGCCGTGGCGCTGGCCCCGAACTCCTCCGCCGACACCGCTGTCGACGTCTACTCCACCCCTGGCGTCCACAACGTCAACGGCCGCCAGTGGCGCACCACCTGTGAGCCGTACTCCGTCACGCAGCGCTGCCGCACCGAGATCCAGGCCACCGTCGTGTCCTGGGACGGCGCGAAGTTCGTGCAGAAGACGGACTGGGCGTTCAACAACCTGACCTACCTCCCCTCGCCGCGCGCGACGTGGAAGGGCAACCCGCTGGCAGCCAGCGGCACCTTCGCCAGCGCCGGCCGCCAGTGGCGCACCGAGTGCGACACCGCCGCCACCGGCCGGGGCGCCTGCCGCTCCTACATCCAGGCCGACGTCATCGCCAAGACCGCCGCCGGTTTCCAGTGGCAGACGCAGTGGGTGTTCAACTCGATGGTGCGCTTCAGCACCAGCGCCCCCGCCCCCACCCCGACGCCGAGCGAGCCCGTGTTCGAGCTGCCCGGGGTCGACATCGCACCGGCGGACGCCCCCGACGTCGCCGGGTGGGACAAGGAGGCCTTCGACGGCATCGTGCTGTACTCCAAGGAAGTGGGGACGCAGTACGCGTTCGTCGTGGCCCAGGCGCTCGGTGACGTCGAGGGCGGCGCTGACTTCTTCATCCAGGACCTCACCGAGGTCCAGAAGGTCGGCTCCGCCACCTGCGGCGTCGTCACCGAAACCGATGAGGAGGGCGAGTTCTCGATGGACGTCTGCGTGTTCACCACCACGAAGTACGGCGTCGTCCTGGTGACGGCCGACGGGACCACCAAGGCCGAGCTGCACGAGGTGGTCGGCGTCCTGTCGACCAAGCTCCCCTGACGTGAGCACCCCGTGAGGGCCCCGGGCTTCGGCCCGGGTCCCTCACCATTTTTCGGCCTTTCCGCGATGCGCACCGCGGCTACCGCGACCCGCGTGCCGACCCCGGAAGACCGCCGCTTCGGCACCCGCCCGATTTTTCCCTACCGAAACAGAGTGGCAGATGTGGATAATCCACATCTGCCACTCTGTTTCGGTAGGGATAAGTCGGGCGCCGCGCGATCACAGCTTCCGCGCGAACAGGTGCTCGATCACGCCGGCGTGCGAGCGGCCGCTGTCGACCAGTTGCACGCCGCGCATCCGCTCGAGCTTCGGCAGGGGGCGGCGGGTCCAGTACTCGCCGTTGGTGCGCTTCGACACCGCCTCGACTGCGAACTGCAGCGCCTTGAGCACGGGGTTGGTCGACACCACGTGGTCGGCCAACAGGATCCGCCCGTTCGGGCGCGTCACCCGCACCATCTCCGCGAGCGCGACGTCGTCGTCGGGCACCTCGCACATCGCGAAGGTGGCCACGACGGTGTCGAAGGTCTCGTCGTCGAACGGCAGGCGCATCACGTCGCCCTCCACGAACCTGACCGTCCTGCCGAGCCGGCCGGCACGGGCCCTGGCCTGGTCCAGCATCGCGACGCTCGTGTCCAGCCCGGTGACGGCGACATCGGCCGAGTAGTGCGGCAGGTTGAGCCCGGTCCCGATCGCGACCTCCAGCAGGCTGCCGACGGCGCGCTCGCCGATCCACCGCCGACTGGGCGTCATGAACCGGCCCTCGAGCGGCGCCACCATCCGGTCGTAGCGGGCCGCGGTGCGGTCCCAGAGCATCCGCTGGCGGTCCTCGGGCGTGGTCATGGCGTCAGTCTCCCACGCCCTGAGGCGCTGGGACAGGGGTCAGCAGCCGTCGGGGCCGCAGGCGTCCCCGGCCTCGCCCTCGATGGTGATGAGCTGGGGGGCCTTCTCCGAGGCCACCGTTTGCAACGCCTGCGCGAAGACCTCCGACGGCTGGGCGCCCGAGACGCCGTACTTGTTGTCGAAGACGAAGAACGGCACGCCCTGCACCCCGATCTGGCGGGCGAGCATGATGTCCTCCTCCACGGCGCGGTCGAGTTCGGCGGAGTCGACGGCGGCGCGGGCCTCCGACTGCGGCAGGCCGACCTCGGCGGCGAGGCGGGTCAGCACCTCCACGTCGTTGATGTCCTCGCCATCGATGAAGTGCGCTGCGAGCAGCGCCTCCTTGAGGGCGTCAACGCTGTCGCCGTCGCCGTCGTCGGCCCGGTCCGCGGCCTTCGCGGCCTGGAGCACGCGGTGCGCCTTGCGGGAGTTGGCCACCACGAGGTTGTCGAAGTCGTACTCGAGGCCCTCGCCGTGCGCCTGCGTGGTGACGTGCTGCAGCATCTGCAGCACCTGCGGGCGGGCCATGCCCTTCATCTCGACGAGGTAGTCGATCTCCGAGCGGTCGTCGTGGTCTGGCAGGGTGGGGTCGAGCTGGTAGGAGCGCCAGGTCACGTTGACCTGTTCCTTCTGGGGGAACTCTTCGAGCGCCCTCTCGAAGCGCCGCTTGCCGATGTAGCACCACGGGCAGGCGATGTCGGACCAGATCTGAACGTTGATACTCACATTTTCAACTATACAGCACGCTCCGCGAGCCGGCCGCCGCGGCACGAGCGCATGACCGGCCGCAGGCCCTCAGCCCTCCAACGCTGCATCGCGCACCAGTAGCGCCAGTTGCACGCGGTTCTCCAGCCCCAGCTTGGTGAGCGCGCGCGACACGTGCGCCTTCACGGTGGCCAGGCTCAGGTACAGCGCCTGCGCGATCACCGTGTTCGACTCGCCGCGCCCCACGGCCCGCGCCACGTCGAGTTCACGCTCCGTGAGCACCGCCAGCCGGGCCCGCGCCGCGTCCCGGTCTGCGGAGCCACCCACCACGACCGACTCCATGAGCCGCGCGGTCACCGACGGCGACAGCACGGGCTGCCCGGCGGCGGCGTCGAGGATGCCCGCCACCAGCCGCTCGGGCGGGGTCGTCTTCAGCAGGTACCCGCTCGCGCCGGCCCGCAGCGCTTGGGCCACCGAGTCGTCACCGTCGAACGTCGTGAGCACCACCACCCGCGGGCCCTTCCCGTCCGGGTGCGCCGAGCGCACCTGCGCCGTGGCCGCGACGCCGTCGAGCACCGGCATCCGGATGTCCATCAGCACCACCTGGGGCTGCAACTCGGCGATCCGCCGCAGCGCCTCCCGCCCGTCCGCGGCCTCACCGACCACCTCGACCTGGGCCGCACCGCCCAGGATGGCCTTCAGCCCGGCGCGCACCAGGGGCTCGTCGTCGACCAGCAGTACCGTGACCGGTTCCATCATCCACTCCAGGGCAGGTGGGCCCGCACGACGAAGACGCCCTCCTCGACGGCGTGCCGCAGCGTTCCGCCCGCCAGCGCGAGCCGTTCGGCCAGGCCGAGCAGCCCCATGCCGGTGCCGCCGATCTGGGCGGGCACCCCCGACGGGGGCAGCGGGTTGCGCACCACGATATCGAGCGCGGGCCCCTCCGCCCCGCGCAACTCCAAGGTGACCGGCAGGCCGGCCGCGTGCTTGCGTGCGTTGGTGAGGCATTCCTGCACCACGCGGTACGCGGTGCGGCTCACCGCCGTGGGCAGTTCGTCGAAGTCCGGCATCATGCCCACGGCCGCCACCGGCGTCCCGGCGCGCTGCGCGTCCTCGATCAGCAGCGGCAACTGGTCCAGCGTGGGCTGCGGCGGGGCCGTCGCGGCGGGCTCCCCACCCCTCAGCACGCCCAGCACATCGCGCAACTCGGCGACGGCGTGGTCGGCGTTGTCGCGGATCACGCCGGCATGCTCGGCCACCTGCTGGGGGGGCAGGTCCGAGCGATAGGCCAACGCGTTGGCGTGTACGGCGATGAGCGAGATCCGGTGCGCCAGCACGTCGTGCATCTCCTGCGCGATCCGGGCGCGCTCGGCCGTCTTGGCCTGCGTCACCCGCAGGTGCTGCTCGCGCTCCAGGGTGGCGGCGCGCTCGCGCAGCGAGGCGACGAGTTCCCGGCGGGCCCCACGGTAGGCGCCCCACGCGCAGAAGCCGGCGAAGATCACCAGCGACAGTGCGATCGACACCACCATGTCGGCCCGGCTCCCGGACGAGGGCCAGAAGACGTGGTTGACCCACACGGCGGCCACCAGCACCGGGGTGAGCACGGCGAAGTCGCTCCAGCGGCGCCTGGCCGAGATCGACACCAGGCACACCGCCGTCGCCACGAGGCTGAAGCCGGACACGGCGGTGGCCGCCGAGGCCAGCAGCGCCACCGGGAGCGGCCACCGGCGTCGGAAGAGCATGGCCACCAGCACGCCGAGGCCGAGGACCAGGTCGACGGCGAGCCAGGCGTTGCTGACCGGCTGCACGAGGATGGTCACCTGGCCGGTGATGTCGGTCCCGGGCTTGGCGGCCTCCTCGCTGGCCTCGAGCCGGATGCCGAACATCAGCAGCCCGCCGAACCCGGCCACGGCGAAGCGCCAGACCTCGCCCCAGACGCGCGCGAGCCGGCGGCGAGGGGAGGCGACGGCGGTGCTCATGGCGTCAGTCTATGGACGCGCGCCCACGGCCGCGTCCGGCCGAAGTAGCGAGCCACCCCCTACCAAAGACGCGGCGGGCAACATCCCTGCGCCACCCCCGTTCGAGCCCTCCGGCCGATGGGCGCACGCCTGCCCCAGCGGGAGGCTGGAGCCATGATCACAGTGTCGAACCTCACCAAGAACTACGGACCCACCACCGTCGTCGACGACGTCACCTTCCGGGCAGCACCGGGCCGCGTCACCGGTTTCCTGGGTGCCAACGGCGCCGGCAAGTCCACCACCATGCGCATGGTCTGCGGCATGACCGCGCCGACGTCGGGCTCCGCGCTCGTGCACGGCCAGCGGTTCCGCGACCTGCCCAACCCCGGCAGGCAGATCGGCGTCCTCCTCGACGCCGGCGCGCAGCACATGGGCCGCACCGGGCGCGAGACCCTGACGCTCAGCGCGCTCCAGATGGGCGTGCCGCGACGGCGGGTCGACGAGGTACTCGACCTCGTCCAACTGGACCGCAAGGCCGCCCGCAAGCGGGTGGGCGCGTACTCGCTGGGCATGCGGCAGCGCCTCGGCATCGCCAACGCGCTGCTGGGCTCCCCCACCGCCCTCATGCTCGACGAGCCTGCCAACGGCCTGGACCCCTCCGGCATCCGCTGGATGCGCCAACTGCTGCGCAGCTTCGCCGACGACGGCGGCACGGTGCTGCTGAGCTCGCACCTGTTGCACGAGGTGGAACTGGTCGCCGACGACCTCGTCGTGATCGCGGAGGGCCGCATCGTCGCCCGCGGCGAGGTGGCCGAGTTCACCGCCTCCGGCGCCCGCAGCCTCGAGGACGTCTTCTTCTCCATCACCGCCGCCTGACCACCCGCCCCAGCACGCAGAAAGCAATCCCCATGACCACCGAAACACTCGTCAACGCCCAGCCCACCGTCGCCCCCTCCCGCGCGATCCTCCCCACCGGCTTCGGCCGCCTGCTGCTGGTCGAGGCACGCAAGCTCGTCAACACCAGGGCCGGCCGCTGGCTGCTCGTCATCGCCGTGCTCGCCAGCATCGGGGCCGCCGCCCTGTCCGTGGCCTACTTCCCCGAGCGCACCGTCAGCGCGGTGTTCTTCTTCTCGTTCCTGCCCCTCGGCCTGCTCGTTCCCGTCGTGGCCATCCTGACGGCCACCGCCGAATGGTCGCAGCGCACGGGGCTGACCACCTTCGCGCTCGAGCCGCGCCGCGGGAGGGTCGTCGCGGCCAAGCTGGTGGTGTCGCTGCTGGCCGGCGTGGCGATCATGCTGGTGTCCGGCGTCTTCACCTACGCGGCCGCCGGCATCGGAGCGCTGGCGGGTCAGTCCTGGGACGGCTGGGCCCTCGATCTGGGCGTGCTCGCCGGCCCGGCGTTGAACCTGATGCTCCTGATGCTGCAGGCCAGCGCCTTCGGACTGATCCTGCTCAACACCCCGTCGGCGGTGGTGCTCTACTTCGTGCTGCCGCAGGTCTGGACCACGGTGGTGGGCTTCGTGCCGTGGCTCGCGTCCCGCGCCGCCTGGCTCGACCTCAACGCCGCCACCGAACCGATGTTCACCTCGCTGCCCGACATGACCGGCCAGCACTGGCTGCAGCTGGCCTGCGCCACCGCGCTGTGGGTGCTGGTTCCCCTCGCCGCAGGCGTGTGGCGCTTCCTCCGCGCCGAGGTCAAGTGACCCTGCTGGCACCGGGCCCCCGTCGACTGCGCGTCGGCGGGGGCCATCCCCGGTAAACTGCCCTCTTGTGACGCTGAAGCTGTATGACACCGCCTCACGAACCGTGCGCGAGTTCGTGCCCCTTGTCGACGGCAAGGTCTCGATCTACCACTGCGGCCTGACCGTGCAGGCGTCACCCCACCTGGGCCACATCCGCAAGGAGGTCAACTTCGACGTCCTGCGCCGCTGGCTCGAGCACGAGGGCCATGACGTCACCGTCGTCGCCAACGTCACCGACATCGACGACAAGATCCTGACCAAGTCGGCTGAGGAGGGCGTCGAGTGGTGGGCGCACGCCTACCGCTTCGAGCGGGAACTGCACGAGGCCTACGCCTCGCTCGGCTGCAAGCCTCCCACGTACGAGCCGCGCGCCACCGGACACGTCCCGGAGATGATCGAGCTCATCGAGGACCTCATCGAGAAGGGGCACGCCTACCCCGCGTCAGACCGCTCCGGCGACGTCTACTTCGACGTGAAGAGCTGGCCGCGGTACGGCGAACTCTCCGGCCAGAAGGTCGACGAGATGGAGGCGGCCGCCGATGCCGACCCGCGCGGCAAGCGCGACCCCCGAGACTTCGCGCTGTGGAAGGGCCACAAGCCCGACGAGCCGCTCACCGCGAGCTGGCCGTCGCCGTGGGGCCGTGGCCGCCCGGGCTGGCACATCGAGTGCTCCGCCATGGCCGGCAAGTACCTGGGCGACACCTTCGACATCCACGGCGGCGGCATCGACCTGCGGTTCCCGCACCACGAGAACGAGCTGGCGCAGTCGGCGGCGGCCGGCCACGGGTTCGCCCGCTTCTGGCTGCACAACGCGTGGGTGTCGATGGCCGGCGAGAAGATGAGCAAGTCGCTGGGCAACACCGCCCTGGTCTCCGAGGTCACGAAGGCCTATGACCCCCGAGCGGTGCGCTTCTTCCTGCTGGCGCCGCACTACCGCTCCACCATCGAGTTCTCCCCCGCCGACGAGGGCACCCGCGGCTCGCTCGCCGAGGCGGAGAAGGCCATCGAGCGCATCGACTCATTCATCGAGCGGGCCGCCGAGCACGCCTCCGACGGCGGGGACACCGCCAGGGCACACCGCCTGCCGCAGTACGCGGCGTTCACCGACGCCATGAACGACGACCTGGGCACCCCGGGCGCCGTGGCGGCCCTGTTCGACGCCATCCGCGCCGGCAACCAGGCGCTCGCGGCCGGTGACGCCGAGCAGGTCGTCGACGTCTACTTCGCGGTCAGCATGATGCTCAACGTCTTCGGCATCCACCCGCACGCCGACGAATGGGCCAGCCAGGGCTCCGACGCCGACCTCACCCCCGTCGTCGACGGCCTGGTGGGTGCGCTGCTGGAGCAGCGGGCCAAGGCGCGCGCCGACAAGGACTGGGCCACCGCCGACAGCATCCGCGACACCCTGAGCACCGTGGGCCTCACCATCGAGGACACGCCCTCCGGCCCCAAGTGGAGCCTCGGATGACTCGCTCCCTGAGCCGGGTGCCTCGCTCCCTGAGCCGGGCGTCTCGCTCCCTGAGCCGGGCGTCTGCGAGGAACGAGCAGCACGTCCGGTCGAAGGGCCCCAAGCCCACAGACCACAGCACTCACCGCCCCTTCGACCAGCCACGCGCGGCCGGCTCAGGGAACGACTAGAAGGATCACCCCATGGCAGGCAACTCCTCGCGCCGCGGCGCGACCAGCAAGGGCAAGAACAAGGCAGCCGGTTCCGGCGGCCGCATCCGCCGTTCCCTCGAGGGCCGCGGGCCCACACCCAAGGCCGAGGACCGCGTCTACCACAAGGCGTACAAGGCCAAGCAGGCCGCGCAGCGCCGCCAGTCGTCGAGGCCGGCCCGGCAGAAGCCCGCCGGCGCCGACTGGGTGGTGGGCCGCAACCCCGTCTACGAGGCGCTGATGGCAGGCATGCCGGTCAAGCAGGCCTACGTGGCGGAGGGTTCCGAGCGCGACGACCGCCTCCGCGACATCCTCAAGTTCGCCGCCGACCACGGCCTGCCGATGCTGCAGGTCACCCGGGCCGAACTCGACCGCGTCACCGGCGGGCTCGTGCACCAGGGCGTGGCGTTGCAGTTGCCCGCCTACGAGTACGCCGACCCGCAGGACCTCATCGCCGACGCGTTCGAGGTCGACGGCATCATCGTGGCGCTCGACGGCGTCACCGACCCGCGCAACCTGGGCGCGATCGTCCGTTCCGCCGCGGCCTTCGGCGCGACGGGCGTGGTGATCCCCTCGCGTCGCTCGGCCTCGATGACGGCCGCCGCGTGGAAGACCTCCGCCGGCGCCGCGGCCCGGCTGCCGATCGCGATGGCGACCAACCTCAACCGCACGCTCGAGCAGGCGTCGAAGACCGGGTTCACGATCCTCGGCCTGGCCGGCGAGGGCGACGTCCCGGTCAGCGGCGCCGCAGGTCTCGACGGGCCGCTGGTCATCGTCGTGGGCTCCGAGGACGAGGGCCTCGCCCGGCTGGTGCGTGACCACTGCGACCAGTTGGTGTCGATCCCGATCGCCAGCAGCGTCGAGTCGCTCAACGCCTCGGTGGCCGCGTCCGTGGCGCTCTACGAGGTCTCGCAGCAGCGCGCAGGCATCACTGAGGCTGTTCCCGGGCAGTGAACTGCACGCCGAACTGCAGCGGTGACGGCGTCGCGGTGAACTGCGCCGGCACCTCGACGCCGCCGGTGTAGAGGGCCTTCAGCTCACCCTTGGGCTGGAACCGCATGGTGGCGGCGGTGAACGGCTCCGTCAACTGCCAGACCAGGTCCACCGTCGTCGACAACTCGATGTCGGCCGCGGAGATCCGCTCCGGCGACAACACGCTGTGGTTGCTGCCCGCGCTGTCCTCCAGCGCGAACGACTCCGGCCCGCTGAACGCGTAGGTGAAGCGGGTGTCGGTCAGGCTGGGCTCGAACGTGAGCCGCAGCCGCAGCCACTGCATGCCGGGTTGGGCCCAGCCCCGGCCGGGCAGCCACGGGGCGAGGATGCTCGACGTCGGGTTGGGCGACAGGGCGATGGCCAGCTGGGCCTCGTCCTGCTCGATGGCCAGCGCCGGGTCCGGCAGGCTGACCAGGTTGTGCATGAAGATCTGCCGCTCCGGTTCGACGGCGATGATGTGTCGCTGCCGCAAACCCGCCGTCGCGGCCCAGGCGTCGTCGTCGACGGGTTCGCCGGTCAGCAGGTCGAGCGTGACGGTGCGTTCCTGGTCGGTGGCGTCGAGGAACACCGGGGCTCCCTCGGGCACGCACAGCATGATGAGCGTCCAGGAGATGTCGTACTCGCCGTCGTCGTTGATCATGTGGCGCACGAACGGCGGGCCCAGGTCGATGCCGGCGTCGCCGACGCGGAGCCGGTGGGCGAGGTCGGCGTCGGGATCCGGCTGGAACGACGGCAGCCCCGCGGCCAGCGTGAACGCGAGGATCTGGTGGCCCTCAGGGGCGCGCAGCGGGGTGCGGCGCCTCACCTGCATGGCCGTGCCGGTGCCCACCTCGGCCCCCAGGAAGACCTGCTCGAGGCGGGCGTCGAAGTGGGGCGTGGAGATTCGCTGCCCGACGGTGCGGCCCTCCTCGATGGACTTGACGCCGTTGTCGCTGGTCTGGACGAAGAAATCGGCCCGCAACTCGACGGCGGGGTCCACCGACTCCACCGCCTCCGGCGCCCCGTCCACCCAGCGGATGGGTTCGAACGAACAGCCGCTGAGCCCCATGAGCGCAAGGAGGCCCAGAGCACCACGCCTGTTCACCGACACAGGGTGAAGGGTAACGGATGGGCCGTTCACGGCACGGAGGTCTAGAGTGGGCCACACACCCCTGACCCCAAGGAGAACTGTGAGCGATCTCGAGTCGATCTCATCGGCCTACCGAACCCTGCTGGGCATGATCGAGGAGGTGGAGCCCCGCATCGCACAGGCGACCCGCCAGGAGCTCACCGATCAGCGCGCGTCGCTGAAGCTCATCGCGTCCGAAAACTACGCGAGCCTCCCGGTACTGGCCACCATGGGTACCTGGATGAGCGACAAGTACGCCGAGGGCACCGTCGGTCACCGCTTCTACGCCGGTTGCCAGAACGTCGACACCGTCGAGGCCGTCGCCGCGGAGCACGCGCGCGAACTGTTCGGCGCCGAGTACGCCTACGTGCAGCCCCACTCGGGCATCGACGCCAACCTCACCGCCTACTGGGCCATCCTCGCGCACAAGATCGAGTCGCCCGCCCTCGAGGAGTTCGGCGCGAAGGGTGTCGCCGAGCTCAGCGAGGCCGACTGGGAGACCCTCCGTCGCCGCTTCGGCGAGCAGCGCCTGCTGGGCATGTCGCTCGACGCCGGCGGCCACCTGACGCACGGCTTCCGCCCCAACGTGTCGGGCAAGATGTTCCACCAGCGCTCCTACGGCACGGACCCGGAGACCGGCCTCCTCGACTACGAGGCCCTCCGCGCCCAGGCCAAGGAGTTCAAGCCGCTCGTGCTCGTGGCCGGCTACTCCGCCTACCCGCGCCGCATCAACTTCGCGAAGATGCGCGACATCGCCGACGAGGTGGGCGCCGTCCTCATGGTCGACATGGCCCACTTCGCGGGCCTCGTGGCCGGCAAGGTGTTCACGGGTGAGGAGGACCCGGTGCCCTACGCCGACGTCGTGACCACCACGACGCACAAGTCGCTGCGCGGCCCGCGCGGCGGCATGGTGATGGCGACGGCGGAGTACGCCCCGTCGGTGGACCGCGGCTGCCCGCTCGTGCTCGGTGGCCCGCTGTCGCACGTCATGGCAGCCAAGGCCGTGGCACTCGCCGAGGCCCGCACCGCCGAGTTCCGCACCTACGCGCAGGCCGTGGCCGACAACGCCAAGGCGCTGGCCGAGGGCCTGATGAAGCGTGGCGCCAAGCTCGTCACCGACGGCACCGACAACCACATCGTGTTGCTCGACACCACCAGCTTCGGCCTGACCGGCCGTCAGGGTGAGGCCGCGCTGCTCGACGCCGGCATCGTCACCAACCGCAACTCCGTGCCCAACGACCCCAACGGCGCCTGGTACACCTCCGGCGTGCGTCTCGGCACCCCGGCGCTGACCTCCCGCGGGTTCACCACGTCCGACATGGACGCCGTCGCCGACATGATCACCGGCGTGCTGAAGGCCACCAAGCCGACGACCACGTCGGCCGGCGCGCCGAGCAAGGCCAAGTTCGAGCTCGACGAGGCCGCGCGCAGCAACTCGCTGGCCGAGGCCGAGCGGCTGCTGAACCTGCACCCGCTGTACCCCGGGTTCGAGATCTGATCGCTCGCTGAAACGCAGACCCCGCAGGCCGATGGCCTGCGGGGTTTCGCGCTGTCAGGGGTGGGTGGCGGCGGCTCAGAGGACCTCGCGCACGGCCGCCATGATGGCCTGGACGTCGTCGACGGGCACGCTGGGGTCGTCGCTGGAGACGGTGACGATGCCGTGGTCCGCGCTGTCGAAGAGGCAGGTGGGCAGCTCGAAGCGGGCACCGCACAGCGCTTGCCCCTCCTCCACCCAGGTGAAGTCGTCCATCTGCGCCGCGTAGTCGTCGAGGCTGAACGGGCTGCGTTCGGCCAGCACGCTGACGGCCTGCAGGTTGTTGTCGGCGAGAGAGCCGCGGCTGTAGACCGGGTTGCCGAGGTATTCGAGCTGGAACTCACCGACGCTCTGGGGGACCAGCGACTCGTCGATGGTGACGGGGGCGACCTCCTCCAGCGCCGTCGCGTCTGACGACGCCGGGCCCGACGACGCGGGGTCCGTGGCCGGCGACGACTCCTGCTGGGAGGGTTCGGACTGGGTGCCCGACGGCTCGGTGGTGGCCGCCGTCGTGTCGGGGTCGGGGGTGGGTCCTGCCGAGGGCGTGCACGCCGCGCCCAGCGCCAGCATGGCGAGGGCCGCGATGGCGACCCCGAACTTCGTGCGTGAGTGCCTCATGGCGTGCTCCTTCCGGCGGACGATCCTGAGCAAGGGTAGCCGGGGCGCGGCTCAGTGCAGCAGCGCGACCGCCACGGCGGCGACACCCTCGCCGCGGCCGGTGAGCCCCAGCCCGTCGGTGGTGGTGGCGGTCACGGTCACCGTGGCCCCGAGGGCCTCCGCCATGACCCGCTGTGCGTGCTCCCGGTGGGCCGCGAAGCGTGGCCGGTTGCCGATGATCTGCACCGACACGTTGCCGATCTCGAAGCCGGCGGCCCTCACCCGGCGGGCCGTCTCGGTCAGGAAGGCGACTCCGCTGGCGCCGGCCCACTCGGGCTCGGAGGTGCCGTAGTTGGAACCCATGTCGCCCAGACCGGCCGCGCCGAAGAGCGCGTCGCAGGCGGCGTGGGCGGCGACGTCGCCGTCGGAGTGCCCCGCCAGGCCCGCCGTCTCGTCCGGGAAGTGCAGGCCGGCGACCCACATGGGGACGCCGTCCTCGAGGCGGTGCACGTCAGTGCCGATGCCGACGCGCATCAGCTCTCCTTCCGGCTGTGGAGGATGGCCCCGGCCAGGACGAGGTCTGTGGGTTCGGTGATCTTGAGGGCGTCACGGTGGCCCGCGACGAGCGAGACGTGCATGCCGGCGAATTCGCACACCGTCGCGTCGTCCGTGACCTCGACGGCCTCGTGCGCCACCTGGGCATGCGCCGCGCGCAGGGCACCGAGGCGCGCGCCTTGCGGGGTCTGGACGGCGCGGAGCCTGGCGCGGTTGACGACGACGGAGGTGTCGTCGTCGACGCGGCGCACGGAGTCGACGACGGGCACCACGGGGATGACGGCCTCTGCTCCCCCGGCGACGGCCTGGGCGACGGAGCGCACCACGGCCGGCGGCACGAGGGCGCGGGCGGCATCGTGCACGAGGACGACGGCGTCCGCAGGCGCCTCGAGCGCGGCGAGGCCGCGGGCCACGGACTCCTGCCGGGAGGCGCCGCCCGGCACGCACAGGACGGGGACGGGCACACCGTCGAGTTGTTGGTCGAACTCTACCTCGAAACCGGCCGGGATGGTCACGACGATGGCGCTGACCCCGCCGTCGACGAGGGCGTCGACGGCGCGGCGGGCAAGCGAGACGCCCTCCAGTTCGACGAGGGCCTTCGGCACGGGCGCACCCAGCCGGGAACCGATACCGGCCGCCACCACGACGGCGACGACCGGTATCCGAGTTGTTGTTGACATGTGTGGGAAACGAGTGTCAGGAAGCGAGCACTTCGTCGAGAAGCGTCTCGGCCTTCTCCTCGTCGCAGTCTTCGGCGAGGGCGAGCTCAGCGAGCAGGATGGCTCGGGCCTTGGCCAGCATGCGCTTCTCACCGGCGGAGAGGCCCTTGTCCCGGTCGCGGCGCCAGAGGTCACGCACGACCTCCGAGACCTTGATCACGTTGCCGGAGTGCAGCTTCTCCATGTTCGCCTTGAAGCGGCGCGACCAGTTGGCCGGCTCTTCGGTGTGCTCGGCGCGGAGGACGTCGAAGACGCGCTCAAGGCCTTCCTGGTCGACCACGTCGCGCACGCCGACGAGATCGAGGTTGTCGGACGGGACACGAATCACGAGGTCGTTCTGGCCGAGGACGCGCAGGACGAGGAACAGTTTGTCCTCACCCCTGATCTTCCGGTTCTCGATGTCCTCGATGACGGCCGTTCCATGGTTTGGGTAGACGACCGTCTCACCGATCGAAAAAGTCATATCTTGAAGACCACCTTTCCACCCTCAATTCTAGCAGGCGTATATACACCCCGGGCCGTCGCCCGTGATCGCGGGGTCCCGAAAGGCGGCGAACACTTCGCGCGGGGGCCGCTGGACTGGTTAGTATGTGCCCAACCATGCCCCTGACCGGAGGACACATGAGCAAGCCCGTGCGTCGTTTCGCGGCCATCATCGCCGCCGCAGCTCTCGCCGTTTCGATGAGCGCCTGCACCCGCGCCGGCTGGGTCTCCGATGCCCCGCCCGCCGCCGGGGTGCAGACCGAGCAGGACGGTTACAAGCTGCGCAACATCGTCGTCGTGGCGGACGAGTCCGGCCAGGCGATCCTGCTCGGCGGCCTCCACTCCCGCGACGACGCGGCAGAGGTGACGGGCATCACCGTCGCCGCCGAGGAGGGCTACGAAACCTACGGCGAGCCCGTCGACCTTGGCTTCACCGCGTCGATCCCCCGTGGCACCAGCGTGTACCTCGACGGCTCCGAGACGTCGTTCTCCAACCCTGAGCTGACTCCCGGCCGCCTGGCCGAGGTCGTCGTGACGTTCGACGGCGCCACGCAGCTGTCGGTCCACACTCCCGTGATGAGCGCCGAGCACGAGGACTTCGCGGAGTCGTTCTCCACCGCCGCTGGCTGAGCCGCAGCGCTGGTTGAGCCGCGAGCTCTGCGAGCGCGTCGAAACCCCTCACGCTGGTTGAGCCGCGAGCTCTGCGAGCGCGTCGAAACCCGGCGCGGACAGTACCCCTCGCTGATCACGGGTTGGCGGCTGCACCCTCGACTTGTCCGTGCTCGCTCTGGGCAAGGCAGCAACGCGACAGCTGCCCTGACCCCACCGTCGACAGGCGGCTCGACCCCACCACGTCCACGCCCTGAAACAAGCTGCGGGATTCCTCGGCGTCCACGCCGACAAATCCCGCAGCAGAGCCACAGCCGCCGAACAACCCCGGCCACCGCCCATCTGCCGCGGTAGCTGCCCTCACCCAGCCCGACCATCCAGCACCCAGACCTCACAGCGCCAGACGCCGACGACCTCAGCCGCCGTCCCCAAGCTCCGCCCCCGGGGCGGGAGTCACCCGTCGTACTTGTAACCCAAGCCCCGAACGGTGATCAGGCGCTGCGGGTCTGACGGGTCGCGCTCGATCTTCGAACGCAGCCGCTTGATGTGCACGTCCAGGGTCTTCGTGTCGCCCACGTAGTCGCTGCCCCAGATCCGGTCGATCAGCTGACCGCGCGTCATCACGCGCCCGGCGTTGCGCAGCAGCAGCTCCAGCAACTCGAACTCGCGCAGCGCGAACCTCACGTCCTCGCCGTCGACGGTGACCTGGTGCCGCTCGACGTCGATGCGCACGCCCCCGACCTCGACCACCTCGGGCAGCAGCACCTGGTCCATCCCGCGTCGCAGCACGGCGCGGATGCGCGCCACCAGTTCGCGGTGGCTGAACGGCTTGGTCACGTAGTCGTCGGCGCCGAGCTCGAGGCCCACCACCTTGTCGACCTCGGAGTCGCGGGCGGTGACCATCACGATCCCCACGTTGCCGCGGGCGCGCAGTTGGCGGCACACCTCGACGCCCGGGATGCCGGGCATCATCAGGTCGAGCAGCACGAGGTCTGCGCCGTTCTTGTCGTACTCCGCCAAGCCTTCGGCGCCGTCGGCCGCTGTCACGACGTCGAAGCCCTCCTTGCTCAACATGAAGCTGGTGGCGTCGCGGTACGAGTCCTCGTCCTCGATGATCAGGATGCGGGTCACGATTTCCATTCCTCCTCCGCCAACGCGGATTCTTGTGGGTCGGGGCCGAGATAGGCCGGCAGCCTCAGGGTGAACGTCGATCCCTGCCCCGGGCGCGACCATACCCGGATCGACCCACCGTGGGCCAAGGCGATGTGCCGCACGATGCTGAGGCCCAGGCCGGTGCCGCCCGCGTCACGCGAACGTCCGTAGTCCACCCGGTAGAAGCGTTCGAAGATGCGCTCCTGCTCCTCCTGGCTGATGCCGATGCCGTTGTCGGAGACCTTGATCTCGACGTAGCGATCGTTGTCGGAGGTCACCTGCAGGATGCTGAGGGTCACCCGCGCCTTCTCGTCGGAGTAGTTGATGGCGTTCTGCACCAGGTTGCTGACGGCGTCTGCCAGCTGCCAGCGGTCGCCGATCACGTAGGTGTGCGCGGTGCGGGCCACGATGAGGCTCACGCCGCGATTCTCGGCGCGTTCGCGGGAGCGGCTGACGGCCTCTGTGACCACCTCGTGCACGTCGACGATCTCGCGGCTCAGCATCGGGTCCTCCGACTGCAGGCGCGACAGGTCGATGATCTGGTTGACCAGCTCCGCCAGCCGCGACGACTCGTGCTGCAGGCGGCCGGCGAAGCGCTGCACCGCGTCGGGGTCGTCGCTGGCGGCCTCGACCGCCTCCGCGAGCACGCTCAACGCGCCGATGGGGGTCTTCAGCTCGTGGGAGATGTTGGCGACGAAGTCGCGGCGCACCGCCTCGACCCGCCGCTGCGACGACTCGTCGTCGGCGATGACCAGCACCACCTCGTTGCCGATGGGCGCCACCCGGGCGGCCAGTTCGAGCGGTTCGGCGCCGGGGTGCATCTCTCGGCGGATGGTGCCCCGGTAGAGGGTGCCGCTGGCGCGGACCTCCCGGATCTTGTCCAGCAGCGTGGCGAAGCCGACGCGGCTGCCGCGGGCCAGGTTCAGCACGATGCCCGGCTCGTTGACGTGCAGGATCTCGTCGTGCGGGCCGACCAGCATGGCGCCGGACTGCAGCAGGTCCATCGAGGTGCGCAGCTCCGCGCTGGCAACGGCGTTGCCCTGGGCCTCGAGCATTCGACGGCGGGCCAGGCCACGGCGGACGACGAGCACGAACGCGACGACCACCAAGGCCAGACAGGCCCCAATGAGGCCGGCGACCGCAGGATGCATACCAAGCATCCTATGGGTCCGGGCCCGGCCCGCTCACCCATCACTCAACACCGACCGTAGTCGTCGACCCTTCGCCCCCAACCCTTCATCGTGAGTTCACCGCTCGTTAACCCGACAGTCACGCCCCTGTAGGTGGGTGGCCTACCCTCGAGCGGGAAGGGCGTCCAGCTAGACTCTGGACAACCGTGACAAAGGAGCACCGCACTATGCGCACCAGCTACCATGAGGAACTCAATTCGGTCCTGGACCACCTCGTTCATATGGCAGACCTCGTCGAGATCGCGATCCGCGAGGCATCCGAGGCGCTGCTGACTGCTGACCTCGGTCGCGCGGAGGCCGTGATCACCAACGATGCGCAGCTCGACCAGATGCACGAGGAGCTCGAGTACCAGTGCCTCAGCCTCCTCGCGCTCCAGGCCCCCGTCGCCGGCGAACTGCGCACCATCGTCTCCGCCATCCGCGTGGTGTTCGAGCTTGCCCGCATGGGTGACCTCGCCGCCCACATCGCGAAGATCGCCCGCCTGCGCTACCCGGCGCACGCCGTGCCGGAACGGTTCGAGCCGAACTTCCGCGAGATGGCCGAGATCGCCGAGAAGGTCATCGACGTGGCCCGCCTGTCGCTGCTGGAGCGCGACGCCCAGGGCGCACGCACCCTCGCCACGATCGACGCGAAGATGGACGGGCTGCGGCGCGACCACTTCACGGAGATCTTCCGTGAGGGCTCGGACATCGACGTCGAGGGCGCAGTCGACGTGGCCCTCCTCGGCCGATACTTCGAGCGCTTCTCGGACCACGCCGTCGCCGTGGGCCGCCGGGTGATCTACATCATCACCGGTGAGGTGCCCGAGGGCGTCGACTGGCCCAACGCCTGACCCCCGTCCCATCCTCCCGCGAGCGCGGGCGCCCCATCGGCGCCCGCGCTCTCGCGTCGCAGCGTGGGGGTATCGCTCCGCGGTCATCGGGCGGGGCGGCTGCGCGGGCGGGAGTCGTCGCCGGTAATGTTGGGCGCATGACTGCCAAGCTGATCCTGCTCCGCCACGGCGAGAGCGAATGGAACGCCAAGAACCTGTTCACCGGCTGGGTGGACGTCGACATCAATGAGAAGGGCATCGAGGAGGGCAAGAAGGCCGCCGAGCTGCTGAAGCAGGAGGGCCTCCTGCCGGACATCCTCCACACGTCCCTCCTGCGCCGCGCCATCCACACCGCCTACCTCGCGCTCGACGGCTGCGACCGCCACTGGATCCCCGTCAAGCGCAACTGGCGCCTCAACGAGCGCCACTACGGCGCGCTGCAGGGCAAGAACAAGGCGCAGACGCTGGAGCAGTTCGGCGAGGAGCAGTTCATGCTGTGGCGCCGCAGCTACGACAGCCCGCCGCCGCCGATCGACGTCGACGACGAGTTCAGCCAGCACCACGACCCGCGCTACGCCGACATCCCGGAGGCCGACCGCCCCCGCACCGAGTGCCTCAAGGACGTCGTCGCCCGCCTGCTGCCGTACTGGGAGGCACACATCGTGCCCGACCTCGCCGAGGGCAAGACCGTGCTGGTCACCGCGCACGGCAACTCGCTGCGCGCGCTGGTCAAGCACCTCGACGGCATCTCCGACGAGGACATCGCCGGCCTGAACATCCCCACCGGCATCCCGCTCTACTACGAGCTCGACGAGGACTTCAAGCCGGTCACCCCGGGCGGCCGCTACCTCGACCCGGAGGCCGCGAAGGCGTCCATCGAGGCCGTCAAGAACCAGGGCAAGAAGTAACCATCACCAGGCACACAGCCCGCAGGCCCCGCGTGATCGCGGGGCCTGCGCTGCTGTGCCTGCTGCTCTCCGGCTGCTTCCCGGCCCCCGGGCCCCTCACGGCCGACCCCACCCCCGCCATCGAGGGCGCCGCCAGCACCACCGCAGCCCCCAGCGCCACACCGACCCCCACCGCCGCCCCCACCCCCAGCGAGAGCCCGACGGAGGGCCCGGCTGCTGCCGCCGTCGGGGGCCTGGTGCGTGTGGCGGGAATCATCGACGGCGACACCATCGACGTGCGGATCGACGGCGTGCGCACCCGCGTGCGCGTCATCGGCATCGACACCCCCGAGCGTGACGACTGCGGCTACCAGGAGGCGGCCAGCGCCATGCAGTCGCTGGTCCAGTCGCGCGACGTGCGCCTCGAGTCCGATCCCACCCAGGGCGACACGGACCGCTACGACAGGCTGCTGCGGCACGTCTTCACCGCCGACGGCGTCAACGTGGCTGAGGAGATCATCTCCCGCGGGCTCGGGCGCGAGTACACCTACGCCGCGCCCTACAAGTACGTCGACGACCACCTCGCCGCGCAGGCCGACGCCCAGCAGCAGGGGCTCGGCCTCTGGGGCTCGATGTGCGGCGGGGCCCAGCCCGAGGACACGCAGGCCGCCGTCGCGCCCCTCGCGCCGGTGGCGCCCGTTGCCCCCGGCGGTGCGGGCGACTGCGTCATCAAGGGCAACATCAACCGGGAGGGCGAGCGGATCTACCACGTGCCCGGCCAGGAATACTACGACCGCACCAAGATCGACGTCGTCGACGGCGAGCAGTGGTTCTGCACCCCTGAGGAGGCGGAGGCCGCCGGCTGGCGGCCCGCCAAGCGCTGACCCCTCCCCCGGGCCGACGACGGCGCCGGGGATACAGTGATCCGCATGAAGACTGCCCTCGTGACCGGTGCCAGCTCGGGCATCGGAGCCGCCACCGCCCGCCAACTCGCCGCCGCGGGCTACCGCGTGATCTGCGCCGCCCGTCGCGCTGAGCGCATCGCCACGCTGGCCGACGAGATCGGTGGCGCCGCCGTCGTGTGCGACATCACCTCCGACGCCGACGTGGCCCGCTTGGCGGAGGCAGTCGGCGACCGGCTCGACGTGCTGGTCAACAACGCCGGAGGGGCGCTGGGCCAGGAGCCCGTGGCCGAGGCGGACCTCGACAAGTGGGCAGCGATGATCGCGACGAACACCGTGGGCACCGCGCGGGTGACCAAGGCGCTGCTCCCGGCGCTGATCGCGGCCGAGGGCGTCGTCGTGTTCGTCACCTCGATGGCCGCGGACGCGGGCTACGAGGGCGGTGCCGGGTACTGCGCGGCGAAGGCCGGCGAGCGCGCCGTCGTCGAGTCATTGCGGCTGGAACTGTTCGACCAGCCGGTGCGGATCACCGAGATCGCACCGGGCATGGTGCGCACGGACGAGTTCGCCCTCACCCGCTTCGACGGTGATCGCGAGCGGGCCGACAAGGTCTACGCCGGTGTCGCCGAGCCGCTGCTGGCGGAGGACGTGGCGGACGCCATCGTCTTCATGGCGACCCGCCCCAAGCACGTGAACATCGACCGGCTGGCGATCCGCCCCCGGGCCCAGGCCGCGATGCACAAGGTGCACCGCACCGCCGTTTCCTGAGCCGGACGAAGTCTCCTGAGCCGCGAGTCCTACGAGCGGTCGAAGGACCGGCGAGCTGACACACAACCCTGACACAACGCCCAGCGCCCATCGACCGGGCGCCGGGCGCCCGGCTCAGGGAACGCCGTTTCCTGAGCCGCGAGTCCTACGAGCGGTCGAAGGACCGGCGAGCTGACACACAACCCTGACACAACGCCCAGCGCCCTTCGACCGGGCGCCGGGCGCCCGGCTCAGGGAACGCCGTTTCCTGAGCCGCGAGTCCTACGAGCGGTCGAAGGACCGGCGAGCTCGCATGCAACGCCGCTGATAGGCCCAGCGCACTTCGACCGGGCGCTGGGCGCCCGGCTCAGGGAACGTTCCCTGAGCCGCGAGTCCTACGAGCGGTCGAAGGACCGGCGAGCTGACACACAACCCTGACACAACGCCCAGCGCCCTTCGACCGGGCGCCGGGCGCCCGACTCAGGGAACGTCTCCTGAGCCGCGAGTCCTACGAGCGGTCGAAGGACCAGCGAGCTGACACACAACCCCGCGCCAACGCCCAGGGCCCTTCGACCGGGCGCCGGGCGCCCGACTCAGGGAACCACGTTTCCTGAGCCGCGAGTCCTACGAGCGGTCGAAGGGCGCCAAGCTCAGGAAGCAAACATCACGATGTTGTTGAACACCCAGTCATTCGCCTGGCTGAACGCGTACCCACCAGCCGCCTTCGGCGTGGCCGCGTACACCGTCGTCAACGTGTAGCTCCGGCACGCGCCCCGGCCCGTGGCCGCCGTGTCACACTCGGTGCGCCACTGACGACCACCCGACGTGAACTCACCAGCGGCACCCAGCGGGTTGCCCTTCCACGCCTCACGCGTCATGAACGGCAGATACGTCAGGTTGTTGAACGCCCACCCGCTCTCGCGGACGAACTGACCGTTCTCGACCTTGACCACCGTCGCCCAGATCTCAGTGCGGCAGCGCTCCGTCTGCGAATACGCCTCACACGTGGTCATCCACTGCCGACCATTGAGGTTGTGCGTACCGGCCAACGTGTACGGCGCCGTCCGCACGAACCCCGGCTTCGCCGGCGTCGTCGTCGGCTTCGCGCTCGGCGACACCGTCGGCTTGGCGCTCGGCGACACCGTCGGCTTGGCACTCGGCGACTTCGACGGGCTCGGCGACACCGAAGGACTCGGCGACGGCGACGGCGACGCCTCACCACAGGTGAACTGCGCGTCGCCCCAGATGCCGTGCGCCGCACCGATGCCGGAGACGCCCTGGATGCCGAGCTGGATGAAGTCGACTCCGGTCACGTCGAGGTCGACGACGTCGGGCTCGGTGAACGCCTCCACGAAGCTGCGGGAGCGGAACACCTCCGCACCGTCGGATTCCACGGTGAACACCACCGGGCCGTAGTAGCCGTCCTCGTGTCCCACCTCGGCGGTGAAGCGCGTGCACTCGCCGCCCAGGTAGTAGAGGATGGCGCCGTTGGCGTGCACGCCCAGGCCCTTCTCGTAGACGACCTTGGCGCCCTCGGCGTCGACGTAGTGGCTGCGCAGCGGCCCGGACGTGGTCTGGCCCGGGTCGATGTTGACCATGTCGCGGCCGATCGTGCCGTAGCCGTTGGAGGCCGAGACCCACTCCCAGTCCGACGCCCACACCGTCTCGGTGGGCGCGGCGGGCAGCGCCTTGGTCACCAGCTCCCACGCGAACAGCTTCAACGTGGACGACGGCGGCAGCGTCACCGACTGGACGGTCTTGGCCGGGTTCACCGGCACGAAGTTCTGGTAGATCTGGTAGCTGTAGTCGCCGTACTCGTAGTTGCCCGTGGCGTTGTTGCGGCCCTTGGTCTCGATGCCGACGGTGGAGCCGAGCATGCCGTGCTGGGACTGGTAGAGCCAGTTCGGGAAGCCCGCGCTGCCGGTGGAGCTGGTGCCGTCGGTGTAGTTGATCCTGAACTGGCCCGTGACGCCCGCCGCCGTGGCCGCTGAGCCGAGGATGGCCAGGTGCGTGCCCTTGCCGTTGAGCGTGACGGTCTGGCCGCCGACGACGACCGAGTTCGGCTCGTCGGGCACCGGGGCCCAGCCGTAGGTCACCGGGACGTCGCCCGTGTCGACGGTGACCTCGCCGCCCGGCTCGATGCCCCGCGACTCCAGCTGTTCGGCCGCGAACGAGGCGCCGCCGCCGTCGAAGTTGCCCAGCGAGGCGTTGGCCAGCGTGGTGATCGACACGTGGTTGAACGCGTCTGCCAGCGAGCCGTAGGTCAGCTCGGTGGCCGCGGAGGCGACGGCGGTGTTCTCGTTGCCGGCCGAGTCACGGTAGGTGGCCGTGCCCGAGAGCTGCGTGACGCCCGGCGCCGCGTCCTGGCCGGCCCGGATGACGAAGGTCTGCGACGCGGACGCGCCGCCCGCGACGGTGCCGGGTGCGGCGCCGGTGGACACCAGGGTCCAGCCGGAGGGCAGGGCCAGCGACACCGCCACGCCGGTCTTCTGGACCGCTGCGGTGTTGGTGAAGGTCGCGGTCACGGTGGTGTCGGTGCCGCGTCCGGTGACGGCCGGGAGGCTCAGCGCGAGCTGCGCCATCGTCGCGTCCGGGGCCTCGCCGCCGACGGCGGAGGTGCCCACGAGCTTCACCACGGTGGTGGCCGTGGACGCCAGCGTGCCGGCCTTGACCGTCACGGCGCCGGCAGCGGCGTCGTAGAACCAGCCCGTCGCGGCCGACTCGAGCGCGGCTGCGGAGGCGGCCTCGGCGACGGCGGCGCCGCCGACGGTGACCGAGCTGGGCTTGCTGGCGGTGTGGGCCACGACGCGGTACGGCCGCGCGGCCGCCTTGCCGGCGTACTCGCCCTGGCGCTGGCCGATGGTGACGGTCACGTCGCCGGGGCCCGAGGCGGGGGCGGCAACCGACAGCGTCTGCAGGCTGCGCGCACCGTCCCGGTAGGCGCGGGTGACCTTGTCGTCCTCGTAGAGCGTGTAGCTCGACGACCCGCTGGGGTAGACCTGCACGGTCAGCTCGGCGTTCTCCGGGGTGAGGTTGGAGTTGCGCGCGACGATGCCGTGCGGCACGACCGCGCCGGCCCGGACGAACACGGGCAGCCTGTCCAGCGGTGCCGGGTGGTTGTTCAGCACCTGGCCGCCCGGGTACAGGCGTCCGGTCCAGTAGTCGACCCACGTCTCGCCCGCGGGCAGGTAGATGCCGCTGCGCGAGCGGGCTGCCGTGAACACCGGTGCCACGAGGTAGTCGGAGCCCAGCATGAACTGGTTGTTGGCCTCGTCGGAGTAGGAGCCGAGGTCCTCGGGGAACTCGATGGCCATGTGCCGCATCACCGGGGTGCCGGTGGCGTGCGCCTCCTGCGACAGCGAGTAGATGTAGGGCATCAGCTGCTGACGCAGTTGCAGGTAGGAGCGGTTGATCTCGGTGGCCTCGGCGCCGTACAGCCAGGGGCGCTTGTCGGTGTGGGACCAGCCCGACATCGAGTACAGCGCGGGCGCGAACGCCTTCCACTGCAGGTCACGCACGTAGCTCTCGGCGCTGCCGCCGAAGATGCCGTCGACGTCACCGGTGGCGAACGGCTGGCCGGAGTTGCCGGAGCCGGTCAGTGCGGAGACCTGCCAGCGCACCGCGTCGAGGTTGCCGGAGTGGTCGCCGGTCCAGGTCATGCCGCAGCGCTGGGCGCCGGCCCAGCCCTCGACCATGAGCGCCGTGCCGCGCGCCTCCGAGTTGTCCTCGATGCCCTTGTTGGCCGACTCGCAGGCAGTCAGGGCCATGCGGTAGCCGGAGCCCACCCAGGCGACGTCGAGCTTGCGCAGCCGGATGCCGGCCTCGCCCACCTCGTAGGGCTGGTTGGTCAGCGACCGCTGGGTCCACAGGCCGGTCTTCAGGCCGGTCTGGTCCTCGATGGCCTGCACCGTCTCCGGCAGGTCGACGTATTCACAGCCGTAGCCGTCGTTGACGAGCATCCAGCCGCCGGGCATGTCGTTCTCGACGAAGTCCTTGGCGATCTCGATGGCGTCCGGCGTGGTCAGCTTCCCGGGCGTGCGGTCGCCGTTGTAGGTGGAGCTGCTGCGGTTGTAGCAGTCGGCGTCGCCGTACTCCAGCGCATACACCGGTGGGAGGTGCGGCCGGCCGGTCAGCTTGGTGTAGCCGTCCAGGGCCTCCTTGTAGTCGCCGGCGAAGTAGTACGCGTCGAAGCGGGTCTCCTCGTGCGCGGTGGTGCCGTTGACGAAGTCGTAGGTGCCGCGCGCGAAGGTGTTGCGCAGCACGCCGTAGCCGGCGGAGCTGAGGTAGAACGGGACCGAGTTGGGGTAGCCGTGGTCGTCCCAGTCGAAGTTGCGGGCCACGTTGATGACCGACCCTGTGTGGATCGAGCGGCCGTTCTGCATGCCGCCGCCCAAGAACTGCTCGTCGGCGTCGACCACGAGCCGCTGCGCGGTGTTGGCCGCGCGGAACTCCAGCGGCGAGGCCTCCTGCCAGATCACGCTGCCGTCGGCACGCTTCGCGGTCATGACGCCGGTGGCCTTCACGACCTCGATGCTGACCCCTCCGGCGGCCTTGATCACGACGGTGGCGCCGTCGGTCACCGACGCCGTGGCGCCCGGGAACTCGGACAGGCCCACGATGATGTTGGCGCTCTGGGTGGCGTCGCCCTGCGGGGTGTTCGCCGGGTCGAGGAACTCGCCGCGGGTGGCCTCGACGCGGAACGTCTCGCCATCGAGGAACGAGATACGCACCTTGCCGCGCTCGGCGGTGAGCGTGGCCTGGTTGCCCGACGAGGCGACGGCCGTGATGCGGCCCAGCGTCGTGGCCGTGCCGGTCAGCGGCACCTCGGGGGTGGCGGGCTTGGGCGTGACGGGAGTGCTGCCGTACGGCTGCGTCCCCACCTCGACCGCAGTGGCGGGGGTGGTGACGAGGCCGGCGGTGGCGATGAGTGCTGGGACGAGCAAGCTGGTCGCCAACAGGTGTTTCGTGCTGCGCATGGATGCCTTTCGCCTTTGAAGGGGTCAAGGCCACCTTCCGAGGGGCATCCGGGCCCGTCAAGGACAAACGGCCAAATGGTCAGCCTCGTTGGTCCTTCGCGCAGCGCTACTGCTCGTCGTCCTCGTCCTGCTCCGAAATGGGCCTGCGACGCATTAGCTTGCCCAACCAGCCGGTGCCCTCGAGGCGGGCCTCGTCGCCGCCGGGCAGTTCGACGGTGGCCCTGTCGCCGCCGTCCTCCGCCTCACGGCGGGCCGTGCGGCGCCGCACCAACGCCCGGAAGAAGGCGGCGTGCTGCTCACCCTCGAAGGCGATGGTGTGGCCGTCGTCGGTGGCCCAGCGGATGTCCTCGGCGCGCTTCTCCCCGGTGCGCAGGTCGATGAGGTCGCCCAGGTAGCGCGCGGCCACGGCGGCGGACGCGGCGATCGGCACCGCCAGGAACGCGCCGACGATGCCGCCCCAGACGCCGCCGAGCAGCACCGCGAGGAGGACGACGACGGGGTGGAGCTGCATGACCCTCGACTGCAGCAGCGGCTGGAGGATGTTGCCCTCCAGTTGCTGCACGAGGATGATCAGGAGCAGCGCGAACAGCGCGGTGTAGATGCCGTTGGACACCAGCGCCACCAGCACGGCCAGTGCGCCCGCCGTGATGGCACCCACCATGGGGATGAAGCCGGCCATGAACGTGATCACGGCCAGCGGGAACGCCAGCGGCACGTTGAGCACCACAAGGCCCAGGCCGATGAGGACTGCGTCGACGAAGCTGACGATGGCCTGCGTGCGGATGTAGCCCGACAGTGTGTTCCACAGGCGGGTGAGCAGTTCGGTGGCGTGGAACCCGGCCTTGCGGCCCACGATGCGGCGGGTGAACGACAGGAACGAGTTGCCGTCCTTGAGGAAGAAGAACGTGAGCACCAGCGTCAGCAGGAGGGTGACCACGCCGCTGCCGATGGAGCCGGTGACGTTGAGCGCCTGCCCGAACAGCTCACCGCTGCGGCCCTGCACCCAGGAGAGGCCCTGGTTGATCCACTCGTTGAGCTGCTCGTCGCGGATGTTCAACGGGGGCCCCGCTGCCCACTCCTGGAGTTGCCGCACACCCTTGACGGCCTGCCCGGACAGCGTCGACCACTGCGACGCGATGCTGGGCGCGATCAGCCAGATGAGCCCGGCCAACGCGCCGAAGCCGCCCAGCAGGGAGATGGCCGACCCCACGCCGTAGGGGACGCCGCGCTGCTTGAGCCAGTTGGTCAGCGGCCAGAGCACGGAGGCGAACAGCAGCGCGAACAGCACCGGGAGGATGCCGCTCCAGAACTTCTGGGCCAGCCAGCCGAGGATCAGCACGGCGGCGGCCATGAGGATGAACCGGCCCGCCCACGCCGCGACCCAGCGGCCACCCTCCCCGATCACGTCGGCACGGTCCACCGGGGCCGAGGGATCAGGCGACGGCAACGCGACGAGCGTCTCCTCGTCGAACGGCAGGCCGCCAGCAGGGCCGGGCGTCACATCGCCGGGGGTGTCGTGGCTCACGCGCGCTCCTTTGCTTCTGCGACCCCACACTACAGGCCGGCCCGACGCCGAAAGGCCACCCCCCGGGGGCACAATCAGGGCGGATCAGGGGCGTTGCGCCTCCGCCGCCGCGAGCCGGCTGACGTAGTCCAGTGCGGTCCGGTGGGCGGCCACCCCATAGTGGAGGGTGGCCACCTGGTAGCGGTGGAGGTCTGTGCCGGCGCCGGGCACCGTCGCGACGGATTCGGCCACCGCCTCCAGCTCCGCGAGGCCCCGCTCGACGGCAGCGGCCAGCCCCCGCAGGATCTGCACCCGCTCGGCCGAGTCCTCCACCAGGCCCAGGTGGAAGATGCGCGTGAGCACGCCCAGCTCGAGGTCGCCGTCGTCGACGGGGGTGCGGATCCACGCGTGGAACGCAGCCACGCCGGCGGGGGTGACGGTGTGGACCTTCTTGTTGCGGCCGCCCTCCGTCACCGCCGCCACCTCCACCAGCCCGGCATCGGTCAGGGCGCGCAGCGCGTGTTGCAGCGAACCGGGGCTGCCGGTGTAGAGCATGGCGGCGCTGCGCTCGAAGGCCCTGCGCAGCGAGTAGAGCGTCTGCGGGCCCAGGGCCATGAGCATTCCCAGCACCACGTTGCTCAGCATTGGATATCTCCCACCGTTATATTACGCTTCGTCACATCACGTATCGTTCTGTTCTGAAAGCCTGCCACATGGACGCCACCTCCTTCGCCCGGAACCTCGACGCACACCTCACCTCCGTGACCCGACGGCGCGGCGGGCTCGGCGCGCCCCTGGCAGCCGTCCGCGGCGCGGACCTCGACTACCGCTTCGGCACCCCCGACCTGCCGTTCCACGCGGCCAGCGTGGGCAAACTCGTCACGACCGCGCTCACCGTCGGGCAGTTCCCCGACGTGGGCACCCGGCTGGCGGACGTCCTCCCACCGGCAGCGCTCACCGGCCTGTTCGCGCCCGGGGCGGAGACCACCGTGACCTTGCGCCACCTCCTGCAGCACACCTCGGGAGTGGCCGACTACTTCGACGGCAGGGTCACCTCCGGACAACGCACCCTGAAGCTGCTGGCCCGTGACCCGCAGCGGGCCTGGACGCCCCAGGACCTCCTCGCAATCACCCGCGAACGTCAGCGCCCCGTCGGCACCCCCGGCCAGCGGTTCCACTACAGCGACACCGGCTTCGTCCTGCTGGGACTCGCGCTCGAGGAAGCCACCGGACAGCGCTTCGAGGACCTGGTGCACACCCGCGTGTTCGAGCCGCTGGGCATGCACCGGGCGTTCCTGCCATGGCGCACCCAGCCCGCCACGGGCAGCAGCACGATCGCCCCACTGAGGCTGGGCCGCCACGAGTACACCGCCTCCCCCGCGCTCACCGTCGACTGGGCGGGGGGCGGCATCGCGGCCACCGTCGACGACTGGCTGACGCTGTCCGCCGCGCTGCACGACGGGCGGCTGCTGCCTCCGGGAACCTTCGCCGACCTGACCACCCCGCTGCACCGGATGCGGCCGGGCCTGCACTACGGCACCGGCGTGATGACCGTGCGCTTCGAGGGGTTCATGCCATGGCTGCGCGGGTGGCCCCGCCCCGTCGGGCACCTCGGCGTGCTGGCCGCGCACCTCTGGCGGTTCCCCACGCACGGCGTCGACGTCGTACTGGGCTTCGGGGCCACCGGCGAGATGAGCCGCAGCTTCCGGACCCTGTTCGAGGTGGCCAGGCTACTGGGCCGCTAGCTGGCCGACAGAGCGCAGGAAAACAGACGGGCGCCCCGCCTGGGGGAGGCGGGGCGCCCGGCCCTTCGACCTGCCTGGCTCCTTCGTCGCAGGGCAGGCTCAGGGAACAGACCGTTGCTGCCCTTCGTCGCGGGGCAGGCTCAGGGAACGGTCAGAGTTCGATGAGGGCCTGCCCGCCCTGCACCGCGTCGCCGGGGCCGACGAGGATGGCCGACACCTTGCCGGCCGCAGGGGCGGTGATCTCGGTCTCCATCTTCATGGCCTCGAGCACCAGCAGCACCTGGCCGGCCTCGATCTCGTCGCCCTCACCCACCAGGATGCGGGCGACGGAACCGGCCAGCGGGGCCACGACGGCGTTGGAGCTGACGGCGCTGACCGAGGCCTTCGTCGGGATGGGGTTGGCCCCACCGTTGACGCCGATCACGATCGGGCCGAGCCCGGGGCGCTCCTCCTCCTCGACCTCGACGTCGATCTCGTACTCCGTCTGGTTGACGGTCACCTTGAGCTTCATAGTGGTTGTCTCCTAACGGACGTGCAGGACGGAGCGGTCGTGGACGCGGTTGCGGGTGGCGGCGGCCCAGTGGGTCTGCGAGCCGTAGCGGATGGCGCGGATCTTGGCCTTGTGGCCGAAGTAGGCGGCCACGGCGGCGCCGATGGCGATCAGGTCCGCCTCGGGGATCTCCTTGGCGGCCTGCAGCTCGGCGACCTGGGTTTCCAGGCCCTGGATCCGCTCGGTGAGCTGCGCGACCAGGTCACGCAGCTCCTGCATCTGGGTGTCTTCCATGCTGCCTTCCGATCACGCAGGCCCGAGGCCGTGCTTCTTGGCCGGGCGGATCTCACGCTTGCCGACGAGCAGCTCGAGCGCCATGGCGATCTCGCGGCGGGTGTCGGCCGGGTCGATGATGTCGTCGACGAGGCCGCGGCTGGCGGCCATGTACGGCGTCGAGAACGTCTCGCGGTACTCCTCGACCAGCTCGGCGCGGCGCGCGTCCTGGTCATCGGCTGCGGCGATCTCGCGGCGGAACACGACGTTGGCCGCGCCCTCCGCACCCATGACGGCGATCTCAGCGGTGGGCCAGGCGAACACCTTGTCGGCGCCCAGGTCCTTCGAGCACATGGCCAGGTAGGCGCCGCCGTAGGCCTTGCGCAGCACGACGGTGATCTTCGGGACGGTGGCCGCCGAGTAGGCGTACAGCATCTTGGCGCCGTGGCGGATGATGCCGTTGTGCTCCTGCGCGACGCCGGGGAGGAAGCCCGGCACGTCCACCAGGTTGATCACCGGGATGTTGAACGCGTTGCAGAAGCGGATGAACTTGCTGGCCTTGTCCGACGAGTCGATGTCGAGCACGCCCGACATGACGCTGGGCTGGTTCGCGATGATGCCGACGGTGCGGCCCACGACGCGGCCGAAGCCCACCACGATGTTGCGGGCCCAGCCGGCCTGCACCTCGAGGAAGTCGGCGTGGTCGACGATCTCGGCGATGACCTCACGCACGTCGTAGCCCTTGTTGGACTCGACCGGGATGATGCTGCGGAGCTTCTCGTTGGGCTCCACCACGTCGTCGGGGTCGACGATGGGGGCGTCCTCCGTGTTGTTCTGCGGCAGGAAGCTCAGCAGCTTCTGGGCGATCAGGATGGCCTGCTCGTCGTCGTCGGCCACGAAGTGCACGACGCCGGAGCGGCCCATGTGCGCGTCGGCGCCGCCCAAGTCGTCCTGGGTGACCTCCTCGCCGGTGACCTGCTTGATCACGCCGGGGCCCGTGATGAACATGTGGGCCTTGCGGGTCTGGATGATGAAGTCGGTCAACGCGGGCGAGTAGGCCGCGCCGCCCGCGCAGGGGCCGGCGATGATCGAGATCTGCGGTACCGCGCCCGAGAGCAGGACGTTGGCGTAGAACACCTTGCCGTAGCCGGAGAGCGAGTCGATGCCCTCCTGCACGCGCGCGCCGCCCGAGTCGTTGATGAACACGAACGGCGTGCCGGTGCGCAGCGACGCCTGCAGGGCCTCAGTCACCTTGACCGAGTGCGCCTCGCCGGCCGAGCCGCCCATGACGGTGAAGTCCTGCGACGCGATGTGGACGGGGCGGCCCATCACGGAACCGGAGCCGGTGACCACGCCGTCGGCGGGCATGTCGGCCTTGTCCATGCCGAAGGTGGTGGTGCGGTTCTTGCGGAACGCGCCCGTCTCCTGGAAGGAGCCCTCGTCGAGCATGGCGGAGATGCGTTCGCGGGCGGTGAGCTTGCCCTTGTCGCGCTGCTTCTGGAGCTTGTCCTCACCTCCACCGGCGTGCACGTGGGCGCGGCGCTCGGCGAGCTGCGCGAGGCGCTCCTCCATGGTGTGCTGCTTGGTCATGCAATTCTCCTTAGGCCGGCTCGACGGCGACGCTGTGCGAGCGGCCGGCAATCGTGACGTTGTACTTGACGGGGCCGGTGATGCCGGGGCGGTCTGGGCTGCCCTTCTTGGCTGCGGCCTCGGCCTTCATCTGTGCCTCGGTCTTGCCGACGTTCTTCGGGCCCTGGTCCCGCGTGGCCAGGAACTTCGGTGCCACGCCCGGGAACATGGCGTTGGTCAGCACGTCCTCCTCCGAGCCGTCGTAGCCGTCGAGGTTCGAGGCGGCCTTGACCAGCTCGTCCCATTCGGGCTTGAGGTGGTCTGCCGGGCGGTCCGTGATGGGCTCCTTCTTGGCCTGCGCCTTCGCCAGCTCGACGACCTCGGCGTTGCGCTCGCCCAGGCATTCGCCGTAGTAGCCGAGCATCAGGTCTGCGAACTCGCCGGTGAGCACCTTGTAGCGGCCCATCAGCACGTTGAACACCGCCTGCGTGCCCACGATCTGCGACGACGGGGTCACCAGCGGCGGCTGCCCGGCGTCGGCCTTGACCCGCGGCACCTCCTCCATGACCTCACGGATGCGGTCGCCCGCGCCCTGGGCCTTGAGCTGCGACTCCATGTTCGAGAGCATGCCGCCGGGGATCTGGGAGGAGAAGATGTCGGTGTCGACGAGCGTGGCCGACTCGAACTCCTTGTACTTGGGGCGCACCGCGGCGAAGTGGTCGCGGATCTTCAGGAGGCGCTCCATGTCGAGGTCCGTGGTGTAGCCGGTGCCCTCGAGCATCGCCACGAGCGACTCGGTGGGGTTGTGGCCGGGGCCCAGCGACATCGACGAGATGGCCGAGTCCACGACGTCGGCGCCGGCCTCGATGGCCTTCATCAGCGACACGAGCGTCACGCCCGTGGTGGAGTGACAGTGGACGTTGATCTGGACGTCGCCGTAGGTGTCCTTGATGCCCTTGACGATGTCGTAGGCGGGCTGGGGCTGCAGCAGCGCGGCCATGTCCTTCAGGGCGATGGACTCGGCGCCCATGTCCAGGAGCTGGCCGGCGAGCTTGATGTAGCCCTCGACGGTGTGCACGGGCGAGACCGTGTAACAGATGGTGCCCTGCGCATGCTTGCCGACGGCCTTGACCGCCTGCATGGCCTTGGCCATGTTGCGAGGGTCGTTGAGGGCGTCGAAGACGCGGAACACGTCCATGCCGTTCTCGGCGGACTTCTCCACGAACTTCTCGACGACCATGTCCTCGTAGTGGCGGTAGCCCAGCAGGTTCTGGCCGCGCAGCAGCATCTGGAGCCGCGAGTTGGGCATCAGCTCACGGAAGGTCCGCAGCCGCTTCCACGGGTCCTCGTTCAGGAAGCGGATGCACGCGTCGAACGTCGCGCCGCCCCAGCATTCGACCGACCAGTAACCAGCCTGGTCGATGTCCTCACACGCATCGACCATGTCTTCCATGGCCATGCGGGTCGCCATCAAACTCTGATGTGCGTCGCGGAGGACGAGCTCCGTTACGCCGATCTTTCGCGCTGTCATGTGGACCATCCAATCATGGGCTCCTGACGCTCCGAAGGGCACCCCCGCAGAATTCGACGCAGCCCGCCCGAGTATTGTGTGGTGCCGTTCGCCACCGTCGACGCAACGGTGCGGAAACGGCGGACGGGACCGCCCGAGGGCGGTCCCGTCCGGTTCAGGGCCTTGGGGCCTGACCGTCAGTGACGACGGTCGTCGGTGACTGAGTCCTTGAGATCCTCCACCTTGTCTGCGACAGCGCCTGTGGCGTCGCCAACTCGATCGTTGGCCTTGTCGCCGAGCTCCGAGACATTTGCCTCGATGCGGTCAGCCTGACCGCTACGGCGGAGTGATTCGTTGTCGGTCGCGTCTCCGATGCCTTCCTTGGCCTTTCCGACTGCTTCCTTCATCTTGTCATCTAATCCCATAGATTGCCTCCTCAGTGTCGGCCGATAGGACTCCCCAATGTACCCGCGACAAGGGACACAGAAAAGGGGTTCGGCCGATCCCGTCGCAACCGGCCCTGACTGCGCGCGCGACGGATCTTGCCGCTGAACGTGCCGACTGTGCATCGCCCCGGCCGCTGCCGCCGGGGCTTGTGGTCGACTTTCCGCAACCCCTCCCCGGCCCGCCCGGCGGCGGCCGGGGGATGCGAATCAACGGAGATGGTCGATGACTGAAGAACTGACGACGCTCGAGAAGGCGGCGCTGCTGAGCGGCCGCAACGTCTGGGAGTCCCGCGCCCTGCCGGCGCACGGCGTCGCGTCGTTCTTCATGGCCGACGGCCCGCACGGCGTGCGCAAGCAGGTGGGCTCCGGTGACCACCTGGGCCTCAACGCCTCCGAGCCCGCCACCTGCTTCCCGACCTCCGCGACGGTGGCCTGCAGCTGGGACGTCGAGCTCGCCGAGGAGGTGGGCCGGGCGCTGGGGCGCGAGGCCGCCGCGCTCGGCGTCGACGTGCTGCTCGGCCCCGGCCTGAACCTGAAGCGCAGCCCGCTGGGCGGGCGCAACTTCGAGTACTTCTCCGAGGATCCCTACCTCAGCGGGAAGCTGGCCGCCGGCTACGTGCGCGGCATCCAGTCCGAGGGCGTGGCCGCCACGCCCAAGCACTTCGCCGTCAACAGCCAGGAACTGCGCCGCATGGCGTCGGATTCGGTCGTCGACGAGCGCACGCTGCGCGAGCTGTACCTCACGGCGTTCGAGATCGTGGTGCGCGAGGCGTCGCCGCGCGCGCTGATGAGCTCCTACAACCTCGTCAACGGCACCTACGCGCACGAGAGCCGCCACCTGCTCACCGATATCCTCCGCGACGAGTGGGGCTTCGACGGCGTGGTGATCAGCGACTGGGGCGGCAGCAACGACGCCGTCGCGGCCATCGCCGCCGGCGCCAACCTCGAGATGCCGGCGCCCGGGCTCGACTCCGTGCGCCAGCTCGTCGAGGCCGTCGCCGACGGCCGTCTCTCCGAGGAGGCCCTCACCGAGCGGGCGGCCGAGGTGATCCGGCTGGCGCTGTCGGGTGCCGACGGCGAGCGGCCCGCCGTCGACTTCGACGCCCACCACGCCCTGGCCCGCCGCGCGGCGGAGGAGTCCATGGTGCTGGTGCGCAACGAGGGCGGCCTCCTGCCGCTGGCGCCCGGCACGCGAGTCGCCCTCATCGGCGACATGGCCGACACGCCCCGCTACCAGGGCGCCGGGTCGTCGCAGGTCAACCCGACCCGGCTCACATCGGCGCGCGAGGCGCTCGCGGGAAGCGGCCTGGAGGTCACCGCCTTCGCGCAGGGCTACCGTCGACACGCTCCCATCGACGGCGAACTCGAGGCGCAGGCGGTAGAGGCCGCCCGGGGCGCCGACGTGGTCGTCGTCCACCTGGGGCTCGACGAGATCAGCGAGTCCGAGGGCGTGGACCGCCAACACCTGGACCTGCCGCAGGCCCAGCTGTCGCTGCTGCGCGCGGTGGCGGCCGCCAACCCCGACGTCATCGTGGTGCTCAGCGCCGGCTCCGTCGTCGACATGGCGTGGGCCGAACAGACCCGCGCCGTGCTCCACGGGTACCTCTCCGGCCAGGCGGGCGCCGAGGCGGCGGTTCGCGTGCTGACGGGCGAGGTCACGCCGTCGGGCAAGCTGGCGGAGACCTACCCCGTGTCGCTGTCCGACACCGCCACGTTCGGCCGGTTCCCCGCCGAGGGCCGCCCCAGCGTGTACCGCGAGGGCCTGTTCGTCGGCTACCGCCATGCCGAGGCCGCGGGCCGCTCCGTGCGCTACCCGTTCGGCCACGGCCTGAGCTACACCACCTTCAGCTACTCCGACCTCCGCCTGGGCCCCGAGGGCGCCGAGTTCACCATCACCAACACGGGCGCGGTGGCGGGAGCCGAGACGGCGCAGCTGTACGTGTCGACGCCCAACAGCGCCGTCGTACGGCCGGTCAAGGAACTCAAGGGGTTCGCCAAGGCGCACCTCGCGGCCGGCGAGTCGACCCGCGTGACGATCCCGTTCGACCGCTACACGTGGCGGCACTTCGACGCCACCTCGGGCGTGTGGGAGGTCGAGGGAGGCACGCGCCGCATCCTGATCGGCGCCAGCTCGGCGGATCTGCGCCTGAGCGGCGACGTCGAGGTGCCCGGCATCGCGATCGACCCCACCGTCGCTCCGGAGACCGTGCGCCGCGAGATGCTGCGCGGCCTGACCGACGACGAGTTCCGCGACCTGTTCGGCATCACCGTCCCCCGGGAATCGGGCTCGGCCGAAATCGACCGCAACGACCCCGTCGGCGACCTGCGGCGGGCCCGCAGCCCCCTGGCCCGGTTCGCGCACTGGGTGCTGCTCACCCTCCGGCGCCGCAGCGAGGCGAGGGGCGAACCTGACCTCAACATCCAGTTCCTCTACAACATGCCGCTGCGGGCCATCGCGAAGATGTCCAACGGGATGGTCAGCGACGAGATGATCGACGGCATCGTCACCCTCGTCAACGGCCACCACTTCCGCGGACTCCGCGCCATCGTCGGCGGATTCCTCCGCAACCGGCGCACCACGCGGGAACTCACCCGCCAGCTCACCACCACCCACTGACCCCCCCGAGGAGTACCTCCACCATGTTCACGAAGATCCGCACGATGTGGGGCCGCTTCAGCGAGCGCCATCCGGAGCTGTCGAAGTTCCTGATGTTCTTCATCCTCAGCAACGGCGTGACCGTCCTGCAGATCGTCGTCATGCCGCTGTTCCGCGCGATCTTCGCGCGCACGTCGCTGATCGACACCAACTTCCAGGTGTGGCCGCTGGGCTCCAACGTCGACGGCTCGCAGTACTACATCTTCGACTACGCAGCCGGCCCGCTCCCCGACGGTGGCGGCGGGCTGGCGTACTTCCTCGCCGTGCAGCTGGCCATCGGGATCGCGCAGGTGATCAACTTCTTCGCCCAGCGCAACATCACGTTCAAGTCCAACACCAGCGTGTGGCGTGCCGCGTTCTGGTACCTGGTGGCCTACGTGGTGATCACGCTCGTGGCAGCCGCCGCGCAGGGGTTCTACAAGGCACCCATCTACGGCTTCCTGATCGATACGCTGGGCTGGGGCCAGACGGGTGAGACCGCCGCGGACGTGATCACGATGATCATCAACGCCGCCATCTCGTTCTGGGTGTTCTACCCCATCTTCAAGGTGATCTTCCGGCAGGAGCCGGTGGCCGCCGAAGAGCTCCCCGCCAAGCAGACCGTGTGACCGGAGGGATCGTGAAGACGCTCACGCTGGCCATCCCGAGCTACAACTCGGCCGCCTACCTGCACCGCTGCCTCGACTCGATGCTGCCGTTCGACGACGACCTCGAGGTCGTCGTCGTCAACGACGGGTCCAGCGACGACACCTCCGCCATCGCGCACCGCTACGCCGAGGCGCACCCCGGTGTGGTGCGGGTCGTGGACAAGCCCAACGGCGGGCACGGCTCCGCGGTCAACGCCGGGCTCGACGCCGCCACCGGGCGCTACTTCCGCGTCGTCGACAGCGACGACTGGCTCAGCCGTGACGCGTTGACGGCGCTGCTGGGCGTGTTGCGCGGCCAGGACCGGCTGGACCTCGTGGTGACGAACTTCGTCTACGAGAAGGAGGGCCGCGAGCGCCGCCACGCGATGCGGTACCGCTCGACGCTGCCCGTGGGCCGCGAGTTCGGCTGGGACGAGGTGGGCCGCTTCCGGCCCGACCAGGGCATGCTCATGCATGCCCTGACGTATCGCACGGCGGTGCTGCGGCACAGCGGCATGCGGCTGCCAGAGCACACGTTCTACGTCGACAACCTGTACGCGTTCCTGCCGCTGCCCTACGTGCAGCGCATGTACTACCTCGACGTCGACCTGTACCGCTACCACATCGGGCGCGCCGACCAGTCGGTCAACGAGGCCGTGATGTTGAAGCGCCTCGACCAGCAGCTCCGGGTCAACCGGATGATGATCGCGGCCCTGCCATCGGCGGGCACGACGTCGAAGGCGCTGCAGCGCTACCAGGTGCATTACCTGGGCCTGGTGTGCGGCGTGTCGTCGATCATGCTGATCCGAGCCGGTGGCAGGGAGCACCTGCAGGCCAAGCGCGACCTGTGGCGAGACCTGCGCGCCGCCCACGCCCCGGCGCACCGGAGGCTGCGGCGCAGCAGCATCGGCCAGTTGGTGAACCTGCCGGGCCGCACGGGTCGCACCGTGTCGGTGTTGGCCTACCGCGTGGCGCAGGCGGTCGTCGGCTTCAACTGACGGGGTCTCCTGAGCCACGAGTCCTGCGAGCGGTCGAGGGACCGCTCCGCTTCCTGAGCCGCGATTCCTACGAGCGGTCGAAGGACCGCCCCGCTTCCTGAGCCGCGAGTCCTACGAGCGGTCGAAGGACCACCCCGCTTCCAGAGCCGCGAGTCCTACGAGCGGTCGAAGGACCGCCCCGCTTCCTGAGCCGCGAGTCCTACGAGCGGTCGAAGGACCAGCGACCATCGAAGCAGCCCCCAGTCACGCCTGGCGCCCTTCGACCGGGCGCGGGGCGCCCGGCTCAGGGACCCGCTCAGCCGACGCTCAACGGCAGCAAAACCGTCAACGTGAACCAGTTGTCGCGACCCACGAACGTCGCCTCACCGCCATACTTCTCGGCGGTCTGCTTGATGCTCCGCATGCCCAAGCCGTGCTGGCCGCCGACCTTCCTCGTGGCCAACTCGCCCTCCTCGTAGCGCAACTCGCCGTCGAAGTAGTTCTCGAACCGCAGCACCACGAACCGCGCCTGGTTGAACACCGCGACCCGGATGATCCGCTGCTCCGGGTCAGGCAGCCGGAACACCGACTCGATCGCGTTGTCCAACGCATTCCCGCAGATGCTCGCGAGGTCCATCACGTCGACGAAGCCCAACGCGCCCCCGTCGGCGACTGCGGTGAAGTTGATGCCCCGCGAGCGGCAGTACCGGGCCTTCGACGTCAGCACCGTGTCGAGCACCGGGTTGCCGGTGTCGAACGCGGCGCCGAACTGGTCCAGCGACTCCTCCAGCGCGTCCAGGTGCTTGCCCCGCTGCTCCGGGTCCAGCTCGGTGCGGATCACGGCCAGGTGGTGCTTCAGGTCGTGCGAGGCGCGGCTCACCAGCTCGATGTCCCGCTTGGCCTGCAGGTACTGGTCGTGCTGCGTGCGCAGGATGGCGTCCATCGCGGCCAGGTCCAGGTCGGCGCGCTGCTTGCGCAGTTGCTCGTGCTGCGCGTAGAGCGCGATGTAGCCGGCGAGGTCCACCAGCGTGCGGATGTAGAACACCTCGCGGGAGAGCTCGCCGCTGAAGGGGGTGTCGGGCGTGACGAAGCTCAGGTTGCTCAGCGCGAACGTGCCCACTGCCATCGCCACCGCGATGGCCAGCATCCGGGGGCCGACGGCGGGCGCGGCGCCGTCGAAGTGCCGCCGCTCCAGCATGTGGCCACCGCCGAACGCGACGGCGTACAGCGCGAGCAGCACCATGCTGGGCACGAGGGCCAGGACGCCGGGCTCGGGGTGGAAGTAGAAGGTGTGGATCTGCCACTCCAACGACGCGACGAGCTCGGCGAGCACGAACGCCCGCGCCGTCACGTAGCCGGCGTCACGCACGTTGACGGTGGTGGCGACCCCGATCAGCGCCAGCATGCTCGTGGCCGCCAAGCCCATGCCCAGCGTCCACAGGTACTGCGGCAGCGTGCCGGCGAACAGCTGCACCGACACCAACAGCCCCAGCCCGCCGGCCAGCACGACGCCGGTGCCGAGGTCTCCCCACCGTCGGGGCAGCACGAGGATGTAGACGACGCAGGCCAGCCACTCCGCCAGCCCGGTGACCACCCGGGGGATGTTCGGCAGGACCTCGGTCACGCCGGGTTCCCCCCGAAGTAGCCGGTGAGCGCCTCCAGGAACGGCTTCTTGCGGGCCCGGCTGACGGGCAGCGACACACCGCCGGTGTGCCGCGACTCCGTGCCGCTGAAGCCCTCCACGTGCCTCAGGTTGACCAGCAGGAAGCTGTTGGAGCGGTGGAAGCCGCGCGGCTCGAGCTGCGCGGCCATCTCCTTGAGCGTGCCGATCATCGAGATCCGGCCCTCGACGGTGTGGAACACCAGCCGGTGCTTGATGCTCTCGATGTAGACGACATCTGCCAGGTTGACCCGCAACACCTCGCCGCCGACGCTCAGCACGATGTGGTCGTCGCGGGCCCGGTCCAGCCGCTCCAGCGAGCGCTTGAGCTCCTGCGAGAACGCGAAGTACGGCACGGGCTTAAGCAGGTAGCTCAGCGCGTCCACCTCGTAGCCCTTGATGGCGAACTGCGCCATGTTGGTCACGAAGATGAGGATCACGCCCGGGTCCACCTCGCGGATCAGGCGGGCGGTGGCGAACCCGTCGAGGTTGTCCATCTGCACGTCGAGGAAGATGATGTCGAACCGCGGCCGGTAGGCGGCGGTCAGCTCCGAGCCGTCCTCGAACTCCTCCACCTTGAACTGCACGCCGTTGTCGAACTCGTAGCGCGCCAGGTAGGACTGGAGCAGGTGCCGGCTCTCCGGCTGGTCGTCGACGACGCCGATCGTGATCATGCGCAGGCCTCCTCGAGTGGGCTTACATTATCCACTGGCCCCCACCGCCCCGCTGGTATCCTCGACCGGTACCCCAGCCGGGAGGAAACATGGATCTGTTGGTCGTCGGCTCCGGACTCTTCGGGCTCACCATCGCGGAGCGGGCCGCCAACGAACTGGGCGTGCGGGTCACCGTCGTCGAATCGCGCGGGCACATCGGCGGCAACGCATGGAGCACCGTCGACGACGCCACGGGCATCGAGGAACACACCTACGGCGCGCACATCTTCCACACCTCCAACGACAAGGTGTGGGGCTACGTCAACCAGTTCACCGAGTTCACCCCGTACGAGCACCGCGTCTTCGCCCGGCACCGCGGCGAGGTGTTCCCGCTGCCCATCAACCTGGGCACCATCAACCAGTTCTTCCGTCGCGGGATGGGTCCCGACGAGGCCAGGCGCCTCATCGACGAACAGGCCGCCGAACTCGGCGGCCGCGAGCCCGCCAACCTGGAGGACAAGGCCATCTCGCTGATCGGCCGCCCCCTGTACGAGGCGTTCATCCGCGGCTACACCGCCAAGCAGTGGCAGACGGACCCGCGCAGCCTCCCGGCCGGCATCATCACCCGCCTGCCGGTGCGGTTCACCTACGACAACCGCTACTTCAACGACACCCACCAGGGCATGCCGCGCGACGGCTACGCGGCGTGGCTGCAGCGCATGGCGGACCACCCGCGCATCGACATCCGCCTCGGCGTCGACTTCCTCGAGCCGGGCCACGACCTGAGCCGCGACGCCACCGTGGGGCGGGTGCCGGTGGTCTACACCGGCCCGCTGGACCGCTACTTCGGCCACCGCTTCGGCGCGTTGGGCTGGCGCACGCTGGACTTCGACCGCCGCGTGCTCGACGTCGACGACCACCAGGGCACCTCCGTCATCAACGAGTGCGACGAGGACGTGCCCTACACCCGCACGCTCGAGTTCAAGCACTTCCACCCGGAGCGCACCCACAAGGGCGGCACCATCGTCGTGCGCGAGTTCTCGCGGTTCGCGGAGGCCGCCGACGAGCCGTTCTACCCCGTCAACACCGCCGACGACCGCGCGGTGCTAGAGCAGTACCGGCAGGCTGCGGCCGAGGAGCCGCGGGTGCTGTTCGGCGGCCGGCTGGGCACCTACCAGTACCTCGACATGCACATGGCGATCGGCTCGGCGCTCAGCCGCTTCGACGGCACGGTGCGCGGCTGGTTCTGAGGGACGCGCAAAGCGGGGCCCGCACGAAGCGGACCCCGCAGGGCGGGTGCGGATGACGGTTACCCCGCCGTCGAGTGCCTGCGCACCCGGCGCCACACGAGGAACGCGCCCAGCAGCACCAGCGCGCCCAGCACCACGGTGGCGGCGTACTGGATGTAGACCCACGACGGCGGCGTGTAGTCGACGGTGGCGCCGGGGGCGAGCCCGTTCATCGCGTTGGAGTTGGCCACCGTGTACAGGATGTTGTGGGTGGCGTTGCGGATGTCGGTGACGGCCTTGGCCGACTTGGTGTCGACGAACGACTTCGACGGCTGGAACGTCAGCGTCAGGTCGGTGCCCGCCGAGATGCCCTGGTTCGGGTTCATGTACGGGTACAGGTTGAAGTCGGAGATCGCGAAGCCCTGGAAGCCCCATTCGTCGCGCAGCACGTTGTGCATCAGCGCCTCGGAGCCGCCGGCCCACGTGGTGCCGATCCGGTTGAACGAGCTCATGATGCCCGCCGCCCCTATGGTGGTGTCGGCGCGGGTGCCGTCCTCGCCGGCGATGTAGGACACGTCCATCGTGATGTCCTTCACGGCCATCTCGAACGGCTTGAGGTACAGCTCCCGGATGGTCTGCTCCGTGGCCCAGGTGGCGATGCCGTTGTTGACGCGGTTGGTCTCCTGCTCGTTGAGCGCGAAGTGCTTGAGCATCGTGTAGACGCCCTTCTCGCCGACACCGTTGGCCACCGCGGTGAGCAGCTTGC
Organism: Tessaracoccus lubricantis; assembly: GCF_039544535.1. Taxonomy (NCBI): domain Bacteria; kingdom Bacillati; phylum Actinomycetota; class Actinomycetes; order Propionibacteriales; family Propionibacteriaceae; genus Tessaracoccus; species Tessaracoccus lubricantis. The sequence continues at coordinate 186,376 of NZ_BAABLV010000005.1, forward strand.
CCGACAGCAGCGGGTCCTCCGAGTAGTACTCGAAGTTGCGGCCGCCGAACGGTGAGCGGTGCAGGTTGGCCGCCGGGGCGTACCAGCCGTTGATGCCCTTGTGCAGCGCCTCGTTGCCGAGCATGCGGCCCATCTCGGTGCCGAGGTCCACGTCCCACGTCTGCGCGATGAGGAACTGCGACGGGTAGGCAACGCCGTTGATGGACGAGTTGATGAACGACGAGAAGCCCGCGGGGCCGTCCGGCTCCAGGGTCTGCGGCTTGGCGATCGAGCCGATGCCTGCGGTCTGGTAGGCGCCGTTGAGCAGCAGGTCGGACATCTCGGAGACCGTCAGCGAATCCAGCAGTTCGGCCCACTGGGGATCATCCTTGGCCAGGCCGCGCATGTCGATGAGGGTCAGGTCCGACCCCTTGCCGGTGGCAGGCTTGTCGCCGTCGAACTCGTCGGCCGCAGCCTCGTGGTCCCACGGTGCGAAGCCGGCGACGATGGCGTCGCCCGCCACGTACTGATCCTCCGACGGGGCGGTCGGGAAGGTGCCCGCGAAGTCGGCGCGCGACATCGAGACGACCTTGCCGTCCTGGGGCGCGGCCGCGAATTGCTCGGAGACGCCGTCGAACTGGTTGGTGACCTCGGTGAGATCGGTGGAGCGGTGGTTGTCGCCGGAGTACACCACGGTCTCGTCCACGGTGTAGGCGATCGGCTCCACGCCGTCGGCGAGGGTGTGCGAGTCCGTGCGCAGGCTGATCTCGTAGTCGCCGGCCTCCAGGACGTAGGCGCGGTTCTCCAGGTGGTCGTAGGACGCCATGTCCTCGACCGCGAACTCGAGCGTGAGGGTCTCTGAGGCGCCCGGTTCGATCATGTCCGTCTTGGCGAAGGCCCCCAGGACCACCTCTGCCTTCTCGATGCCGCCCGGCGTGTAGGGCGCCGAGTAGTACAGCTCGACGACGTCGCGGCCGGCGACGGCACCGGTGTTGGTGACCTCCACCTCCACCGAGATGGCGCCGTCCACGGCACCCGCCTCGGAGGACACGACGCGCCAAGCGAAGTCGGTGTAGCTGAGGCCGTGGCCGAACGGGTAGACCACCGCGTCGTCGTAGTCGATGAAGCCCTCAGCGGCCGCCGTCTCGTAGTAGCGGTAGCCGATGTAGATGCCCTCCGCGTAGTTCACGAACGGGGCGTCGGAGGTCAGCGTCGCGTTGGAGGTGGCGCGCTCCACGGCCGAGACCGGGAAGGAGGCTTCGATGTTGTTGTAGATGAAGTCGCCGAAGTTCGCGTAGGTGGGGTCCTTCGTGAAGTCGGCGGCCCAGACGTCGGCGGTGCGGCCCGAGGGGTTCACGTCGCCGGCGAGGATACCGCCGAGCGCGGAGAATCCGCTGGCGCCGGGCGAGCCGGCCAGCAGGATGGCGTCGACCCCGGCGTCGTCCTGGAGATCGCCCAGTTCCATGGTGGTGGAGGCGTTGACGACGACCACCACGGTGTCGAACGACGACTTCGCGAGCTCGATGAGGTCGCGCTCGTCCTGGTTCAGTTCCAGCTGGTGCTGACCATCGACGGCGTTCTCGTCCCAGCCGGCCATGTCACGGGTGAGGTCGCCGCCCTCGCCGCCGGGGCGGCCGATGAAGACGATGCCCGCATCCGCGAAGTCCTGGAACGAGCCCTGGAGGGCCTCGTACTGTGCGACGGGGAGCTCACCGATGGTGTAGCTGGAGGCCTCGGGGTTGTCCATCTCGATGTGGCCCCGACGGTTCTCGGCGGCGAACGCCTCGATGGCCGTGTAGACCTCTTCGTTGATCTCGAACCCGGCGCCCTCGAGCCCGCCGCGGGCGGTCACCGCGGAGCGGGTGTCGACGGAGCCGGAGCCGGCGCCGCCGAAGACGGGGTCCGCGGCCGCGCGGCCCAACATGGTGACCCGCCGGGCCGAGGCGAGCGGCAGGGCCGCGCCGTCGTTCTTGGCCAGCACGATGCCGCCGGCGGCGATCTCCTCGACGAGTTCCTTGGCCGCCGCGTCGACATCATCGATGGTGGCGAAATCGGCCGTGTAGTACTCGGTGTCCCACCCCTCGGATTCCTCCGAGTTGGTGAAGGTGTAGGTACCAGAACCGAGCTGGGAGGCGACCCAGCCGCCACCGACCACGAGCGCCACATTGGCGGCGATGATCAGGGCGGTCACCGTCACGAGGACGGGGACCCAGATCCACAGGAACCTCTTGTTCGGCATTGGCGCCTTCCGGCGATCAGAGACCTTCTTCGGTCTGGCGTTCACTACTTGTCTCCTTCGAGCACAGGTTCAATGATGAGGTGTGGGGGCGGTTACTCGGAAACTTCGGAGATTTCGCCGTCCTGGTCGATCTGCCAGGTCTTGTCGTCGGCGGCGGAATCGGCTTCGATGGTGAACTTGCCGTCCTTGATCTCGATGGTCCCCTGCACGCGGGAGGTCTTCTCCGAGAAGGTGTAGGGCATCACGAGCAGGCCGTACTTCACGGTGGGGGCCTCGACGTCGCTGGCCAGCATGACCTGGTTCCAGTCGTCGTCCTTGAGTGCTTCGAGCACGGTCTGGCGGGCGTTCTCCAGGTCTTCGGCCACGTCCACCTCGCTGGCGGCGGGCGCGCTGACGGCGGGGGCGGCGGCGTCGTCCCCGGCGGAGCAGGCGGTGACGCCCAGGGCGCCGGTCAGCGCGAACAGGAGGCCGAGTCCGGTGGTCAGAATCTTGTTGGTCTTCACTTCTTGTTCCTTATCGTCTGTGGCTCCGGGCGGGTCCCGGTGCCGGGAACGGGTGGCGGGCCGAAGTGGATCGGCCCGCCACCCGGGCGGTGTGGTTGGTCAGCCGGCGATGGGGCCGGCGTAGTTCAGGCCGAAGCCGTAGTCGTACATGTTGCCCGCAGAATCTACATAGGCTTCCATGTCCTCACCGACGTCCTCCAACTGGGCCTCCACAGCTTCCATGGATGCGGGGAAGGCGATCGGGAGGCGACCCTGCGGCTCGTGGAGTCCCAGCGCCACCTCGATGAGCGCCTGGTCGCTGGTGCCAAACCCGACCACAATTGCGTCAGACGCATCCTCGAATTCCGATGGGACGACCGGGTTGATCGCCTTGAGCACCGTAATCACAGGGATGTCCTTGCCGCTTGCCTCAACCGCAGCCACGGCCCGCTCGAAGGCTTCGAGGGTCGACTCGTTCGCGATCCGCGAGGTGTTGCCGAAGTAGGACCGGTTCTCCCGGGTCCCATCATCGAGGATGTCGCCGGAGATCGAGGTCCGGCGGACATCCGGCCCATCGGCTGTGTAGGGACGGTACTGGAGCGACAGCGGATACCACTCGCCGGCCTCGGTGTCCAGTCCCGCATTCGAGGCAAGGTTGCCATTGTTGGGGCTGCTCATGCCGACCAGCACGAGATCAACGTCGGTGAGATCAGGAGCGGTGTAGGTCACGACCTGTTCGTTCTCATCCAACACAGCTTCATCGGTCAGGACGGTGCCGAAGTAGCGCTCGGCCACCTCGATCGTGAGTCCAGGACCCTCGGTGTACGCCGCAGGCGCGCGGTGGCTCGCGAAGCCCGTGTCATAGGAACGGGGAATGTAGACCGTCGCATCCGCCCACTCGGCCCTATCCGTCGCCGAAATCGTCTCGCCGTCGTTCTTCAGCATCACGACCGAGTCAAGCTGCGCCTGGAAGCCCGCCTCGACCTTGTCGTCACTAGCGACGACGCTCTGCGACGCTTCGAGCTCAAGATAGGCGTTCTCGTAGAGGCCCGGCTGGAAGATCATGTTCAGGACACGGGCACCAGTCTCACGGAATCGCGTCTCGGCGTCGATCTCGTTCTTGCCGGCCTCAAAGTCCGCCTGCCACATGTCATAGGCGGCGAGTACGGGCTGTGCATCATTGTTGCCGCCGAACATGTCCACACCGGTCTTGATGATCTCGTAGTGGCGTTCCTCGATGGTGAGGTCCTCCACACCCCACGACGTGTAGATCGTGGCGGGATCCTCGTCGCGCGTAACTCCCCAGTCGGTCACGACGACACCCTCATAGTTATGCTCATCGCGAAGAAGATCCATCCGGATCGGATCGTAGGCAGTCCCGACCCGCTCCCCTCCGAGGATCGGCTCGCCGGTGCCGTCGAGTGCGATGGAGTAAGAGGTCATCACGGCCGCTGAGTCGAGTGCAGCGAGGAAGGGAGCGACGTGCCCTTCGAAGTTGTCGCCAGGGTACACGCCGTACTTGCCGGCTGGCCGGTGCGACTCACGACCGCCCTCGCCTGGGCCATCCCCGGCCCAGTGCTTGATCATTGTATTCACAGACTCGGGACCCCAGCCCTCTTGTCCCGCGGTCCCCTGGAAACCCTCAACGTAGGCGGCAGCAAGTTCGCTGGCCCATTCGATGTTTTCTCCGAAGGTGCCTTCGACGCGCAGCCAGCGCGGCTCGCTGGCGAGGTCGATCTGTGGGCTCAGAGCCGTGGTGATACCCAGTGCACGGTACTCCGCTGAGGTCAGGGAGGCGAAAGCCTGCATCGTCTCGATATCGAACGTCGCGGCGAGGCCCAGGTTCGAGGGCCAACGCGAGATGTCGCCTTCTGCGTTGTAGCCGGCGGCACCTGCGGTAGTGCGCGGATCGGAACTGAAGTTCACCGGCACATAGGGCTCCTCCTCACTAGCCAGTGCTTCAACGAAGGCTTGCATCTCGTTTGCCCAGGTGACGTTGGCGGCGACGTCGTTGGGGCCGGCGTTGAGTACGTTGCGAAGCCGGGAGTCGGTCAGGTACTCCCTCTGCGCATCTGAGAGTCCGTCGATGGGAGAGCGCTCGTGCGCGCTGAACAGCATCAGACCCGCGATCTGCTCGATCGAGAGGTCCTCGGCAAGGTCAGTCGCGCGATCGATCGACTCGACGCGCCAGTCCTCCCACGTGTCGAGCTCGCCGTTGGCGTTCATGTCCTTGAACGCGTAGGTCTCGCCGTCGATCTCCTCCTCGAGCAGCGTGATGCCGCTCTCGGCGCCGTACGACAGGGTGGGGCCGTCGCCCGGGTTGTCGACGACCATGAACGTCGTGGTGCCGTCGGTGACCTCACGCTCGGTGTAGTCGCCGGTGGTGGTGGTCTCGCTGACCGACTGCGCAGCCGAAGGTGTCGGGGACTGGGTCCCCTGCTGCGCCGGGGCTGCGGTGCAGCCCGAAAGAGCCATGGCCGCCACGCCGGCGAAAGCCAGGACACGCACGGCGGAGCGCTTCATCGGATGCCCCCCTGCACCCTCACGCTGAAGTACCTTCATCTAATTCTCCTCGTCGAGTGGGACGCGGCCGGGTGGTCGCGTGATACCGCGAGTAACTCAATCAGCCGTCCGGAGAGGCGCTCGCCGCCTGAGCACAACCTGTCGGTCTGTGCGCACAATCGGCCGGGAGGGGGCGCATAAACGCGCCGGAGCGGCAGCCGTCAGGCTGCCGCTCCGGGTGTCGTCGATGCGGGGTGGATCAGGTGAACTGGACGATGTTGTTGAAGAGCCACTTGTCGACAACCCGGTAGGTGGTGGCGCCGGCCGACACCGGCTCAGCCACCTTCGCCATCGCGTACGCGCGGCAACCGTTGCGGCCCGAGGTGGCGGTGTCGCACTCGACGCGCCACTTGCGGCCGTCCGCGGCCGTCCACTGACCGGTGTACCCCACGGTGCCGTTACCGCCCACCGGGTTGCCCTTCCACAACGCACGCGGCGACGGCTTGTACGTCAGGTTGTTGAACGCCCACCCGTCGAGCCGGTTGAACGTGCCCGCCTGGTAGAGGATCTGGGTGGCCCAGATCTCCGTGCGGCACCGCTCCGTGGCCGAGTACGCCTCACAGGACGTCTTCCACTTGCGGCCGTTGAGGTCCCACGTGCCGGGGGTGGTGTAGACGTTGAACAGCTTGCTGTCCATGGCGAGCTGCCAGTCCATGAACTGTTGCGGCGTGCCGACAGGGGTGAGGCCGGTCTCGGCGTGGGTGACGTTGACCACCCGCATCTCGTAGCGACCGGAGACCAGCCCGACGGGGAGCTGGCCGCGGAGCTTCGTGATGCCGGCGCCGGCGCCCTGGACTGGCCCGTTGACGTCGAGCGGGACCCACTTCGTGCCCTGCTTGAGCTGCACGCTGTAGCGCCCCGAGCTCGACGCGTTGTACAGCAGGCGCGTGAACGCACCGTCCTTCGTGGGGGCTGCCTCGAAGCCGCGGTCGCGGGGCCGCTTGCTCACCAGGGAGACGCGGTCCATTCCTGCGTACCGGTCTGCCGAGTTGAGCACCATTCCCCGTACGGGCCGCCAGTCGCTGGGCTGCACCGCGATCGTCGCCTGGGAGGTGTACTCGCCAGGCAGCGCGCGCGTCTTGAGGCTGGCCCGCACGACGCCGACGGTGTCGGTCGCCTTGACCTTCTTGGGGGTGACCATGACCGGGTCCGAGAGGGGGGCGAACATCACCCGGTTGTCGGCGTCGCGCACCTCGTAGACGATCGCGCTCAGCGAGACGGTCACGTTGGGGACGCCGCGCACCGAAACGTGCAGCGTGACGCCCTCCTCCGGGCTGGTGGTGAGGAATTGGGAGTCCACCGCGATGGAGCAGGTGGAGCCGTCGGTGGGGACGCCTCCGCACAGCTTGATGGTCTCCTCCCCCGCCGTCGCCTGCGCTGCTGGGGAGCTGAAAGCGAGACCAGTCACGGCCAGGGCCGCGGCGATGACCGCTCCCAGCCAGGCTTTCATGGACTTCATGGGCATCCTGGTGCCAGTGAGCCTGCCCGCCCCGTGGAGCACTGCGCCCCCCAAGGCCAGCACCGCAGCTGCTGCGGCGCTGAGAAACTTCTTCACCATGGATCTTCCCTCTCGTTAGCGGATCCGAGGGCATTCTGTCTGGGTCCGGGGTCACCTGGGGCGCCCTGTCCAGACTGTCCACAGGCCGACGCCCGGCTTTCGCCGTTTCACCCTCTAGGCTTCTTCGCATGACCAATCAGATCGCCGAACAGCACTCCGCTCTCGCCGGCAAGCTCGCCGCCATTGCGGCCAACGTCACCGACTGGGACGCACCCACCCCCGTGCAGGAATGGCGCGCCCGCGACGTGCTGGCCCACCTCATGGGCTGGCTCCCCGGCATGCTCAACGGCGCCGGAGTGGAACTGCCCACCGTGGAGGTCGGGGACGACGTGCTCGCCGCATGGTGGAAGCACACCGCCAACGTGCAGAACCTCGTGGAGGACGACGAGCAGGTGGCCCGCATCATCGACGTCGGCCAGGGCGACCAGACGCTCGGCCAGGTGCTCGAGCAGTTCTACCTCGCAGACCTGTTCATGCACCGCTGGGACCTGGCGAAGGCCTCCGGCCAGGACGCCGAATGGGAGCCCGAGGTGGCCGCCGGGATGGTCGAGGGCATGGCGCCCATCGCCGAGGCGCTGGGCGCTTCGGGCGAGTTCGGCACCCCCGTCGTGCTGGACGAGTCACACACTCCTGAGGAGCGTCTCGCGGCGCTGATCGGGCGCGATCCGAACTGGGCTCCCATCGTTCACTGAGCCCGCGGCGGGCCAGGGTTCTTTTGGAGTGCGGACCTATCGGGTGAAGTCACCCGATAGGTCCGCACTCCATTTCACTGGGTCTCGACGGCCGGACAGGCGGGGCACCGCTGCATCTGCTCTGACCAACCGCCGCGACGCAGGAGGGTCGCCACCTGGGTTGCCGCTCCACAAGGCTCGTCATTGGTGTTGTGCCAGCCGTAACGGAGCGTGCGGCTGTCGTCGTCCACGATGTTGGCGTTGTCGCGGCGCATGTCGCGGGACCAGTTGCCGTGGTCACGCTTACCGTCCAGTTCGAGGATGAGGCCGTATTCCTCGTACCTGCCGTCGACGCGGCCCGCCTCGCGCTGGACCTGCCTGTCAGGCAGCGGCAGTCCGTGGGCCTGCAGCACCTTCCGGTGGAACTGCCACTCGAGGGCCGACTCGATGCCCCTCCCAGCGGCCGTCGACAATTCCTCCAGCACAGCCCTGTGCCGGACGGCCCTCCGCTTCCCCACCGTCGCCAGGACGCGCCCCGGTGTCGTCTTCTTCTGCGCGAAGGCACGAGCCACGGCCGAGACGGCCTCGTTCTCGTCTGCTTCGTCAGCGATGTCCAGCAGCGTCTCTTCGACGCTGGTGCGCCGCGGGGTGAGACGCCCGCGACGGCTGGACCTCCGGAACCGCACGCTCCACTCGCCGACGGCGAACCCCAGGTGCTCGCGCGGCGCCCAGATGGTCACGTCCGAGGGCTCGTCGCGGACCACGCCGTGCAGGAATCCGGCCGCCCGGCCACCGACCGCCGCGTCAGCGCCGCCCCGGAGAACGCCCGCCCAGGCCGCGCCGAGGAACGACGGCGGGTCGAGCAGGTACAGACCTTGGGCGACGCGGTGCCAGTCTCGCGCCATGCGCGAGATCACATCCTGGCTGAGCCCTCCGTCGGTCAGTTGCGCGGTGGTGAGTACGCCCGATTGGTCGTCAGCGAGGCGCCGGAGGGGTGGGGGGAGAGACTGTCGGGGTCGCATACGCCCACCTTGAGCGCGCCGTCGGAGCAACGGCCAGTGTTTCGAGCGAACGGACAACACCGGACCGGGAACGGACAACACCTCAGCGTCCTCAGACAACACCGCTCACCGAGACAGACCCTCATCAAGTGCAGCCAGCCACCGGTGGATCCGCTCCACCTGGTACCCGCCGCCGCCCTCGTGGCCGTTGAAGGGGTACACCTCGATGGATTTGTCGCCCGCGTAGTGGTGGTAGGCGGCGTACACCGTCGACGGCGGGGTGATCTGGTCCATCAGCGCCACCGAGAACAGCCCAGGCGACTCCGCCCGCGCGGCCATCGACATCATGTCGAAGTACGACAGCGTGCGCATCACCTGCTCGGCCCGCTGCGGGTAGGCCGCCAGGTAGTCGGCGACCTCCTTGTACGGGTAGGCGTCGGTCAGCCCGATGGCCCGGCGGAAGTGCGACATGAACGGCACGTCGGCCGCGCACCCGGCGATCCGCACGCCCCGGTGCCGAGCCAACCCGGCCACCGCCAGCGCCATGGCGCCGCCCTGGCTGCCGCCGGTGATGAACAACCGGTCGGCATCCACCCGCTCGTGGCCGGCGGCGGCCTCGGCCAACCGCACGGCGTCGACGAACAGGCGACGGTAGTAGTAGCCCTCCGGATCCAGGACGCCGGCGGTCATGAAGCCGGGCACGCTGCCCGACGTCCGCAGCCCCGGGTCCTCGCTGCCCGGCTTGGGGCTGCCGTTGCGCCATCCCTGACCGCGCGCGTCGATCACGAACTGCGCGTACCCTCCGACGGCGAAGTGGATGTTCTCGAACGGCATGCCGCGGCCCATGGAGTACCCGGTGTACTGCACGACGGCGGGCAGCGGCCCCTCGATGCCCCGGGGCAGCGCGAGCCACCCGTAGACCCGGTGGCCGTCGAAGCCGAGCCAACTCACCTCGAACGCGTCCAGTACAGCGAGGTGCGTCTCGACGGGTTCGCAGGTGAAGTCGAGCGGGCCGGAGCCGTGCTCCTCGAACGTGCGGGCCCAGAACTGGTCGAAATCGGCAGGCTCGTCGAGTTCAGGCGCGTAGGTGGCCAGCTCGGCGGGAGTGAGGTCGAAGAATGCCATGGGATCAGCCTAGGGAGATCGACGGGACCAGGACACGACCCTCGCCCACTTCGCGCACCGCGCCTGTGAGGGTGAAGGCGCCGACGAGCGGCGTGTCCTCGCTGCTCGCACCCACCTTGACCTCCATGGCGCCGGGCTCGACGATGCGGGTCTTGGCCAGCCCCGTGAAGCTCATCAGATCCGCGTGCAGGCCGAACGTGACCGTCCGCGACTCCCCCGCCTCCAGCGGGACCTTCGCATAGGCGACCAACTGCTTCAGCGGGCGCACCACCTGGCCGGTGCGGTCCGAGAGGTACACCTGGACGACCTCGGCGCCCGCCCTGTCGCCGGTGTTGGCGACGGTGGCGGTGACAGTGAGCTCGCCGTCGACGGGCACCTCGCTGGCGGAGAGCTGGAGATCGGAGATCTCGAAGGACGTGTAGGAGCTGCCGTGGCCGAACGGGAACAGCGGCCGCGGGTCCAGGTTGGACACGCCGTCGGAGAACCAGCCCAGCGGGGGCGCGATGTAGGTGCCGGGCTGGCCACCCGGATGGTTCGGGATGCCGACGGGCAGCTTGCCGGTGGGATTCACGCGGCCGGACAGCACCCCCGCCATCGCCATGCCGCCCTCGGCGCCGGGCATGAAGGCCTGGACGATGGCGGCCGCCCGGTCCGCGAACGCGCCGAGCGAGTAGGGGCGACCCGAGACCACCAGCAGCACCGTCGGGGTGCCGGTGGCGAGGACGGCCTCGACGAGGTCGGCCTGGGCGCCGGGGAGGCGGAGGTCGACGGCGTCGCAGCCCTCGCCGGAGGTGCCGTGGCCGAACATGCCGGCCTTGTCGCCGACGGCCACGACGGCGACCTCGGCGTTCCTGGCGGCCTCCACCGCGGCGGCGATCCCGGAGGTGTCGGGCTCGAGGATGGGCACGCCCCGCTCGACGGCGACCTCAGCCCCGCGAACTCCGCGCGCACGGCGTCGGCCAACGACAGCATGTCCAGTCCCATCTCCATGTCGGGATGGCGCTGCATGACGTGGTTCGGGAAGGAGTAGCAGCCGAGGAAGGTCAGCGCGTCGTCGGCGGTGGGGCCGACCAACGCGATGCTCTTCGCCTGGAGCGGCAGCAGGTTCTGGTCGTTGGCGAGCAGCACGATGGATTCTTCCGCCACGCGGCGGGCGATGTCGCGGTTGCGCCGGCTGTCGAGGTCGACGGCAGCGCCGGCCGTGGCCGGGTCCCAGCCCTCGTCGAGCAGACCCAGCTGGATCTTCTGGCGCAACACGCGGCGGGCGGCCTGGCGGATGTCCGATTCGGTGAGGATGCCGCGCTCGACGGCTTCCTCGAGGTGCCCGAACGCGCCGGTCTCGGGCAGTTCCACGTCCATGCCCGCGTGCAGGCTGAGCGCGCCGGCCTCGGTCAGGTCGTCGACGACGCGGTGCATCGCCTGGAGGAAGCTCACGGACCAGTAGTCGGACACGACGGTGCCCTCGAAGCCCCAGCGTTCGCGCAGCACGTGCGTCAGCAGGTGGCGGCTGGCGGCGGCGGGCACCCCGTCGAGGTCCGAGTAGGAGTTCATCACGCTGGCCACCTTGCCCTCGCGGACCGCCATCTCGAACGGGGGCAGCAGGATGTCCTCGATCTCACGCGTGCCGATGCTGACCGGCGCGTGGTTGCGGCCGGCGCGGGAGGCGGAGTAGCCCACGAAGTGCTTGAGCGTGGCGAGGACGCCCGCGCCCTGCAAACCCTTCACGTAGGCGGTGCCGACGGTGCCCACCAGCATGGGGTCTTCGCCGATGGTCTCCTCGACGCGGCCCCAGCGGTAGTCGCGCACCACGTCGAGCAGCGGCGACAGGCCCTGGTGGACCCCGAGCGCGGCCATGTCCTGCCCGATGGCCGAGGCCATCTCCTCGATGAGCGCCGGGTCGAACGTCGCGCCCCATGCGATGGCCGCGGGGTAGACGGTGGCGCGCCACGCGGTGAGCCCGGTCAGGCACTCCTCGTGCGCGATGGCGGGGATGTCGAAGCGGGAGTGCTCGACGACCCGGCTCTGGAAGCTGGCCAGGTTCCCCACCCCCTCCTCCACTGAGACGGGCGCGCTGCCGAACACGCGGGTGAGGTGGCCCAAGCCGTCGCGGCTGACCTCCTCGAACTCGCCGCTCGACATCACAGACTCCATGGGGGCGACCTCGCCGCCGCCCTCCGCGCGCTCCTTCGGCCGGGGCCAGAAGGCGCCGAGCTGGCCGGCCATCTCGGCGAGCGTCATCTCGTCGAGCAGGGCGTCCACCCTCTCGTCAAGGGGGTGTTCGGTGTTTGCCCAGGGGTTCATGTGGTGCTCCATCGTCATCGAGTGAGTGAGTCGGTTACGAAAACGTTACCGAAAACGTTTGACATCGTGCACTTAGCCTCGATCGTTCATGGCGGAGTGAGCGACGCGTGCTGCAGATAGGCCGGAGTGCCTTCTGACTACGGGATACTTGGACATGCGACTGTTCAAAACCCCTGAAGCGGAAGGCACTCCGTAGGTGAAGCGTACTTCGTGGTCCACCGGTATGTCCGTGACCGGCGATGGCGGCGCGGTGATCGCCCACGCCGGCAGCATCGGGCTGAGGATGCTGGCCGAGAACACCGGCCTGACCGGAGCCCTGTCGACGGCGATGGCCCGGCGTTCGTTCATCCCCTCTGTGCATGACCGTGGCCAGGTACTGACCGATGTCGCGGTGCTACTCGCCGACGGCGGCGAGGCGATCTCCGACATCGACGTCCTGCGCCACCAGAGGCAGATCTTGGGGCCGGTTGCGTCTGCTCCGACGGTGTGGCGTGCGTTGGATGAGGTCACCGACGCCAGGCGGAGGAAGATCGCCACGGCCCGGGCCCGGGTCCGGCGCCACGTGTGGTCCCAGCTGACAGCTACTGGCGGGGTTCTGGCTTCGAAGGTCGCCGGGACCGATCTGGGTGAGACGGTCGTGTTGGATGTCGATGCC